>JALYTT010000442.1 GCA_030854145.1 Chloroflexota bacterium | reverse complement strand
CGGCGGGCACGGCCTGCTGCATTAAGGCGCGGAAGCTGACAATATTGGCGCGCTGCGTCGGCGAGAGTCGTTCCTGCTCCGGGTACAGATCGGTATTGTTGAGGGGCGTCAGATAGATATAAAAAGGGAGCAGCGGGTTGGTCAGGCGTCCAAGGTAGCGCAATGGGTAGGCGATGCCGTTCTGCTCCTCGTTGAACATAGCAACAAGGTTACGCGTATCGCCATTGATTGTGCTGTCCAGGTAGTGGAACGAGCCGAAGATACCCTGCTCCTCGGCGTCGAAGATGACGAAGCGCAGGGTGCGCGCTGGATAGGTATGGTGACTGCGCCAATAGTTGCCCATAGCTCTGGCAACGCCGAGTTCTATAGCGCAACCGCTGGCATCGTCGTTCGCAGATTGCGTCGAGATCGCCATGCCATCGTAGTGGCAGCCGATGACCACCACCTGTTCAGGATGCACCGCGCCAGGGACGCTGACCTCAATATTGAACGCCTGCGCGTCTGCTGGTCGCCCTAGCCAACCCTTGATTGAAAACGGGTCGCGGCGCACCTGTGGACCCAGCCCCGCCAGATCTCGCGCCATCTCCTGCGCCCAGTAGTTGGCGAAGCCATCGTGCCCGGCGGCACTCGCGCGATAGCCAGCCTCGCGATGCTGGAAGGTTGTCACCATAAAGGCAAGCTGGTTATACACATAATTCGGATCAACCGTCGGGAAATCGGTTGTGTTCGCCACATTGCTCTGCTTCTGTACTGGTATCGACGCGGCTGCTTGCAGCGTTACCGATGCCAGGAGCAGGCACGCGAAGACAATGCCGTAACAGAGCCGTGTGACGACTCCCCTTGGGTTGAAAACCCAGAGGCTTCTCAGGAAACCGAAATCTCCTGAAGGCTCCGTCCGAGCCAATGATCCGTTGCAACCACCCCGGTCGGCTTGTGGGCCTCTAACAACTCCCGGTGTATCGGCTGGTACAGCGAACGATTGGGACGTTCCTGCTTTTACCCGCGAGAACGATTTATCGCGGAACCTGCAAACAGTATTAACTTGTTCGTGTACGAATGGATTACAGAGACAGTATAGCAGGAAAGGCGGGGCTATGCAAATGGAACAGGACTTTCTGGCTGAAGCCACGCAAACCCGCCTATGCACCAGGGTTGGAAACCCTGCGATTTGCGACGGGTTAGCCATTATCACACGCTTTCTCACCGCAGACATCCTTCCTGAAGAGGCTAGATAAATAGATAGACGTGAATATTATACCGTGTGAATATGACTTCCTGATAGCCCATTTTTCTTATTGGTGAAAGAAAAGATGAGTCATCGTGATACACTTGTAGGCAATTGAGAAAAGGGGAAGATGTATGCAAAAGCTTGAAGTCTTGATAGAAGAGAACGCCTCCGGTTCCGTGCGTCCGGTAGAGGTGATTGCCGACGCGCCTGTGGGGGCGCTCGTCCCGGCGCTGGTTGAGGAGTTGCGGCTGCCGGAGACGGACCACTCTGGCAAAAAGCTGGTCTATATGCTCCGACACGCGTCCGGCGGACGCGTTTTGCCCGCGAACACGACGCTGCTGGCTTCCGGTGTGGGACCTGGGGCAAGGCTGGCGCTGGATGTGTACGTGCCGTTAAGTGGCGGCGGGGCAACGCCTGCACAAAGTGGCCGCGTTCAGCCCGATCCAGTGCTGCATTCGGCTGTGACTATCGCTGATGCGGCGGGCTTCGCGCCTCTCGCGCCATTCAATGCTGAGTATACCTCGGGCACTTTGCCGCTGACTGAGAAGAAAGAGCGCAGGTGGTCGCGGCGCGCCGTTGTGTTGCTTGGTGGCGCTGTATTGGGCATTGGTAGCGCTGGCCTGGGCTACGCCGCTTATCACGCGTACACCACGGGCGCGCTCCACGGAAATACCGTCAAACAGACAACTGTTCCGGCGCAACCTGCTACTACGAATAAAGCAAAACCCGCACAGGCTCCCAAAAAGGCCCCTTTTCCTACCACGGCCCAGGCGGTTTTTACTTTTAATAATCATCAACAGACGGTGCGCGCCGTTGGCTGGTCCTCCGATGGTACCATGCTGGCGAGCGGATCGGATGATACACATGTATTGATCTGGTCGCCCAGCGGCCAGGTGCTGCACGATCTTCCCCATTCAGGCGCGGTGATGGCGCTCGCCTGGTCCACGGATGCGCAACGTCTGGTGACGGGCGCGCTGAATCAGGTTGCTTTTTACACCGTACAGAACGCGACGCGGGTGGCACTCCATCATCATGCGAAGGCCGTTACCAGCGTTACCTGGGACGCGCATAATCAGATGCAGGCCGCTTCGGCCTCACAGGATACCCGCGTCATTATCTGGAACACAAATAACTACCAGGCGCAGACACGATTTATGCGCCACACGACCCCTGTTTCAGGCATCTCCTGGTCGGCTGATGGTCAATCTATCGCCTCGGCTACCCAGGGGGGCGTCATACGCGTCTGGAATAGCGTGAACGCTCAGGAGCTGCATGGAGGGTACGATATCAAGGCTCCTGTGTCCGCCCTGGCCTTTGCACCCACCGGCATGCAACTGGCGGCTGGCGGCAGCGATGGTGCCGTGCGCATCTGGAACGGCCTGACCTGTCAGCAGCAGGCCAACGCGACGATCGCCAATCAATGCGTCGATACGCCTCTGACCTTGCAGGTTGCGCCCGCGCCCGTACACACGCTGTCCTGGTCCCTCGATGCGCGCTTCCTCGCGGTCGGCACCGGTGATGGAAAAGTCACCGTCTGGTATCCCGCGCACGATCAGCAAAAGCCCATCGTAACCGCCCGACAGAACGAGACAATACGCAGCCTCACCTGGTCGCCCAAAGGCGATCAACTGGCATCAGCCTCTGGCAATACCGTCACGTTGTGGAAATTGATGTAAACACACAATTTCCACGCATATCATACTATTTGCACACAATGATGCATTTTATAATACCACGCTGCTTATTATGTGATAGGGGCGCGCTTTATAAGCCCGTGCCGCCCTCTTGCTCCTACAGAGCGGCCTCTTCCACGAAGTGGACCAGGGTCGCCATATCGTCGCGTGCGCGGACCGAGACCGGACTATCGTAAAGAGGGATACTATTCAGGGCCGTATAGGCAAGCTGGCATTGCCGCGCCAGGAACTCGCGGCAATAGGCTCTTGTGTGCGTCTGCTCAAAGATCGCCAGCACATCCTCCACCTGTCGCGTCGTAATCGGCTCGTCTTGCTGATAGATTCCGCGCAATCTTGCCTGCTCCTGTGCATTGGCGTGTTCTAGCGCGTGGAGCACCGGCAGGCTTTTTTTGCGTCGGTACACATCGCCAGCGGGCGTCTTGCCCGATTCAGCCGTTGTGGCCCAGATGCCGAGCAGGTCGTCGCGCACCTGGAAGGCAATGCCCATCGCCTCGCCGAAGCTGCGCAGTCGCTCGATCGTCTCTTCGTTGCGCGTGCCCAGGCGTGCGCCCATCTCGGCGGCACACGCCATCAACGCGCCAGTCTTGCGGTTGATCATATCGACATACATAGCAACCGAGATAGTCTGCTGCTCCTCGAAGCTGATATCCAGGTATTGACCCTCCGCCAGGACGAGGCAGGCGCGATCGAGCGTTGCACCCAGGCGGGCCGCGATATCACCCTCCACGCCCTTTGCCAGGACGTTCCAGAGCGTCAGGCGGGCCAACGCGAACATGCCGTCGCCCGTATTGATCGCCTGGGGAATACCCCATACTTTCCATAATGTGGAGCGGTGGCGGCGTTCCGCGTCACTATCCTCTATGTCGTCGTGAATCAAGGTAAAGTTGTGGGTGAGTTCGATGGCGGCGGCGGCTGGTAGCGCGCGTTCGAGATACGCGGAATTTTCAGTATCTGCAAGTCCCCAAGCGCCCGCCGCTTCATAGGCCAGCAGGAGCAGCGTTGGGCGCAGCAGCTTGCCTGGATTGCTTTTTGTTGCCGCTAAGTGGGTATCCACCCAACCCAGGTGATACTGCATCTGCCCGTAGAATGGGTGCAGCTTGCTTGTATTGGTATTTGCTACTTGTTCGACTGCCGAGCGTAGTGTCGTATAGATCACCTGTTGATGACGTAAAAGTGTTTTTTGAACCGTTGATGACAAAACCATGAATTGCTACCGTGAGACGAGTGATGCTTCACCGCCTCGTTCCCTTTCTCTATGGAGACTTTAAGGATGCAAGTAGAAAAATACGCCTGCTGCAACCGTTCCGACTACGGTGATCGCGGTTGCCAGTCCTTTGAGTCCACCAATTCTATACAGTGGTGAGCACATATCGCAGTAACGATTAGTATATTGGTAACGGTGGCCGCGCAGGCCCTCGCGTGTGATCGCCACATCCTCTGTTTTGCGCTGTGTATGCAGTTCATCGCAGACGTAGCGCCCGCATCCCCGACAGACGAACTGGTCGACGAAGTGCGAGGTCTTCGAGAGGGACCACTGGTCGGGATAGACCTGTGTACCACAGACGTAGCAAACTTGCGTCTGTGCCATCTTCATCTGTTTTTCGGCGCAAGGCGAGTGTTGCTGCTTAGGGAAGTGGTCCTGGCAGAAGCCGTGGTGACAGTCCGGGCAACGTCCCAGCGCCTCTTCATTGCATTCGTGGCAGCGCCGCGTCGCGTGGACAGGTTTCTGTTGATGATACCGCTTCATCTCTCCTGGATCTTGCATATATTCCTCCCTCTGACCTGCATTGCTTTTTGTATGCTTATTATTATAACGGATATCTCGATAGTCTCCCCATTAAATGTTGGTGACATGTGGAACGAATAGAACACTCAAAAGCTCCTTAACAGTCCAAATATGGTCTGTGAGTTGAGCAGCCATAGCAGGTGTTTGTTGTTGCCAACGAGTGTATTTTGAGGGTTTTTCCAATTCAATACGTAATGTCTTGAGAGGACGAGTAAAGTTGTAAAGAGCATCTTCAAGTGTGCTAGCAGCTTTGAGGAAACGAACCTCTTTTGAGAAGGAAAGCGTCTTGCGTACCAACCTTCCATTCATCTGGCGTGATGTCAAATTGGTTCTTTCTACATATGCTGTATGTTCCCCTAACTTCTTTTTAACCTCTTCAGGATCCCCATAGATCACTTTGCTAGTCACACTCACAAGTTTGCTTCCCTCTCGCTTCTTAATTATTTGCAGATATTGCCAATCTTTTCCTGGTTTAAGTTCAGTTGGTGGTCTTCCTTTTCCACTGTATTCAGGTATTCTTCCCCATGTTTCCAGCATAGCTTCCCGATAGGCACCTTTTCCATCAGTAGCCAGAGCTGGTGGGAGTCCTTCTGGTTGATGCCTTTTCACCTGTTCCATTAACTCGGGCGCAACTTCTTCTTCTGTCTTGGCTATTGCTCGTCCTACCCTCAAACGAGTATCCATGTCGATGGCGGTTCCTCTCCAAAACGTTCCTTGGGCTTCTTCTTCTGGTCTTCCCCCTTTTCTCCTTTGTGGCCCACATACGTCCACAACGCATCCATTTGCACTCGACTGAGCTTCTTTGATCTCACCAGTTCCTCTTCTCTCTGCTCCATCTGCGTTGCTGCTCGCTCCATCCACCGACAGACGGTTTCTTCTTTGACCCCCTTTATACGGTGAATTGCCGCTAAACTATTCCGATCTCCTACCATTGCTAGACATTCTACTATTTCCTCGCGTTCATGGCGACATCGGTAGAATAGCGTTCCCTTGGTTTCTGTAAACGTCTGCTTACATGTTTGGCATCGGTAGCGTTGTACTCCTTTCTCCGTTTTACCATTTTTTATGACATTTCCTTTTCCTACTTGTCCATAGTTTGCACATGCTTCATTCCAGCAGAATGACCCGGCTTGGGCTATTTTCTCTTCTTCCATTGCTTGGTCCTCCCTCTTCTCAAACGTTCTTCCTCCATTCTCCACCACCAGTCAAGAGGGAGACCATCAGATTATGTAAGTCATTTTATATATGAATAGAT
>JALYTT010000441.1 GCA_030854145.1 Chloroflexota bacterium | reverse complement strand
ATCCACAGGCGGACATTTTGCCCTTATGGGAGACCGTGAGCTAAGATGATTTTATTTGTCCGTTGTATGCTTCTCCTGCCCCTTTGCCTGAGCTGGTTCTTCGTATTTGAATGGCATTGCCCCTCACGGGCGCCATGCTCCAACTAGATCAGCTTCCATCCGGAGATTACCAGCACTGTGGCTAATACCGGGCGCATGAAACGGTCCGGCATATATTTGCTGACCCGGCTGCCGATCACCACGCCCGGCAGCGAACCGAGCAGCAGCAAGCCGACGATGGGCCAGTTGATGGTTCCGGCGCTGATATAGCCGACAACACCGGCCGTCAGCAGCATAAAGGCCTGAAAGATATCGGTGCCGACCAGTTCTTTCGGCGTGAGCCGGGGGTAGAGGAAGGCCAGCGAGACGATAATCAAGGTGCCGCTCCCCACCGAGGTCAGGCCGACCAGGAAGCCGACGACCGCGCCGACCAGTATCGTGACCAGGGGACGGTAGCGCCTGGCCCACAGGCCCTCTTTCTCGACGCTCGCAGCTTCGCCCTGTGTGGTTCTCTGCTTGTCCGCTACTAGCTTTCTGCGTTCAAGGGACTTCATCAAGTACGGCTTGATGAGGAGCATGATGGCGACGAAGAGCAGCGTAAAACCAATGGCGTGGATGATGACTCCGTTGACGGTGTCTCCATAGTGTTTGCGGATATATTGTACCAGGCCAATGCTTAGCAACGTGGCGGGTACGCTACCGCAGGCCAGCCAGAGCGCCACCTTAAAGTTGACATCCTTCTGGCGGATATGCACGATCGAGCCAACGGCTTTGGTCACAGTAGAATAGGCAATATCGGTTCCAACTGCCCACACGGGCGGTATCCGAAAAAAGAGGATCATGATCGGCGCCAGCAGAGAGCCGCCCCCCATGCCTGTCAGGCCAACAAGGATACCTATCAGTAACCCAACGAGAGAGATACGAAAGTCCACGGTAATCCTCCTGATACGCTAGAGCGTGTCAAACCGTTCAACGAACGTAGCACTCCATTATGCTACCGATTTGAAACTGCTGTTACATTTTCCTGTGCCAAAGAATACCATGGGTCTGTCAGGAAGTCAAGTCACTACCCTTCAAATAATGTGGGCGTTGTGACCAGCGGGCTTAGCTTGCGTGGAGCGCCATCGCGGTACATCAGGTATGGATTTAACGTGCCGTCTTCGCCGGTTGGACTAAGGCTAGCCTCCTGGATGAAGCGCGAAGGAATAGCGTCACTACCCCGGTAACGGAGGATACATGTGAGAAATAGGAAATTCTGAGCGCGCGTGAAGGCCACGTAGGCCAGGCGCCTCTCTTCGGCCAGGCCGGAGAGCACGATGGGGCCGTCCTCGGCCATGGTATACGAGAGCCGGTGGGGGAAGATGCCCTCCGTCAAGCCCATCACGAAGACCACGGGACTCTCCAGGCCCTTTGCCTGGTGGACGGTCATCAGGTGGACACAGTCGCGCTTGTTCTTGCTGCTGGTCTCGGCCTGCTCCTTGAGTTGCGCCATGCCGGTGAGAAAGTGGCGGATGCTGTGGTAGCGCCTGGCAATCTGTAGCAGCTCTTCCAGCTCATCGTAGCGGGCCTCCAGCTTCGCCTCGTCGCGGTGTTTGGGCGCCCCCGGCTCGTCCTCCTGCTCCTCGTCGCTGTGCTTGCCGTCGCTGAGCCGCAGGTGCAGATCGTAGGCTGCCTGGCGTAGCAGCGTGATGGCCTCGGCAGGCTGGTTATGGCACTGTGCCTGCACTCCCTTGATGAGCTTGATGAAGTCTTTGATTGCGAGCTGCTGTTCTCCTGGCACCACGTAGGGTTGCTCTTCACAGAACTGGAGCAGGGGTCGTCCGCCGGCCTGCGCGCTCAGCGTGCCGAAGAACGTTGGCGTAAAGCGGTGGGATGACTTTGTGGTGCGTGTGAAATAGTCGCGCGAGGGGATATTGGCTACCACGCGGAAGGCTGTGTTCTGCTCGCCGCAGTGGATGGGCGTGAAGACATCGTCCCACCTGGCTGGCTGCGGCCCATTGCGCGCCGCCAGGTAGTCCTGCTGGATGCGCACGCCGTCGATCAACGCCAGGTAGGCCAGTATATCGCGGGTGGTCTTGCGCTTGAAGAAGGATGAGCCGCCGACGGTGCGATAGGGGATGCTATTGCGCGCCATAGCGATCTCCAGGGAGGCCAGGTGATGATTGGTGCGCGACAGCACGAAGATATCGCGATATGAGAGCGGCTCCTGCTGTTCGTGCCAGGTGCGCTTGAGCGTAGCGACGCGGGTGGCAATGCCGTCGGCCTCGCTCTCCTGATCGTCGTAGGCGGTGACCTGCACGGGCGCGCCGGCGGGCAGGGTGGCGCGCAGGGCCTTCTTGAAGCCAGGTGTGGCCTCGTTATGGCTGATCAGGTTGTTGGCGGCCTCCAGGATCTGCGGCGTCGAGCGGTAGTTGTGCTCGATAAGGTAGATCTTGCCGTGGGGATACATCTTGCTAAACGAGAGGATCGAGGCCTCCGGGCTGGCACCGCGAAACTGGTAGATTGCCTGATCGGGATCACCCACGATAACCACATTGTGGTGTGGCGCGGCTAGGTGCTGGACGAGCTGGTACTGCGATGGGTTGGTGTCCTGCGTCTCGTCAACCTGGAGGTAGAGGTAGCGTCCCTGCCAGCTCTTGCGGAAGGCCGGGCTGCTCTCCAACAGCAGCAGCGGCACGTAGATCAGGTCGGAGAGGTCGTAGAGCTTCTCTTTCTGCTTGGTCTGCTCGTAGCGCGTAAAGAACTCCTGGTAGCGCTCGGCCAGTTCCATATCGATGCCCATCTGCGAGCGGAAGAACGTCGCCGCCGCCTCTGGTCTGACAAGGCCTTCTTTGGCGCGATCCACCGCGTTCAGCACATCCAGGATCTCGACATCCCAGTTCATGCCCCTGGTGCGGTTACTGCGCCAGGGGCGTATGATGTCCTCGGCCAGCCACTGGCGCGGATCGCCGCTCACCAGGCGCTGGTTCAGTTCCTGGGGCTTCCATTTGAGCTTCTCGCGCAGCATCTGATGTCCCAGGCCATGAAAGGTCACCACGCGCAGCCCCTTCACATCGCCGGCGGCCAGTCCGCGTGCCTTCAGCGCTTTGAGGGCGCGTTTCTCCATCTCGTTGGCGGCCGCCCGCGTAAAGGTCACGCATAAGATCAGTTCCGGCTCAACCTTTTCGTCGGCGATCAGGCGGACCAGCCGCTGGACGAGGATCGATGTTTTGCCGGTGCCTGCCGCCGCTACAAAGGCTGCCGGCCCCTGGGCGTGAGCGATGGCCGCGAGTTGCTGCGCGTTGGCTGTAAATATATGTGTATGGCTGTGTGCCGCTTGCTTGCCACGTTTTGGTTCCTGGAAAACCATCCTGCTGTACTCTTCCTCACTATACGAGATACACGGGTGTAGAAATCGAACGTGAGACCGTAATATAGCACGGCGCGGCGCGCATTGGCAACATTGTGTGCCACTGAAATAATGTTCACGGATGGTCATAGCCCTTCTGGCAAGCTTGACGCTTTGGGATGTGTGTTCAGGGTCATTCTGTATCATTTCTTGGAGCCGCTGTGATCTGCTATAATATGTTGAGCAATGAGGAAAGGTATTGGATTGAATGGGAAGCCCTGAATTAGCAGAGGTAGCATCTATTCCCGTTGAGAGAGAAAGAAAGAAGATCCAACTCATTATTTCCGACATAGAGGGTTGCCTCAACCTTAATGAGCATACCTACGATCTAGAAGCCCTGAGCTGGATTAGAATGGCAAATCAGTTAGCGCGAGAAGATAACCCCATTCCTTATATCACAGTTTGTAGTGGACGCCAACATGCGTTTGTAGAAGCTATCACACAAATAATTGCTGGAAGATTACCAGCAATTTTTGAGAATGGTTGTGGACTGTATTTTCCTAATCGAGGTCTTTATGAGGAGTATGCATGGCATCCTCTTCTGAGTCAACCAGAGGCGCTCTCACAGTTCAATCAAGTGAAACAGAAAGTGACAGAAGAAGTCATTACCTCCAATCAAGCACGCAGAGTCCCAGGAAAAGAGGTAATGCTGAGTTTACATCCAATACCCCCTATAGGGGTCGAAAAGATGTATAGCAGTGTTACGGAAATGCTAGCGAAGCATCAATTGGAGGCATTTGTTACTAGATCGGCTTCTGCCGTAGATATCACGCCTATGGGCATTGACAAAGCAGCGGGAGTACGGTGGCTTGTTGATACTCTGGCAGACGTATTACCGGTAGAGCTACCCACCATTGCCGGCGTAGGGGATAGCGCCGGGGATATGCCTTTTCTGGGTATTGTCGGCTTTTCAACGGCTCCTGCAAATGCCAGTGAAGCAGTGAAGAATCTCGTTACGTATTGTTCATCGTGGGCTGATGGACGTGGGGTGGTAGATATCACCAGGCATTGTATTGCCATCAATATACAAACGTGATGATAATCGGATAGCTTTTCTGATGAGCATCATAGCTAAGATCGCATGGCAGTCACAGAGCAGGCACGAGATTAGCCTGCCTTGCACTTTCCATAGAAAGAAGATAATAGCCAAAGGGTAGACAGGAGCTAAGATGAAATCACAGAGCACCAATATCATTCTTATGAACGACAAAAATCAAGTCCTCTTGCAGCTCAGAGACGATACACCAACGATAGCATATCCCGCTATGTGGAGCCTTCCTGGCGGACATCTAGAAGAGGGCGAGGCTCCAGAGCAGTGTATCATTCGTGAGATGAAAGAAGAGCTTGGTGTAGAACTTGAGACTGCGCCATTATTTGTGGCTGCTCAGCGGTCGTATGGCTTCGAGTACACCTTCTGGTCAAAAGCTACCTTCCATGTTGAAGATATCGCGCTGACTGAAGGGCAAGCCATCAGATGGTTTCCTTTCGAGGAAATCAAAAACACAACGCTAGGTTATGAAGACAATACCATCCTGGAAACCTTTTTCCAGGAAAAGCCGTATTTGGCCTCTTCTATCTCTGGTCCACTTATCCAATAGTAGTATCAAGGCAGTTTTCTACAGTCTACCTACTACCACTTACCCTTTTACTTTCAATCCTTGCCACCATTCTTTGGGTTCTGTCTGAAGGCAAGCCTTTGCTAAGGTCTTTGCAGACTCAGTTTCCAAACCAGCATAGCAATTGGTGATCCAATCTTCGGTATCATTATAACCTTGAGCTTGATATTCTTTCGCCTGGAAGATACATTCAAGTAAATCAGCATCATGAGCTATTTGTCCTTCAAGAGACTTTTTCCTTTCATAATCATCAAAAAGGACAGCGATGGTTTCAGCTATATTTTCTGGTAGCCTCTCTATTTGCTCTGTGATTGCCCTTTCCTCATCACGTCCGATGTTTATATATCTTTTGGCAACTCGATGTACGTCATTAATTCTGGCTTCCCCTGTATCGTGGAAAAGACAGATCATGGCTGTTTTCATTGAGTCAGCCCCCTCAAGTGAGGCCAGCACATATCCTAGAATGGCTGATCGAAACGTATGTTCAGCAACACTTTCTGGATCAGTGATGCCTGCCATCCACCACCCAGAGCGCTTCACACGTTTTAGCTGACCAATTTCATAGATATATTTTGCGATCTCGTTCATTTCCATCCTGCTATTCCCTCCAGTAGTTCTCTTAATCGATGTATCTCTTGTAAGAACACACTGCCTTGTTCTATATAGGTGCGGCTTAGGTACTCTTTTAAAAAGGTTGACTGCCAACTCTTTGAGGTAAGTATAGCAGTGCCGCGAGACTCTAAAAGCGTAGATAACGTAAGTATATCAAGTGCCCATCCATTTTTGTAATGCTCCCTTTTTAAATGACGAAACAAGGGAGTCTGTCAAGTATTTTGTGTATGCGTTTTTGTTTATTGAGGGAATCTCTCTCCAAATTCAATGGCAAAACAGGTGAGAGCAGGCAACCAGTTTCGAATGGGCATGGTCCACTTCT
>JALYTT010000440.1 GCA_030854145.1 Chloroflexota bacterium | reverse complement strand
CGCGATCCTTTGTCCTGAAGTGAGGAAACGCCCAGCTTTATGCCCTCTCTTCGGTACTGCTGAAAAGCGAGTAAACAGGCAAAACGGGTACACTCCAAAGCCCTGGTGCAGGAGGAGACGATGAGCGAGACCAGACCCCATATTTTGATTATTGACGACGACCCAGCTATTTTAGAGTTGATGAGTCTGATCTTAGAGGGTGAAGGGAACTATCGCGTGACCACGGCGGAGATCGTCTTTGAAGATGTGGCTACGATTGAACGTCTTCAGCCGGACCTCATTCTGTTAGACTTCCTGACGCAAGGACGGCAGACTGGCTGGACCTTGTTGCAGAAGCTGAGATTACACCGCCCCACCAAAGATATTCCTGTGGTGATCTGTACCGCCGCCCTCCAGGATGTGAAGGACCAGGAGCCTATTTTGACGCAAAAAGGCATTCCTGTTTTGTTTAAGCCCTTTGATGTCGATGACCTGCTGCACGTCGTGGAACAGGCCCTCTCTGCCTCCCATTCTTCCGATAAAGAGTGAGATCACCCACCCAGGACGCAGGCCTTGCCGGCGGGCGAGGGGAGCCGAAGCACATTGACTCCAACAAATTCGTTGGCAAGACATCTCCCCTACAGAGAAACTTGCCACCACCGAATTTCTGCTTATCCATCTTGTGGGCTACTTCTTGACAAAGGAAATAGCAATATGTTATTATCCATTATAGCTTATTGCTATAAAGCACTTTCCGCCTCCTGGCGAAAAAGATGAGAGCTTGAATGATGACTATCTGACAGAGCGAAGGAGATAAAGAACATGGCCAGGCATAAGAAGAAGCAACCCACAGTGGGCGACGCGATGGTGATCATCGGGATCGCAACATTGATGGGCTTAGCTATTCGCGAGCAATGGAAATTGCCGCCAGAGGAGCGAACATGGCATGGAACGCTCTATGGCATTCCCTACGATTTTCGCCGGCCGACCATCGAGCGCCTGCGCGAAACGTTCTGGAACAAGGATACGGCGCGTGTGCTGGTTCCGCACGCTTTCGGCATGGGCTGGTCGATCAACTTCTACCCATTGATCAATCCGCCAACGGTTGAACATATGCCAGAGACTCCCGTCACGAAATAAGCCGGGATGGATGAGTGCCGGGTTGACAGTGCTTGCCCTGCTCACCGTTTTTTTTATCGCCGAAGGAACCATGGGCGTGATGGCACCAGGGTCACAAGCGCGCGTGGCCTGGCCTGCCGCGCGTGGTTGGAACAGGGCGACCGCCAGGGATCGCCCCTACATGTCCGGTCAGGCGATCAACACAACGGCGTCGGCGTGCTGGATATCCTGTTCCATCCCACGTGTTGTTCCATCAGAGGACGGAAATGTAGGGGCGATCCCTTGCGGCATTGGTTGATACAAAATCGGGGGAGATCCGACAGAGGGGCATGCCGCGCGCAGGGTTACAGGGCGCAGGCCAGCGGCGCCCCTACACGAAACCACCGGGCGCAGGCCAGCGGCGCCCCCTACACGAAACCACCGGGCGCATCCAGATTTTCCGGCCCTGGACCGACATCTGGCACCCAATGCGCATGTTCTCTTTCGTGTAGGGGCGCCGCTGGCCTGCGCCCTGCTCCAATGCGCACGTTCTCTTTCGTGGACGGGCGCCGCTGGCCTGCGCCCTGCTCCAATGCGCACGTTCTCTTTCGTGGACGGGCGCCGCTCGCCTGCGCCCTGTCACCCTACGCGCGCTCAGCCTCTCCGTCCGCGCCCGTCTCCTCCAGCCAATCCGCCAGCGTCACCGCCCCCACCAGCTCGTTGACCAGGGCCACGGTCTTGACGCTGACGGTGACGACGCGCTTGACGAGGCTGACGATGTATTCCGGCTCATCCAGGCGGTTGGGGTCGCTCTCGATGCCGCTGCGGGCGTCCTTCGAGACCTGGTACTGGTCGATGACCCATTCGAGGGCCGAACGGTTGCCCAGGCGGTACTGGAAGCACTCCGGCGAGATGCCATCCAGGGTCAGGCTCTTGTTGACAACCAGCGCCGTCCTGTCCGCGCTGAGCTTCATCTTCTCGACGCGCCGGCTCAGTTCGTAGGGCAGCGTGCCGTTGTCGAACTCCTTGAGCGCATACTCGGCAACCTGCTCGTAGCTGATATGCATCTCCATAAGCTGCTTGCCGATGCTGACCGCCGCCAGGAAGGCTTCGTCCCGCGCCAGCAGCGGGATGTGCGGCAGGTCGCGCTTGAGGTTCTCGGCGTAGCGCTCGCGATACCGCGGGTGATGCAGCATGCCGTAGACGTAGTGGAAGATCTGCCACTTGCTGACTTCGGCCCCGTAACGCGCCTGGAACTGCGCGAGCGCCCAATCGGTGATGTTCTCTTGCCTGTTACTTCCATCTTCAACATATTGGTAGTAAGGAAAACATTGTGTAACGGCTCCTGCTCCAACTAAGTGAAAATCTGTAATCCGTTTAGACGCTAGAGCCATGAAAGGCTTCTCGGAACCAATACCTGTAAGACAAATTATCACATTTTCTGTTTCGCTAGCAGATGTTGGGAGGATTTGGGGGAATTGGTAAACTTCCTCATTCAAAATACGATCAAAGAATAACCAACGTTTGCAAAATGGTCGATATGTCACAAACCTAACTTTGGCTTCAGAAAAGTCGGCGTAACGCTTGCGTATAAGGTCCAGCTTTAAATCACGACTCCACTTAATTTTTGCATCATCATAGGTTACGAAGTTATCTACAGGTGTAGGATTATTACCACGGCGTCCCCAACAGTCTACTTCGCTGTTATAGGTTTCAATGAAGCGCTTCACTTTTACTAACAGGTCATTATAAGTAAAGTCATATACCCAAGTATCACGAGATGTCGAAACAGCAGGCGAATACATTTTGAAGAATGCTTGTATGTCCTGGCTGTTCATTGCTTTTGCTACTTTTGTTCCCATGGGTAAATATGTATGAAATTCCGGTTTGAGTCCTTCGGTAATCCAGGTATGTCTTTCGTCAGGTTGCAGGTCTAGCCATTCAATACTTGCAATGCTTTTTTGCTCCATCAAATAATCTAGCTTTTTAACCCGTGTCCAAAGTTCGGGGACGCGATAATAGTAGAGTTTGGGCTGTGAATGCTGAATATTTTTTACAGCTATAGTAATACCGACGCCAACTTGAATGCCAAATACATTATGCGTTGTTCCTGAGAGCTTGGGATTTTTGCGAACACTGCCATGCAAATCAAGATGATAGATTTGGGTAAAATCTTGCAAAAGGTGTTGGCGCATACCATCAAAAGCTATCTGATCGACAAATGAATTGTTCGAAACAAGACAAATAATGCCATCGCGTCCCATTAATCTATCTGTAGCCCAGCGGAAAAACTTCACATAAACATCCGAAAGTGAATTTTTGTTAGATGCTTTGGAGGCTTTCGCATACGTTCCTCCTACTCTACGATCCATTAGTGGATATCTACGGTTCTTGTTGTTGTCATTCTCATTCAATTGACCAACATTATATGGTGGATTCCCGATCACCACCATGATCTCCGCCGCCTTCTCCCGCTCCACGCGTCCCGTATTCACCTCCACAAATAGCGGCATCTGCTGTCCTTCCGCGAGTTCCAGCGTATCCGCGAAGCAGATGCCCTCGAACGACGCGTACTGGCCCATGCGCTCGAAGTACTCGTGCTCGATATTCAGCGAGGCGATATAGTATGGCAGCAAGGTGATCTCGTTGCAGAAGAGGTCGTTGGCATACTTCTTTTGCAGGTCGCCGCGCGACTGGATGCGGCGGAGGATGTTGACGATGAAGTTGCCGGTGCCGACGGCGGGATCGAGGATCTTCACGCCGGGGGTCGCGATGGACTTGCCGAACTCGCGCTTGAGCACCTCGTCGACGCTCTCGACCATGAAATCCACGATCTCCTGCGGCGTGTAGACGATGCCCAGGGTGTCGGCGTGCTTCACGGAGAAGCCCTGGAAGAAGCGCTCGTAGACCGTGTTGAGGAAGTGTTGGCGCTCGGACCAGTCATCGCGCCCCTTCGCCGCCGCCTCGATGGCTACGTAGAAGCGGTCGAGCGACTTCAGGAAGTCCTGCCGATTGAAGGCGCGACCGGCGAGGGCGCGAATGACCTTCTCGATCTCGGCGGCGATCACGTTGCGGTTGACGAAATCCGAGTTGTTGAAGACGGTGCGGAAGAGGCGCTCGGTGAGCAGGTGCTGCACGAGCATCTCCTTGATGTCGGCCTTGCCGATCTGCGGGTTGAGCGCGCTGCGACACAGTTCCGTGAAGCTATCGAAGGCCTTGATAAAGGTGGCGTTCTGGCGGTATTCCTGGTCGATAATATCGAGCAACTTCTGCGCCAGTTCGGGGATGCGGCCCTTGAACTCCTGCACGGCCTCCTCGAAGCCAGCGATCTCTGGCTCGGCGTAGGTCAGAAACTGGTGCAGCAGGTCGCGGACATCAGCGGTTTTGCGCAGATCGAAGACCACGGGGACGCGCTTCTTGCTCTGGTAGAGGATCGCGCGCTCGGTATTCTCAAAGAGCGTATTGGTCAGCGGGTAGCCGGCCTGGATCTTCTTCGTGATCTCCTGCTCAAGGTTGCTCCCCGGCCCCTTGGCCTCCCAGTAGCCGCGCTCCATCTTAAAGGCATCGAGCAGCACGCCATCGGGCCGGATGCCCCCCTTGATCGTCAGCTCCGAGATCAGCGTCCAGTTGACGCGCCTGGCCATGTCCGCCAGCAGATTGTGAAAGGCCGGCCGCAGCGCCAGTTCGTAGTTAGCCTTGCCCTCATAGACCTTGAGATCCTTCTGGTAGCGGTCGGCGGCCTTCTTCAGGACCAGCGGCGTGAGCGCGCCCGGCGTGCTGACGATAACTTCCTCTTCCATCGACTTCCCCTTTGTACTGTGTTTATTCTCAGTATATAACACCGCCTCAGGATCGAGGTCATTGAGGATATTCACCACACGGCGAATGCCCAGCACCACGTCGGCGAAGGCGGCATCGCGCTCGGACCAGGTAGTGATGGGCTTAGCATCGCGTGGCAGGGGGCTAAGTTTCGCGAAGGGGGCATCCTCCCAATAGACCGGCTTCAATATAACGGGAATGACGTGTGCCGTCCCCTCTGTATGTCGCTGCAAGGCGCGCTGCATCGCCACGCTATAGCAGTAGTCGGAGTCCATGAAGTCCGGGCTAACCAGCAGCAAGATGATCTGCGCCGCCTCCAGGTGAGCAGCAGTCTCCTCTTGCCACAGCGAGCCAGGGAGGAGTTCCAGGTCGTGCCAGACGCTGATCAACCCATTGCGCTGGAGGAGTGTGAGGTGTTTTTGGAGGCGTTTAAGTTGGGGCTTATCTGCGTGTGCATAAATATAGAAGAGTTCCAGCGGCTCCGGCGTCTCTGCTGCCATCAGTAGCGCTCCCTGCTCATAGTGACCGCTCTGGTTATCGAATATGCGCCAATGGAAGGAAGTAGCGGCGACAGGAATCGAACCTGTGACACAGGGCTTATGAGTCCCTTGCTCTACCGACTGAGCTACGCCGCCTCGAAAGAAATGGCCTGGGGAGCCTGTCTATGCGATCCCGGCACCCACAATGACGATGGGTTTCTTCGCCCGCCGCATCAATATCATATCATGGGCTGTCAAGAGGCAGGCGCTCCCAACGCCAGCATCCGCGTAGGGTCACAGGGCGCAGGCCAGCGGCGCCTCTACACGAAATGGGCCATGTCGGCATTGGAACAGGGCGCAGGCCAGCGGCGCCCCTACATGAAATGGGGGGAGAGATGTCGGCATTGGAACAGGGCGTAGGCCAGCGGCGCCCCTACATGAAATGGGGGGAGAGATGTCGGCATTGGAACAGGGCGCAGGCCAGCGCATTGGTTGATACTACATAGGGCGAGAGATGTCGTGTTGGAACAGGGGCGCAGGCCAGCGGCGCCCGTACACGAAAGAGGGCTACATTCGCGTACGAGCCTCGCATGTGGGGCTCCTC
>JALYTT010000439.1 GCA_030854145.1 Chloroflexota bacterium | reverse complement strand
GGATAACGCGCCGCCCTCGCGCTTCATGGTACCGGGTGATGATATCAGCGGTCGCGCCACGCATCAACATGCCAGATGGCCTGGCCAAACAGCCTCCATGCTCCGAGCAGGAAGACGATGGCGAACACGAGCAGGCCTGGCACGAGCAGGAAATCTCCGCGAAACAGGTCGTTTATCACGTCAAGCACCTGAATGATGGCCACCAGCACCATAAACCCGGCCAGCATCCGCCGAGCGCCGATTGCGAGGAGGATCAGCAACATCAATGATAACGGCAGGTTCCGCGCAAACAAATAGTCCGCGTAGACCCGCGCTGCATCCGTCATGGGGCCATTTGCCAGCATTGTGGGGTCCAACTTACTGATGATGGCACCTGTCGCGGTCAAGACAGCGCCCAGGATGACGGCTATATAGATCCACCAGGGAATATGTGTGACAGACTGGGACGCACTCAGATCGTCCGCGTGTATGGAATCATCTGATTGGGTTGGATATTTTGTCATGGTTGATGCTCCTTTGGGAAAGCCTCTCTTGTTTGCCAGAAGAACGATGTTATTTGTTCCTCTTTATGGAGTATAGAGTATGGACCGTTCCTGAAACGTCCTTTTTCAGCGTTCTTTGAGGTCTGATCCATATAAATGAAAAAAACAACCTTTTCCGCATTGTTTTACTCTACTCTAGAGAAGGTCAAACCCAAGGAGGTGGCATGCAACGATCAGGAGATGGAGAACTCGTCATGCTGGCCCGTTCCGGCAATAAGCAGGCGTTGGCTGAACTCATCGAACGCTATCAGCCGATGACCGGGTATCATGTCATCTGGCACCCTGGCGTGCGCTGATGGATGCGAGCAAGCGTGTTCCATAGGCGCTGATGGGGCGTATGCAGCCGCATACGAACAGGGGGAGAAGCCAGGCCCAGGGACCACGGAGATAGGTCCACTGGAAGCCGGGCAGGCCGGGGACAAAGCTGGCGTGTATACCCCAGGTGAAGAAGCAGTAGATTGCCAGCATGCTAAAGGCGAGCAAGCGGATAGCAGCGGGCTGGCCGAAGATGCCTGGGAGCAAGCGTGTGTGTTCTCCAGTGGCCTCAATAAGCGCGTACAGGCCGAAGAAGGTCACCAGGTACCAGGGCCAGAACCACGGCGAGCCGATGGCGCAATAGAGCAGCCAGACCACGGCCAACCAGCGCAGGAGGCGTGCCGGGGTGTTGATGCGCTCAGGATTGCGAAAAGCCCGCCAGCAGAGCCAGCCATAGATGATCACAAAGATGCCGGTACTCAGAGTATGCGTAAAGCGTTCAGCGCGCGAGCCAATGGAGGCGGCCAGGGGAAAGCCCAGGTTACTGGCAATCGCGTTGTAAAACTGGCCCGCGAACTCCGCGAGAGTGTTGATATTACGATAGGTAGACGGGTTGATATGCAGTACGTTCAAAATGGCGCCCCCCTGCCAGAAGGGCGCATAGAGCAGCAGGATAGTGCCACAGTAAACGGCGATAGTGAGCGCGCTGTGCTTGACGCGCTGGGGCTGAGTCCACAGGAAGAGCAGCAGGCCGGGGAAGAGCAGGGCAGCATTGGGCTTGAGACATGTAGCCAGCGCGAGCACCAGGGCGGCGAAGAGGTAGCTGTGCTGCATAGTTCTCCCGCGCACCAGGAACCAGATAGCCAGCAGGATCAGGAAGAGCAGAGAGCTATCGTTATGGGCATTCACACATGCCTCGACGAGCAGCAGCGGGTTCCAGGCAAAGGCCAGCGTAGAGCGCAGGCGCAGCTCCGGCGAGATGTAGCCTTTGGCGCGTTGCAGGGAGCCGCCGATTGACCAGATGAGCGCGGTAGAGCCCAGATGTGTTGCCAGTCCAAGCAGCCGGAATGCCAGCAGGGGCGCCAGGAGGTTTGCGGGGCCAAAGATGAGCGCAACCCATTGCAGCAGGGAGCTGATCCCCACCCAGATAGGCCCATACGCCGAGGGCTGATCGATCCAGTACAGGTACTGGTAGACGGCATCGTGCCGCAACATGCTCGGCACCGTGGTCAACGGATTGAGATGATAGAGCACCCCCATGCGCGCATAGGCGATATAGGAGAACACATCAGGCGAGCTAGCAACAGGCACAAGCAGGCAAAGTCCGCCAAGCAGGAGCGTCGAGCCAAGGATATAGCGCCGCGTGATATGTTTGGGAAGGCAACGCAGTCCGATCAGGTAAAATACAAAGACGAGCAGAAAAGCCGCCAGGAGTAGAGGCGACTCCAACCTGCTCAAGAGGGCCGACGGCGCCCCTGCTGTGTTGAGATGATCGGGGATCAGCGATGGCGAGACCTGCCAGCCCGGAAAGAGCGCGAACGTAGGCCAGAGCACCCATGTACCAAGCCGGGTCAGCAGCGCATCGCTCAGCCACAGGCCGCGTAAAGGCAGTATCGCATCGAGAATGACAAAAGCAGCCACCATCGCGGATAGGATGCTCAAGGGAAGGGGGCTGCGGCGCTGCACCGGTGGTAGTTTACGCTCTAACTGTATGCTATCCGTTTTGATTTGCATAGTCCCGATCTACATTTAAATAATCCAGCATCTCACATGGGTGGGACGCCGGGCTATACGTACACAGCAAGTTTAGGAAACATGGATTTCGCCTTGAGAGTTTCTTGAGTTTTCTCTGGTAATATAGAGAGTAATAAAGTTGTCTACTCAGCGAACTTCTCAAGACGGACCTATGGGTTATGACGATTGAGCCAGGGAATTGGGCACAAATTTTGCGATATATAGATATATGCAATTGGCCTGCTAAGTATCACAGCCTTACAAGGGATAGAGCCAGGAGGTGAAGACATGAGCATAGAACCGGATCAAGATATGTATAATGGACCAACACAGCCCCGGCCGCTGGGGCAGCCAGCGTTGCCTGAAGCCACGAGCCAGCCTACGCTGCCTTTACAGCAGGGGAACCAGGCGGGGGGCACCTTCCCTGGGCTAGCTGCGCCTCCTGCATCCAGTCAGGGCACAGGTGTAGCCACAAAGCGACACGTCTCGCGTCGCAAGCTCATCGGCGGGCTGAGCGCGCTGGGGATAGCTGGTGTGGCCGGGGGGCTTGCCCTGGAGCAGTTATGGGCGCATGGTGTCCTGCATGGTCCTATGGCTGACAGCACCCAGACCGGGCACCTGCTGCGGCGTGCCGGCTTTGGCGCCACCCCCGATGAGTTGACGATGTACCGCGGCCTGGGTTTCAGCGGCGCGGTTGATCGACTGCTCAACTACCAGCAGGTGTCGGATGACGACCTGGAACAGCGCTTGCGGGGGCTGAACCTGGACCTCAATAAGCCGGTAGACCAGCAGCGCTGGTGGCTGCTGCGCATGGCAGGAACCAAACGACCATTGCTGGAGAAGATGACGCTCTTCTGGCATGGCGTCCTCACCAGCAGCTTTCGCAAGGTGGGAGGCGCCAAGGGCTACCAGCGCATGATCATCCAGAACCAGTTTTTGCGCAATCATGCCTTCGACACCTTTGACAATATCCTGCTCGGTATCACCAGCGACCCGGCGATGCTCTTCTACCTGGACCTGACGAAAAGCACCGGCCGCGCGCCCAATGAGAACTACGCGCGCGAGCTGATGGAACTGTTCACGCTGGGACTTGGTCATTACACCCAGCAAGACGTAGCCGAGGGGGCGGCGGCGCTCACTGGCTGGCATGTGCGGGGCCTGGAGTCCTATTACACGCCGCAGAACCACAGCAACCTGACCAAGCGCTACCTGGGGCAAACGGGGAACCTCGATTACAAGGATGTGATCCACATCCTCACGAACCATCCCGCCACACCCTGGTTCCTCTGCCGCAAGCTCTTCAGCTTCTTCGTATATGAGAATCCGAGCACTGACGATCTGAAGCCGCTGGTAGATAGCTATGTGCAGAGCGGTCACAACATGAGCGCGGTGATGCGCACGCTGCTACTCTCCCCGCAGTTCTCCTCGACGAAGGCCTATCGCGGCCGCGTCAAGTCGCCTGTCGAGTTCGCGGTAGGAGCGTACCGAGCGCTGAACATTCAGAACGATGGCACAGGCTGGCCTCCCCTTGTGACCTTGCTGGGGCAGACCATCTTCGATCCGCCCAATGTCGCCGGCTGGCCGGGCGACAAGGTGAGCGCGCTCTGGCTGAACAGCGGCACCTGGATGTCGCGCCTGAACTACCTCGATCTCCTGCTGGTGCGAGGCACGTTCCATGGCAAGGACAGCAAACCCATCGATTTGCAGGCGGTAGTGAACGCCAATCAGATTGACTCGCCGGAACGCTTTGTCGATTACTTCGCCTCGTTCCTGCTGGATGGTGTGCTGGACTCCGGGCACCGCTCGCAACTGCTGGCATACTTCACCCCCAGCGATAGCAGCCAGGGAGGAGGGCAGGTCACCCTCAGCGGCGGCAAGAGCTACCCGCTCAATCGTGCGCGGGGCACGCTGTACCTGCTGATGGCAGCACCGGAGTACCAGTTGAATTGACGGAGGCTACATCCGCGTAGGGGCCCGGCTTGCCGCGCCCGTGTGGGCCACGCCGGGGCGCAGGCCAGCGGCGCCCCTACATGACATGATCAAGGGGGAGCTATTATGAAACTTACGCGTAGAGCTATGATAAAAGATGGGTTGATGGTGGTATCGGCGGGCATGGTCATGCCCAGCATTTTCAGCCGGGGCGTGACCTCGGCGCGAGCGCAGGCGCTGGATGGGTCGCGCTTCGCGCAGGCGGCGAACAATAACATCTTGATCGTCGTGCAATTGGCGGGTGGGAACGATGGCTTGAACACGGTGGTGCCGTATAGCGACTCGCGCTATCACAAGCTGCGGCCCACACTGGGGCTGGCTGATAGCCAGGTGTTGCATCTGGACACGCGATTGGGGCTGCATCCGAATATGCAGCCGCTGAAGCAGATCTGGGATCAGGGACACATGGCCATTGTGGAAGGGGTTGGCTACCCCAACCAGAGCCTCTCGCACTTCCAGGCCATGGACATCTGGCAAACGCTGGATCTCAGCGGCAATGGCAGTGAGGGCTGGCTCGGTAAACTGGTAGCCGGTCTGGTGGACAAGGATGGGCACCCGTTTAAGGCGCTTGACATCGGCGTGCAGACGGCGCAGGCCCTCTCGTCGATCACCACCTCCGTACCCACCGTTGGGAGCCTGCAATCCTACCGGGTCTATCCTGATCCGGCAGATAGCGATGGCGGCAACGCGCGTCTCCAGGCGCTAATGAAACTGTATAACTCGTATCCCAGTACATCACCGTACGCGGCCCTGCTGGATATGACGGCCACGAACGCGCAAGAAGGCTCGCGCCAGTTGCACCAGGCGGACGCACAGTATAAGCCGGCGGTCACCTATCCAGTGGGGCCGTTCGCGCAGGGACTCAAGGTGCTGGCCGAGGCCATTGTACAGGGTCTGGGCCTGCGTGTAGGCTATGTGACGCTCGGTGGCTTCGATACGCACGCGAACCAGCAGGCCACGCATGCCCTGCTCATGAAGACGCTGGCGGACGGCCTCTCCGCCTTCTACAACGACCTGCAACAACATAGCAAGGCCGACAACGTAGTCATCATGACCTGGTCGGAATTCGGGCGCCGCGTCGAGGAGAACGGGAGCCTGGGCACCGATCACGGTACCGCGGCCCCACTCTTTGTGCTGGGCAAGGCCGTCAATCGGGGCATCTTCGGCGAGCCACCCGATCTGAGCAGTCTGGACACCAACGGCAACCTGAAGTATACCACCGACTTCCGCGCGGTCTACGCCACCGTCCTGGACCGCTGGATGGGCGCCTCCTCCACCGATGTGCTGGGCGGATCGTATAGCGCGCAGAACTTCCTGCCGCAGCCATAGCCATAAATGAAACATGCAGGATGCAGGCAAGGCATTCGTTGATACAAAATAGGGGAGCGTCAGGTCACGGGGCGCAGGCCAGCGGCGCCCCTACACGAAACCAGGCAGACCATCCGAGAGAGAGGTCTGCGGGAG
>JALYTT010000438.1 GCA_030854145.1 Chloroflexota bacterium | reverse complement strand
GGCTTGCCTCGCCGTCCTGAAACTAGCAGGACGGCGAGGCAAGCCACGCGCTACGAAGCGGATACCGTGTGCCTAATAGATCGCGATGATGGTGCTCCAGGTCGTATGGGTGTAGAGCCAGCCAGCCTGACTCAACTGCATATTGATACAGCCGTGACTTCCATTGAAGGAGAAGGATACATCACCACTAGAATCAGCGTGCGGGAACTGTGTGTGAGAACCATAGTCAAAGCGCCAGGGGGAGTCGTGGATGAAGAATCCGCCCCAGTGATAGTTGATCCCGTAGTTAATATACGTCGGGGGATACCAGTACGGCGAACCCGGAGGATCGCTGGACTTAAACATCGTAGGGGACTTGCGGTCCTGCACCGTCCAGACACCGGGCAGCGAGGGACGCTCCACGCGACCGGTAGTCACGTGGAAGGACGAGACCAGTTTGCCGTCCTGGTACAGGCGGAGCGCCTGCTCCGCCAGCGAGACGACGATAACCTGTCCCTTATGCAGTTTGTAGTGATCGAACATCGCCGTATCGGTCGCGTGTACCTGATTGTAGGGGGTTGTATCGCTATAGTCCTGCTCAAACATGCTCAGATTGAAGAGTTGGTTGTTCTCTTCATCGATCACAGCCTGGTAGTCCTGGGTCGTGTATGTCCAGCCAAGCTCGCGGTTCAACCAGTAACCGATGCCATCCAGGCTGTAGCCAGAATCGACGATGTAGTTGTGGTTATCGAACTTGTCATGGTAGAGATGCGCATTGCCCCAGTCCTTGGCCTGGCGGTCGATCTGCTTCACCATGTAGTACGACTCACCCTGCACCAGGTCAGCGTGCATGGCAGACATATCGGTATCGATCTGCTGCGAAACGACCAGGTACTCGTGAATGGTGGTGGCCTTGCTCATGGCCGCCCGGTCCGCGTCGTAGCGTTTCTGGTAGGCGCTGCCATTCATGCCGTAGGTTTTAAGTTGGGCCAACTGTGTCTGGAACTGATTCAGCTTGGCGCTGCCCACGTATGGCAGCGACTGGATAGAGCTGACCACCGCCTGCTGGTACTGGGCATTCAGCAGGATACCCAGGTTCTGGAAATCCGCCGGCATGACAGCGACATTGAAGGACTGCATATCATCCTGATACTGCGTCTGCATCGCGCTCACATCGATGTGAGCCTTCTGCATCTGGGTGATGGTTGTATGGAACGTATTGAGCTGGTTATACGTCACCGGCAGCAGGTCCAGGGCCTGAGTATAGGTAGCAGCTTCCTTACTAATTACCGCATAATCTTTAGGATATTGGGCTGTGGACAGCAGAGACTGATCATGGCTATACTGATCAGCGAAAGCTTGAATATTACCTTTGCCCTTTGTGCGCTGGGCCGTGAGGGCATCCTGGAAATTCTGCATATCGTGCTGGGCTTGCGTCTGAAACTGATTGGTAGCAGTGGTAATAATAGTCTGAGTCTGCTGTTGCAATTGTTGATATTGTGATGCCTGATGATTATAATAGTCTGTCGCTGCCTGGTCACTAAACAGAGAGAAGGGAGCGCTGGTGCTGTTGAGCGTCTGCTCCTGTCGCTGCACAGGTTGCAGCGAGGCAGCGGGCACGCCAATAGTGACGGCATGCCGGACCGCCTTATCGAGCTGGTCCCTGCCCTGGGTAGCTTGTTGTTGCGCGTGTGGGTCGCCGCCGCAGGCTGCGGTAAGCAGCATGAGGGCGGTGATAAGTCCCCCAAGAAGCGCCTGGGTCACACTTTTCTTGAGATGAACAGTGCGTCTTGTTTGCATAAGAGGGTTACCTCCTTCCGCTTCTGGCCTTTTGTTTCTTTCTTTCTTTGCGGACGGCTTTGCCAGTTTTCTTCTTGTTGCCTGGTCCCGTCGGTCTTGGCAAGGCGGAGGTCGGAGGCATACCGGGCATCCCCGGCATTCCGCCTTCTCCCAAACTGCCATCGCCGGCGTACTGCTTGGCCAGGCGTGCCCATTGTCCCTTGCCAGTTGACATCTGGCGCACCATCGTGCGCATCTCGGTGAACTGGCTCAGCAACTGGTTCACTTCCTGAACGCTGGTTCCACTGCCTTTCGCAATCCGTTTACGTCGGCTGCCATTGATAATATCGGGAGTGCGTCTCTCCGCGATAGTCATTGAGAGCACAATAGCTTCGATGTGCTTTAACTGGTCCCCCTCCAGCGCCTCGTCCATCTCCGGCATCGCGGCCAGTTTATTGAAACCCGGCATCATCTCCATCACCTGCCGCAGTGGACCCATGCGTTTGAGTTGGCGCATGGCGCTCAGGAAATCTTCCAGGTCGAATTTGCCCTGTTGCAGTTTGGCCTGGGCTTTCAGGGCCTCTTCCTCGTCGATGGTCTCTTGCGCACGCTCGATCAGTGAAAGTACATCACCCATTCCTAGTATACGCGAGGCCAAACGGTCGGGATAAAATGGCTCCAGAGCATCTGTCTTTTCGCCCACGCCCATAAATTTGATCGGCACACCTGTCACCGAACGGATGGAGAGAGCCGCGCCGCCGCGTGCGTCGCCATCCATCTTTGTCAGGATCATCCCCGTCAGGGAGACGGCCTTGTTAAAGTCATCCGCCACACGCACCGCCTCCTGGCCGGTCATCGCATCCGCTACCAGCAGCACTTCGCGCGGCTGGAGACGCGTGCGGATATTGATGACCTCCTGCATCATACGTTCATCAATATTAAGACGACCGGCCGTGTCAAGTATAACAACAGAGGCCGCCTGGTCACGGGCATAGGTCAGCGAGTTAACGCAAATATCGACGGGGTCCGCGCCCATCGGCTCGGCATAGACCGGCAGCGAGAGCTGCTTACCCAGCGTCTGAAGCTGGCGTACAGCGGCGGGCCGGTACATATCGGCGGCGACTAGCATTGGGCGCTGGCCCTGCCTGCGCAGGTAGTTCGCCAGCTTGGCGGCCGTCGTCGTCTTACCAGAACCCTGAAGTCCTACCAGCATAATGACGGTCGGAGGCGAGCCACCCAGGTCAAGTTTATTCTGGCTCCCCTCGCCGCCCAGCATCTCGATCAGTTGCTCATTGACAACTTGCAGCACCTGCTGCGCCGGCGAGAAGCTCCCCAGGACCTCGGCCCCCACCGCCTTCGCGCGCACCTGCTCGACAAATTGACGCACCACCCGCAGGTTGACATCGGCCTCCAGCAGCGCCAGACGCACTTCCCGCATGGCCTCGTTGACATCTTCCTCGGTAAGTTTGCCCTTGCCATTCAGATTTGTGAATACACCTTCAAGACGTTTCGATAAACTTTCAAACATTGCCATAATTGCTGTGTCCTCTCCACCAGTCGCACGGTATGTCTCCCTATTATACCATGTTTTCATGTGGGAGCATCATATTATTGTGTACATAGCAGTTTTACGGGTACAGGCAATGAATTGCCCGGACGTAATAAATTGCGTCCCTACGATATAATCGTTTATACGTACCATATAGTTGCGCAAGGGGGACTTTTACGTGGCCATCTTCACACGCAGGCGATCGCAGGCGGAGATCTTCGATGATTTCGACTGGTGGAACAAGGGGTGTTTTCTGAACCAGATGACGGGCGAGCGCTGTGATTATATCGAGTCGTGTATCAACCGGGTTTTTGGCAAGGGCGCGCTCCAGCAGCAGGAGATCCTGGAGGTGGGCTGTGGGGGCGGGCTGATCTGCGAGCGCCTGGCGCAGCGCGGGGTGGTGATGTTCGGCATTGATCCCGCCAGGCGCGCGCTGGACCTGGCGCGCGACCACGCACTCCAGAGCGGGCTGGGGCATACCATTTACTACCAGCAGGGCGCCGCGGAGGCACTGCCCTACGCGGATGGCAGCTTCTCGACGATTATCTGCTTCGATGTGCTGGAACATGTGCGCGACCTGCAGGCCACCATCGGCGAGATCGCGCGCGTGCTGGCGCCCGGCGGCGTTTTCATATTCGATACGATCAACCGCACGCTGCTGGCCCGCGCCGTCCTGATCTGGTATGGTGAGCACTTTCCCAGCGGCGGCTTGCAGCGGGGCATCCACAACTATCACGACTTCATCAAGCCCATTGAGCTAAGAGGCGTGCTGACCACCAGCGGCTTGCAGGTGCGCGAGCTGACGGGCTTTATGCCGCGCGGCCTCGTGCATGGCCGCTTCAAGATGGGGCCGGGCTGGTTTATGGGCGTATCCTATGTAGGCTTCGCGACAAAGGGGGCATAATGGACTCCGCCTGCTTAGACTTTTTGAATAGCGAGTTTCGCGACTTCCGGGGCCGCTGGGTCGAAGATCGCCTCCAGAAACCTGAGTGGCGAGCGGAGTTTTTAACGCGCTGGGAGCTGGCTGTGGAAGATCAGCCAGACGAGCGCATGCTGTCAGAGCTGACAGAGCTGCGTGGCTTGCTGCGACGTATCGTTGAGTCCCTGGGAGCCGCGGGGCCGCTAGAGGCGGATCTCGCTCTGCTCAACCAGTATATGAATAGGACGGTCCCTCTGCCGCGTATGTTCCGGGATGGCGAGGCGTACCAGCTAGAGTTCGTGCCCGCACGCAAAGATTGGAACTGGGTCATAAGCGAGGTTGCCATGTCGTTTGCCGACCTGCTGGTTCACGGGGATATTCGCCGCGTCAAGATATGTGAGAATACCCTTTGCCGCTGGATTTTCTATGATGAGAGCAAGAGCCGCACCCGGCGCTATTGCTCCCCCGAAAAATGCGGCAACCTGTTGAAGCTGCGCCGCTTTCGCGCGCGTCACACCAGTACAAAGGAGGCCACGCCATGATCTCATTCCCCACTATCCTGCTGCGACTGGGGGTTGCAGTCATTCTTGGCGCGCTGGTGGGCTTTGAGCGCGAGAGTCGTGAGCACGCCGCCGGCATGCGCACCAACGCGCTGGTGGCTCTGGGTTCTTGCCTGTTTACGATTATCTCGGCCTATGGCTTCACAGATTTTCTCAGCATTGCCCACACGCAGGTTGATCCCACGCGTATCGCCTCCTATATTGTGGCGGGTATCGGCTTCCTGGGCGCCGGGAGCATTTTTTTAAGCCACGAGACCAACAGAGTCCAGGGGCTAACGACCGCGGCCGCCATCTGGCTGATGGCGGCCGTTGGCATGACCTGCGGCGTCGGCCTGCTCGGCATGGCGGTGATCGCGACGGCGCTGGGACTGGCGGTGCTGGTCGCGCTGCGGTTTGTAGAACGGTTCCTCTTACCCCGGCAGTTCGCAATGACGCAACGTCTCTATATTGAGGCGGCCTCTATGCAAGGCTCATTTGTGGGACAGGTATGCGATACGCTGAACGCTGCCGGTATTCGTGTGGGAACACTGGAACTCAACTCGGCGCCGGCAGGCGAAACCCTGCACGTGGTATGCCAGATCCCCGATACAGCAACCCTGGCGCGGGTGATCGACCAGTTGCGCGCGCTGCCAGAGGTCCGCGCCGTCTCCGCGAGCATGCATGACCTCACAAAGAAGCGTGCTTCTGTCGCGTAGGGACCCGGCGCAGGCCAGGGCATGCGTTGCTCCTATAGAGGGAACGCGATGTCGTGTTGGAGCAGGGCGCAGGCCAGGGCATGCGTTGCTCCTATAGAGGGAACGCGATGTCGTGTTGGAGCAGGGCGCAGGCCAGCGGCGCCCCTACATGAAAGAGGATCTGTCGTATTGGAGCAGGGCACCCGCGAGGGATGCCCGTCCATCTCATACCCCGCGATCGGCGATGGAACCGATGACGAGGACGTGTCCCCATCGCCACGCCACCCCCGCCCGGTCAGAGATGTACGGGCATCCCTCGCGGGTGCCCTGTTTCAACGCCGATCCATCGCGCTCGCCAGCGGTCGCCCTGCTCCAACACCGACAGATCCTCTTTCGTGTAGGGGCGCCGCTGGCCTGCGCCCGGTTCCCCCCACGCGTGGCCTGCGCCCGGTTCCCCCCACGCGTGGCCTGCCCCTACCCGCCTTGTGTCTCTACCGTTGCTCGGCCTCCTCGATCAGGCTTACCAGGTAT
>JALYTT010000437.1 GCA_030854145.1 Chloroflexota bacterium | reverse complement strand
GTCGCGGTAAAATCCGTATCACCTTCCCATTCCTCTGCTTACAGGTCAGCGATCCGTTTGACAGCGCAATTTTCTCATCCGAATATCGTTGGCCTATACGATGTTGTCAGCGAAGGCGAGACTCTGTATGTCGTCCAGGAGTATGTCGAGGGCGACAGCTTCGGCGCCTTGCTCCAGGCCCATCTCTCTCCCTACGATATCGCCAATGTGGGCCACCAGGTCTGCCAGGCGCTTATCTACGCGGGAGCTGCGTCTCGCAGAGCCTGTCATGGTGACCTCACACCGGCGGCGCTTCTCTATGATCGCCAGGAGGGCCTGGTGCGCGTCAATAATTTCGCCCTGCCAAGTGACCTCTATTACTTCAATAGCTGGAGCATCGTTGGTGGCGACGGCGCTGTCGTTTCCAGCCAGGAGCTCCCATGGGGCCAACTGACCGAGGCGCGGCGGGAGGATGATGCTCGCGCTGTGGGTCTCCTGCTCTACCAGTTGCTCGCCGGACGCCAGCCGGACGCGGTCTCCGTCGACCCGCCCGCTGATGGGCGTCTGCGCTTCATGCGCAATATCCCGCCGGAGCTATGCGAAACGATCGCACGTGTCGTGATTCGCCAGCACCCGCAACATATTGCCACCCCCGAAACGCTGGCCTCCGAGCTAAAGATGCTCATGGAGATCCTCGAACCCCCTGACCTCGCGCCAACGAGTGGCCCTGGCTCCTACAAGTCTGAAGAGCTGGTCCGCGTCAAGCCGTTTTCCCCGCCCCAGATACCGGCGACACCCGGAGGCGGCACAGGCAAGCTCGTTTCGGCTCTCCCGACCGGCGGAGAAGCTGGCCGCCGCCTCGGTTCGTACCGCGCGGCTGCTCAAGCCGAGGCATCTCCCGCTGCTCCTACCGTGGCCGATGTCTCGCTCAAGCTGGCGGCGGCGCGGCAGGCGGCATACGGCGGGGGAGAACAAGCAAAGCCTGAGAAATCGTCCATGCTCTTCCCACTCCTCCTGCTGGTGGGCCTGCTGGTCTTCGGCCTCTTCTTCGCCATCGGCTATTTTGTGAGCAACCTGATCATTCGTTAGCCTGCACGGATGCAGATCAGAGCTTCTTCTATCTAAACGTTTTGAAGCTTTCGTATCAGATGGGGTGGTCCTACGTGGGTGGCAATCTGTGTCCTGATGTTCTACGGATCTGGAAGTGGATGGGAGTGTGGTGGGCGGCGACCTTGACCCGTGTAAGAGTTCGTCTTTGGCTCCCCTGGCCCGCGTAGGCTGGCGATGCGCCGGGGGCTTGTAGTTTCAGGGCCAGCGAGTTGGAAGGGCGGGGTGGTCCGGCGGGACCCCAGCCGATGCGAAGCAGGCGGGCCAGGAGGTAATGCACGCCCCACAGGGCGGCCCCGGCCCTATCGCCGGGCATAGACAGGCTGATGTGCTCGTATTCGAGGTTGCCGGCGTTATCTTCCGCCGTGCATTGGCGATTGAACGTACCATCAGCATTGTAGAGCGCCATAATTGTGCCGAAGGGAAACTGGGCAGACGGAACCGCGCAGGCGCCCATATAAGTCCAATTGCCATCGGCCATCACGCCTTCACTAGCGTAGGCGGTCACCTTCACGTTGATGAGCTGGGTCTCGCTCGCAAAAGCATTGACCAGCACCTGCGAGCCTACGCCAAGGATGATGACCAGAAAACCTAAAGCCAGGATGCGTACACGCCAGGCATCTCTCCAATTGAAGGTACGGCCATATATAGTGAACATACTTTCTCCTTGTGCTCTCGCTGCCAGCCGCGCCACTATGCGCGGGATCGGGCCATAAGATACCTGGCAAGAGCACGCCAGGATAGAACAGGGGTATCTCCTTTAGTTGATCCACTCACCCGGAGTTTTGATACGCACGCCGCCATCTCGCTCGTGCATCACCTGGGCATCGCGGGCCATGCGGGCGCGCAGTTGCGACAACGATGTGCGGTGCCAGTACGCGGCCGGGAAGAGGCCGAGGCCCAGAGTGAGCGGGGCGCCAATCTCAGCGCGGTTGAAGCTCAACCCTGGCGGCAGGTGAAAGGGAATGGATTTCAGGATACCGACGCGCAAGGCCAGCACGGCCGCGAAGATCACCAGTTCAATCAAGCCAGCCGCGACATAGGAAAGCACTTCACTGATACGTCTCTTGCGAAAAGCCACAGCCAGCGCGGCATTCAGGATGCACAGGAAACCGGAGACTACCAGAATCACGGTGATTAAAATGTTTGTCAAAGGGGCCTCCACCAGGTAACGCAAAAGGTTACCCTATCTAGTATACACTCAATGATACGTAAGTTGTAGATCTGTAAAAGCCACTTCGGTGCCTTTCAGATTGACCAGCATCCCCACCACACCACTGGCGATCGAATTCTCCTTGACGGTTCCCACCTGTTTGTCGTTGACGGTGAGGGTAAAGTGGGAACTATCCGCGAAAATCTTCACGGTATTCACTTTAGCCGGCCCCTGTCCCTGGTGGAACTCTTTGCCGAAGGGATGGTGCCAGATCTCTGTCCAGGGAGTGGCCTTCGTTGCCCAGGTATCATCGTACTTCCAGAACTGGTACTCGCCCCCCTTTTTATTGACCATCTCAAAGGTGTAGAAACGGGTTATGGTCTTCCCATTTTTGGCTTGTGTGCTGTAGCGTATAATCATGCCAAACTGGTTGTTAATCGAGGAATCGTTGCCTTTAATCTCTTCCATCGTCAGGCTATAGGTGAAGGGCTGGCTCATGATGGGAGCTGGCGCGTCCAGCATAATCGCGGGGGCGCTGCTATTGGCATCGTTATCGGTGATATGATAGGCGCCGTTCTCAAAGACATACAGCTTTGATCCGCTGGTGGAGACAGGCCAGTTATGAATATTCTGGCTCAATGGATCTGAAAGGATCGTATTGGCATCGGCGGTCGCCTGCACCTGCCTGGTAGCCGTCGCATTTATATTGGGCATTGCGGCCGTATGCGAGTTGGAGGTAGTGTGAGATGTGCCGGAGTGAGAGCGTGTGAACCAGAAGATACCTACGGAGCTTACAAGCACCAGTAGCAGGGTGACAATGAGTGCCATCGCCTGCATGCGTTTGCTCAGACGCGTATTCACGAAACTCCTGGCTTGCGTCAGGGGGGGGGGCTTCGCCTCCGCCGACGGGGCCGGTTTCGGGGCATCACCGAGCACAGGCAGCAGGCCGGTGAGGTAGCGGCCGGGCTGGCCTGCGACGGGAACCTGCACCACGCGCATTGGTCCCGTCAGCTTCACTGTATTGCCGGTCGCTGTACCCTGTCCGTAGCCCGTAAGTGAGAGAGTGCTGGTCGTGCCAAAGGCCGGCAGAGCGCCGGTAGGATTCATGCCGCCGGCGGGAAAGGTCATATGCATGCCTGTAGAGGCCGGCAACATACCTGTAGGGGTAGGCTGGCCCGTCATCATAGAGGCGGTGTTCGCGTCAGCGTTACCCGGCTGTGGAGGCGCGGGAAGCGTAGCGGGCGCCTGCGGTCTACCTGCCAGGGATGACAGGAGGCGTGTGGGTTTGGGTCCTATCGCCGGTGACGCGCTCTGAGTATCGTTCAGTGTAGCGGGCGCATCCGGCATAGCCGCGCCGGGCGCTGGAGGTGTTTCCAGCTTACCTGGCAGCGTGGACGGAGAGAATATCCTGGTTGTGGTGGTCGCCGGTCTGGCAGGTTCTGAAGGTGTGGACAGCAGCCCACCTGTTGGCAGCAAGGGAGCGTTGAAGGACGTGGGCATCCTGGCATTGCTCAACAGCCCGGATGACGCGGGCGGAAGCGCCGCTGGTGCCAGCGGGAGGGGTGTATGCGGGTCTCCGGGCGCTGCGGGCAAGGCTGTCCCGGTTTCACCTGCCGGACGCAAAAGACCTTTCTTCCCCAGGCGTGGTCCCAACAGAGATGCCGAGGGGCGCGCGCCAGGCCTGGTGGGAAGCACGGGCGATGCCGCGGTTCTTAGAGGAGATGGTTGCTGGTTCTGATCTTCGTGTGAAGGCTCAGGTGCCGCTGGGAGCCGCGCGGGATCAAAGAGTCCACGGCGGGTAAAGATGCGTCCGGCCGCCTGCTCGTTTGTAGGAGATGGAGCATCCTGGGACGCTTCGAGGCTGATACCAGCGGCGGTCAGGGCGCCGCGAAATGCCGCGACCATATCCTGTGCGAGCATATAGCGGTCGGCCGGGCGCTTTGCCAGCGTGCGCAGCAGTACCTGCTCGGCCGCGACCGGCAGGTCCCCACGTAGCAGGCGAGGTGAGCGAGGCGGCACCTGCAAATGCTGAGCTGCGACCTGCATAGGAGTTTCGCCGCGGAAGGGCAGGACGCCGGTCACCATCTGGTACAGAATGATGCCGAGGGAATAGAGGTCCGCGCGGCCATCGACCTGTTCGCCCAGCACCTGTTCGGGCGACATAAAGTCGGGAGTACCTATGGGGGCGCCCGCGCCGGTCAGGCGCACCTGTGCCGATTGCTCCGCGGCCAGGATCTTCACCAGGCCGAAATCCGTCAGGAGCAGGCGACCCTCGGCCGTCTTCAAGATGTTGGCCGGTTTCACATCGCGATGCACGATGCCACGCGCGTGCGCAAAGTCCAGCGCCGCCGCGAGCTGCTCAAGATAATGCACAACGTGCGGGAAAGGGAGCGCACCCTCGCGTTCCAGTTCATCGCGCAGCGTGCCACCATCGATGTAGGGCATCACCAGGTAGGCCAGGCCGCCCTGCTCGCCGTATTCATGGACCGGCATAATGTTGGGATGCTGCAGCGAAGCCGCCGCATCTGTCTCGCGCCGGAAGCGTTCCAGGAAGGATGCGAGCTGGTTGGGATTTAACGATGTTACCGGAAAGAGTACCTTCACAGCAACCTGGCGGCGCGGGCGGGACTGCTGGGCCAGAAAGACCGCGCCCATGCCACCCTGCCCCAGCAGGCGTTGAAGCATACAGCTTCCGAGTGATACTCCGATCAAAGATTCAGCGTTCATCAATTCCTCAACTACGCGTAATCAGCATATTTTGAAAGGCTACTTCAGTACCGTTCTGGTTCACCAGCATCCCTACAGTGCCATCGGGGAATGCAGTGTTGTGGACTTTGCCTACCGGCTTCCCATTCACGGTAAATGTGAATTCTCCACCATTCGCATAGATCTTGAAGGCATTGATGGCTTTCGCTCCATGGCCCTGGTGAAATTCAGTGCCAAGGTTCTGGCTCCAGACCTGCGACCACGCGTTCGCGGTGCCTTTGCTGTCGTCATACTTATAGAAGCGGTACTGGCCACCCTTCATGTTTACCACTTCAAAGCTATAGAAGGTGGTGACAGTGGTGCCGCCCTTTGGGTGCTGGCTGAAGCGTAGAATCATGCCGAACGAGTTGTTGACGGAGGCATCGTTTCCTTGAATCTCCTGCATCGTCAACGAGTAGGCCAGCGGCCCGGTAAAGGGTTGCGCTTGCAGGACCACAGCGATACCGTTATTCCCGCGATCGGTAATGTGGTAGGCGCCACCGGTAAACGCGTACTCATTGGTGGGAGTTGTGGGCCAGTTGTGCAAGTTATGGTCCAGGGCATCGGAGAGGATGATATTCGCCTGGGCTGTGGCATTCGCCTGGTTGGTCGCCGCGACCATTGGATTGGGCGCGTTCGTGATTGTCTGTCCCGGCGGCGTCTTGGCAGTAGGTGCGGGATGCATGCGCAGCCACAAGATCCCGCCGGAAGCAGCCAGGAGCAGCATCAACACAATAGCCATGCCTACGATCTTCGTAAGTTTCCCCGCCGGCTTCCTCTCGGCCGGGGCCTGAATCTGCGTGGTGGATGAAGACGCATTAACAGGCAGCAGACCCGTCACAAAGCGGCCGGGCTGACCGGGGACCGGGACCTGCACGACCTTGACAGGGCCGGTCAGCTTCATGGTGGGAGACGTATTACTTGGGAGCGCCAGCGCGTCTGTTGTGCTTCTAAGAGAAGCTGTTTGATGCGCAGGTGCGCCAAAGACGGCCGGCTGCATCCCGGAGGTCGTGGGTAAGGCGCCTG
>JALYTT010000436.1 GCA_030854145.1 Chloroflexota bacterium | reverse complement strand
GGATGTGGCGTGATCACCGTGCCAGCGGGCAGTAGCTCCCACCAGTTTTCGAGTGCCGAGAGGTTGTTCAGGCCATCCGCGTCGATGACCAGGGCCGGGCGTTCGTCGTCAGCTAGAGTACGCAGGTGTTCGAGTATCTGCAAGAGGGCCTCGCGAATGTAGGTGGATTGTCCCAGACCAGGCCCGATCAGCAGCGCGTGATAGCCTTTCAACTGCCCTGTGAGCGTCTCCACCAGCTTCAAGCTCCCCTCCGCCTCTTCAGGTAGCAGAACGAAGGTGGCCTCATGAATCGAGCTGGCATAGATCGGCTGCATGCGCTCGGTCACCGCCAGGGTGATCAGGCCCGCGCCCACGCGCCCGGCTGAGCTGCCTGCGAGATACGCCGAGCCGGGATAGGGCGGCGAGCCGCACAGCAGCATGACCTTGCCAAAGGACCCCTTGTTGCTGTTGAGCGGGCGCTCCGGCAGCAGACCCTTCACCAGCGGCGCCGTCAGCATCTCTGTGCGCAGTCCCTGCTCCAGTTCCGGCGGCAGACCGATATCGCCGACGCGTAGTTCACCCAGGTAGTCACGACCGGGGAAGAAGAAAAATCCCTGCTTGGGGCAGGCCAGTGTGATGGTAAGGTCGGCGGGGATCGCGCCAGGGTCAACCTCGCCGGTGTCCGCGTTCATTCCCGTCGGGAGGTCAATGGCGACGACGCGCAGACCCGCGCGCCGCTTGCGTTCCTGCTCCACCTGGCCCAGCAGCGCGCGCATATCGTCTGGCAGCGGGCGCGACCGTCCGGTTCCCAGCAGCGCATCCAGCACGTAATCGGCGCGCTGCATCGTCGCCGCCAGTTCTGGCGCGCTCTCGTGCTCGGCGATATCGCGCCCCCGCACCGTCAGCCGCCGCTCCTTCCAGCGGTACAGGCTGACGCGCGCGCCCTCGCGCTCCAGGTGACGCGCCATCACCAGGCCATCGCCCCCGTTGTTCCCCGGCCCAACAAGCACCAGGATCTCCGTTTCGCCCATCGCACGCTGCTCGTGACGAATGTGGTCCGCCAGGATCTCCGCCGCGCTCTTCCCAGCGTTCTCCATCAAGATCGACGATGTAAGGCCATATTCTCTATCCGCCCGCGCTTCCAGTTCGCGCATCCCGGCAACGTCTACGATGTGCATATAAGCTATCCTCCAGGACACCCACGTATCGGGCGCCCGTACACAGGGCGCCCGCCAGGGACGCCCCTACATTTCATCTGCACAGGGCGCAGGCGAGCGGCGCCCCTACATTTCAATCTCTGTTTCCTACCTTCATTGTAGTCCCTGGCTATGGCGTCCGCAAGGGGTTGATGATATACTCTTCCCCATGAAACTTGCATTTAAAATGACGCCGCAACGTAATACACAATACACAAATATGGTGGAGACCCTGGCCGCGCCCGAATTGCTGGCCAGCCCGCTGGGTTCGGCTATCGTGGAGATCGCGCCCCTGATGCTGGGTGGCCAGGGTTATTTGTTGGCAACGCTGAAGCCGGATGGGCTGCCGGAGCAGGGAGATCTGCTGGAGGTCTGCGCGCGCCTGGGCGCTACCAGCGAGGTATACGAGTACTATGAGCGCATCGGCGAGGTGCCGGGGCCGCTCCTGCGACCGCTGGAGCCGACCTGGGGACCGTTTGTGCCGCTGGCGATGGCCGAGACTCGCCGCTATAAGGGGAAGACTAACGAGATCTTTACCCAGGTGCTGCTCAATATGGCGATCTTTGCCGGGGCGTATCGCGAGCAGTTTTGCGGGCACCTGCGTGTGCTGGACCCCCTGGCCGGCGGCGGCACGACGCTCTTCGTGGCCCTGGCCGCCGGGTATGACGCGTTCGGCATTGAGCAGGTGCGCCAGGATGTGGAGACGACCGCCGTCTTTAGCAAGCAGTACTTCAACAGCGAGCACATCTCTTATAAAGAGGTGGATGAGCGCCACCGCCGTGCGGGCCACCGCTATCAATTCGAGGTCGGGCGCAAAGGTGATACACGCCTGCTGGTTCTGGCGCACGGCGATACCTGCCAGGCCGATCTGCACATGCGCGAGCTTCCGGGCGGCTCCCACATGCACGCCATCGTCGCCGACCTGCCCTACGGCATCCAGCACTTCGGCGAGATCGCCCCCCTGCTGCGCCGCGCCCTCCCCATCTGGTCAGACCTGCTCCTCCCCGGCGGCACCCTGGCCCTGGCCTGGAACGCTACCCACATCGACCGCCAACCCCTCGTGGAACTAATAGAGCAAGCAACGCCCCTGCATGTACGCAACGAGCCACCCTACACGGCCCTGGCCCACACTGTGGACCGGGTGATCAAGAGGCGCGATGTGCTGGTAGCAAGCCGATAGGGCGCAAGCTTGCCGGGCGCAGGCGAGCGGCGCCCGTGGTTGGAACAGGGCGCAGGCGAGCGGCGCCCGTACACGAAACCAAGACGCGCGTGGCGTTGGAGCAGGGCGCAGGCGAGCGGCGCCCGTACGCGAAAGAGTGCGCGCGCGCGGCGTTGGAGCAGGGCGCAGGCCAGCGGCGCCCCTACACGAAATGAGGGATGCCGCTGGGTGCCAGATGGCGGTTCAGGGCCGGAACATCTCGATGTGAGCGTGTGGCTCATTTCGTGTAGGGGCGCCGCTGGCCTGCGCCCTGTTCCAACACCACGCGCGTCTTGGTTTCGCGTACGGGCGCCGCTCGCCTGCGCCCTATTGCATCCCTCACTACTTCTATCTTATGATACAGAGTAGTGAATCTTGACACATTAGTACACAGAGGAAACAGGAACCCATGGCGACAACTGTACCGACTGCACAAGAACTACAAAAGACGCTGCCACCAGGCCCGCGCCGCTTACCCTACATTGGCAATTTGCTCTCGTTGAGACAGGACCCGCTGGGCTTCCTGCAACAGTTGCAGCGCACCTATGGCAACATGGCCACCATCTACCTTGGCAAGAATCCAGCCGTGCTGCTATTCCGCCCGGAACATGTGCGCTACGTGCTGGTGGAGCACCCGCGCGATTTCTCGAATCGCGGCCTGGGGCCCCAGAACGGCGACGGCGGCGGCTTCGCCAGCGAGGGCCTGCTGACCATCGATGGCGAGAAGCACCGCCAGCAGCGCCGCGCGGTACAACCGGCCTTCCATAAGAAACAGGTCGAAGGCTATGCAACTATCGTAGAGCAATACACGCAGGAGCTGCTCAAGACCTGGCACCCCGGCGATAGCGTCGATATGTCGCGGACTATGCAGGAGTTGACGCTGCGCATTGTGAGCAAGTGCCTCTTCAGCATCGACCTCTCGGCCCAGCTTGGCCCGCTCAGCGATGCCTTCGATGGCGTGATTGGCAGTTCGACGAGCATGGCCGAAGACCTGCTCAACATTCGCATCGACAACCCCGCGACCGGCTATGGCAGGCGCATGGCCGCCGTCCGCCAGCTCGATATCCTGATCTACACGCTGATCGCCCAGCGCCGCGATAACGACCACGAGTACCACGACGTGCTCTCCATGCTGATGACGGCCGAGAGCGGGGAAGAGCCAGGCACGAAGCTGACCGAGAAGCAGATCCACGATCACATCCTGACCTTCCTGGCCGCCGGACACGAGACGACCGCGATTACGCTCGTGTGGACGTTTTACCTGCTCTCGCAATATCCCCATATCCGTACCACACTCCAGGATGAGATCCGCTCAGTGCTCGCCGGGCGCGAGCCAACCATGGATGACCTCGCTAAACTGCCCTCCCTCGATTGGGTGTTGAGCGAATCGATGCGTCTCTATCCACCGGCCTGGTTGCAGATGCGCTTCGTTGCCAAAGAGACCGAGTTTGATGGCGTGCGCCTGCCGGTTGGCACACTGCTGATCCTGAGCCAGTGGGTCATGCATCGCCTGCCCACGATCTGGCCGGACGCTGAGGTATTCAGGCCTGAACGCTGGGACCCCGCGAACGAGCAGCAGGTCCCGCCAGGCGCCTACTTCCCCTTCGGAGGCGGCCCGCGCACCTGCATCGGCATGCCGCTCGCGCAGTTGGAGGGCCGCCTGATCCTCGCCAGTATCCTGCAACACTATACGCCACAGCCTGTCCCTGGCTACACTCCCGGCTTCCAGCCAGTGATCACCCTACGCCCAAAACGCCATCTACAGGTCACCCTGCTGCCCGCGTCCAACAGTGACGCAGATGCGCAATCGAAGCAACTGGCGCGCTTAAACATGATGGCCGCACAGGCTGGCGTGGAACGCAAGGGATGCCGGAACGCGCTGCTGGGTCTGATGGGGTTAGGGTAGATCAGGCAATGTTGCAAAAATGCCTGATCTACCCTAATAGCCTTGCCTTGCTTGCTCTATAAGAAGTTACATCTTATAATGGCGGCAGGCAAACACGTCACCGGCACAATGAAGTAACCTGCAAAAAGAGGAATAGCAATGGTAGCGGATATGCAAGGACTTGATGGGTATTCCCCTGATGAGACGGTCGTTACTGATAATGGCACAGGGGTGGAAGCAGAGGATACAAGTAGCGACGAGAAAATTACTGAGCCATTTGATCCAGCCTTGATTCGCGTCGATACAGGCCCATGACGATTGACCTGTTACGCTTACGTATTGAGGATCAGAAACTGGATCTTGCCCCTGGGTTCCAGCGTAAAGGCGGGGTATGGAAAGACGCTGCCCAGAGCCGACTGATCGAGTCTATGCTTATCCGCATTCCTCTGCCAGCATTTTATATAGATGCCACCAACGATGAAAAGTGGTTAGTAGTGGACGGTCTGCAAAGGCTCACTACTTTAAAGAGGTTTATGATTGAAAAACCCCTCCGCTTGAGAGGGTTGGAATTCCTTGCGTATCTTAATGGGAAATCTTACGACGAATTGCCTCGCAACTATCAACGTCGCATCGCTGAAACGCAGGTCACGGTTTATCTTATAGAGAAGGGCACACCGGAGGCCGTAAAATTTAATATTTTTAAGCGCATCAATACAGGTGGCTTGCCTCTCTCAGCCCAAGAGATTCGGCATGCGCTTTATCAAGGGGGAGCCACAAAACTGCTCGCTCAACTGGCTGAATCTCATGTATTTAAGAGTGCCGTGGATGATGGTATTCGCGATGATCGGATGGCTGATCGGGAATGCGTACTCAGGTACCTGGCTTTTACGATTGCACCTTATACGACGTTCACAAAGGATTTCGACACGTTTCTGAATAAAGCGATGGCCGACATTAACAAGATGTCTGATCAGGAACGTGAGCATTTAGGCCATGGCTTTGAGCGCACTATGGGTATAGCCAGGGACCTTTTTGGAAATGACGCTTTCCGCAAACGCTTTTCAGAAGGAGCGCCGCGACAACCAATCAATAAACCCTTATTCGAGAGCTGGTCGGTCAATTTGAATCAATTAAGTGATGAGCAAGTTCAGGTACTAAAGAACCGGAAAGATCTATTGAGGAAAAAATTCATGGCTTTAATGAATGATCCTGACCAGAAGTTCAAGGAAGCCATCTCTTTTGCAACTGGTGACCCTAAAAAAGTGCGCCTGCGCTTTGAAGCGATCGAGCGAGTTATCAGGGATGTGTTGTTATGATACACCAACTAGATACCAGAAGTAGCATGCTTCACAGACTTCGTTTACAAAATTACAAGTGTTTCGAGGATCAGTCGCTTGAATTCAAAGCTCTCACTCTCCTGTCCGGGTTAAACGGTACCGGAAAATCTTCTGTGCTACAATCCCTGCTTCTCTTGCGTCAATCGTATCAACAGAATCTGCTCCAAACAACAGGTTTAGCTCTCAACGGTGATTTGATCCACATTGGTACCGCGAAGGATGCCCTGTTTGAAAACGCAAAAGAAGATATGATTGGTTTTGATCTTGCACTGAGTGATAGAACTACTAAAGAGAGATGGCGTTTCCATTATAACAAAGAGGCTGATGTTTTAAGCCTTATGCCAGGAAAATCAGGGGTTTCAGATGCTATCTATAGTCCCAATAACATCTATACATCTAGTCTCTTTGGCAGTGATTGTAGCACAGAAGATTTTCCGGTAC
>JALYTT010000435.1 GCA_030854145.1 Chloroflexota bacterium | reverse complement strand
TCGGTCTCCTGGGCCTCCACGAGCGCCTGCTGGTAGCGCGGGTGCGCGTTGCTCTCGCGTACCGCCACAAAGCTCGTGCCCAGCTCGATGCCTTCCGCCCCCAGCGCCAGGGCCGCCGCCAGACCGCGTCCATCGGCGATGCCACCGCTAGCGAGCACAGGGATCTGCACCGCTGCCACGATGCGCGGCGTCAGCACCATCGTCCCAATATCGTCGCGGCCCAGGTGGCCACCACCCTCAAAGCCAACGGCGATCACCGCGTCGGCTCCCAGGGACTCGGCTTTGCGGGCCGCGCGCACCCCCGCGACGAGGACCATCGTACGCACAGGGGCGCCGCTCTGCTGGATGCGCCGCAACAACGGCTCCGGGTTGCCCCCGGTGATGCTGATGACGGCCGGAGCCTCGCTGAGCGCCGCATCAACAAAGGCATCCAGCGGCGTATGCCCGATGGGGAAATTCACGCCAAAGGGCCTGTCCGTCAAACGCTTGAGCTTCTGGATATCGGCCTGCAAGGCTTCGGGGGTCTCAAAGCAGGCACAGCCAACCTGACCCAGGCCACCGGCGTTGGAAACGGCCGCCGCCAGTTCCGCGTATGAGAGGTGCGAAAGCCCTCCCTGCACAATAGGATAGCGAATATTGATAAGTTCGGTGAAACGGGTATGCATACGTTCGGGTAGCGCTGATATCACTTATGGCCTGCCTTTCCCTCTGCGTTTTTTCGAAACTTCCTTACATACATGCCGCTGTGCATAATGCAACGGAGTTCGCAGTTATTATAACACCGCCTGCTCCTCGCATTCAGATTGGTCGGAGCATTCGGCGCGCGTGGAACAAGGCTTTGTGCATACAGCGAGATCACGCTAGAGTATTCCACTTGTGAAGAGCAAAGTGATGATAATCCCAACAATGACAGCGAGCGCGACCGAGATTATCAGAATAGTGCGCACGTAGCGTGATGTGCCATCGTGTACCAGTCCAGGGTAGAACGAAGACGCCTCTTCCGCCTCTTCCTCCTCGGCCAGTGAGACAGAGGAAGCAGTTGCAACAGAGGGAGCAGTTTCCACGCGCCGCGCGCGTCTGAAACGGCGGACGCCTAGAGCGCCCCGTTTGTACAGGGACAAACTTACAACAGTACCACCAATAAGCAGCGCCCCGACGACCACGAGCGCAAAGAAAACTGGTACCATCATGGTGAGATTTTCCTTTTCTATGCGAGGCCATTGGCCTCAATAAGGTGAAACACTCCACCCTCATAGAGTTAGACGCGTCACGGTGACGAATCTCCAAATTTTTGTAGCTAGCATACTATGTATCACACGTATGAGACGAGGAAAATGGAGATGGTGAAAAGCGTGAGGAGCGGGCAATATGGCGGCACAGCCACTGCATCGCCCGCTCCTCACGTTTACCCCTTCGCACTACAACACCACGGTCACCTTGCGTTGTGTTCCCCCGCGCAGGAAACTTACAGGCAGTTTGTCATCGGAGCGGTGACGACGCACAATACGCTGCAGGTCGCGCGGCTCCGTCACCGGATCATTGCCGGCCGCGATGATCACATCCAGGCGTTTGAGTTCGGCCTTATCGGCCGGGCCACCGCGCCGGATCTCCAGCAGTTCCATAGCGAACTGCTGCGCGATAGAGAGGCGCTGGCGTAGCGCCGGGTCGAGTTGTACACGCATGCCCCCGACACCCAGGGAGACGCCGCTGGTAGTGGCCTCGTGGCGCCGGTTGATACGCGCAATCGCCGACTTGACCGTATCCAGGGGGATCGAGAAACCCAACCCCTGCGCCATGGGCATCATCGCAGTGGTGATTCCCACAACGCGGCCGAAGCTATCAACGAGGGGACCGCCGGAGTTGCCGGGATTGATGGAGGTGTCGGTCTGGATCAGGTTGGTCATCCTGCGCATGCCCCGACCCTCCAGTGTGCGGTCCAGCGCGCTGACCACGCCGGCCGTGACCGTCCAGTTCAGGCCATAGGGGTTCCCGACAGCCAGCACTAACTGGCCCACGCGCAGCGGAGCGCGCCCCAGTTCGGCGACCGGCAGGCGGTCCGCGCCGATGCGCAGCACCGCTACATCCACGTCTGGTTCGCCGCCGACGAGGCCCGCGTCGAAGGTGCGGCCATCGGCGAGCGTGACCCGGATACGTCGCGCGCCCTCCACAACGTGTGCGTTGGTCAATACCTGGCCATCGGAGGCAAAGATGAAGCCGGAGCCAATGCCGCCCCCAAACTCCGGCCGGGGAGACGTGTATGCTCCGAAACGTCGCCCCTCACGCTCTATATCAATACGCACGACCGCAGGTCCCACGCGCTCCGCGGCCGTCGTTACCGCGTGCGAATAGGCATCCAATGCCTGAGCATCTTGCTCATTGGTACTCATCATTTCACGTCTGTGCTTTCCTGTGGAACCCGCTCAATGGACCGCGCGTGCGAGGCGACGAATCAATGAGATTGATGGTGATTGTATCACATCCCCCTCAAAACTGCTATTTGTGTGCCGCTTCTCTGCTTGCCAGACGGCTTTTCATGCACCTCTCCACCTCTACGGACGAGCATTGAGCGCGTCGGGCAACGCGATTTTGCCGAGATCATGCAAGAGGGCTACTATCGAGACGGGAAAGATCGCCTTCTGGGTTGCCCTCACCTCTCGTGCAATCGCCGCTGCCACAGCGCTCACTTCATTTGAATGCGTGAATATGTCCTGGTCGCGCAGTTGTAGCAGTCCCATCAACGATTGGATCGTGTTCACCTGATTGGCTCAGTTCATCAGATGCCGAGTCGTCGTGCCGCTCAAGATTGAAGATGGTAGCTGCAAGGGACTGGTCTTGGCTGAACCGCTCGGCTTCCTGGGCGGTGCGGACCTGATTACGTCCCAGCCGCTTGGCCCAATACATCGCCTGATCGGCCTTCTCTACGAGTTCACCTACAGTCAGACCCTCATCGGGAAAAGTAGCTATCCCCATACTGATCGTCGTGGGAATCCCCTCATTCACCGCGGAAGTCGCCAGCGCATGTGCAGCAATCGCTTTGCGCACGCGTTCTGCCACTTCGTATGCCTCGGCAAGACCAGTTTCTGGTAGCAGGACGAGGAACTCTTCACCCCCATAGCGTCCCACGATAGCCTCTCCCCGCAACTGGCTGCGCACCCGGCTTCCTAATTCCCGCAGCACTACATCTCCTGTGCTGTGTCCGTAGGTGTCGTTCACCCGCTTGAAGTGATCTGCATCGAAAAAGAGGAGCGAGAACGGATGCCCGTAGCGTTGAGCATGTTCCTTTTCCTTCTCCAGTCGATCCATCAAGGCACGGTGATTGGGCAAATGAGTCAGGGCATCCGTCAGCACCACCCGTTCTACCCGAGAGTGGTAGGTTGCCAAGAGGAGCCAGCAACTACTGAAGAGAAGAAGCCCCCCACCAATCACCACAGGAGTGGCAAGAAGCGCTGCCAAGAGAACGCTGCGGAGTTCACCCTGGTTTTGCAGAGCCTGCTGGCGATGCTGGCTGGCCGCTGTATTCATCTCCAGCTCCAACTGGACAGCTATCGGCTCACCGCTTTGACTAGCCTGATGCAGCAGCGCCGTATCTCCAACGTCACTGGCGACAAACATCTGCTGAGCCAGGATGTGGTAGCGGCTGAGCAATGCAAGCTCCTTCTGGGCAAATATCCAATCATTTGTCTCTCCATCATGAGAGAGGGTGAGGAGGTCATTGGTTCCTGCTGCCACGGCACGCTGGTAACGTGCTGTGGCGGCAGGACCTGGATCATTACGATACTGTTGCACCTGCAACTCCTCACTACTCACTGCATAGCGGGCTTGATCATACAAGTCGCTTCTAGAGGTTGCCCGATCGGCTTTGTTCACCGCTGATTGTGGGATGATTGCCAACCAGAGCGAGAAAAGCGCCATGAGGAGAACGGCTATCCCCATCCCAAGTCGGAACAGCTTTTTCATAGAGGATCGAATACCTTTCCTGGTTGTCTCTCAAAGCAACCGTCACTGCATTGCCATTGCACTCCTTTTGTTCTATCGGCAGAGATGTGGAAGTAAAGAGGATGCACGCGCAAGTCCATTGGTGGGGATACCATCCCGCATTGTGGCTCTCCCGCAGAAATGGTGCTCAGCAATTCACAGGGTCTGAAAGTGTACGCAGAACAGGAGCGAGAGCATTTTCTTTCTGGAAGACACTTGCTGTCTATCGTAGATGCCTTCAGACCTTCTGGCAACGCCTTTTTCAAAGAACGTATCGTATTGCTGAGCACCATTTCTGCGGGAGAGCCAAGTTATCTGAGAAATGACAGGAGGACATAGTGGTGTGGGAGAGACTCTGTTAACTCATGTCCCTCGCGCTACTGTGCCGTTTTTGTGTCCATTATTTGACTTCTTTGGTGATAGGCATTATATCACATACCCCTAGACCACTATGGCTTATACAGATCGTAATTGCCTCTAGGGTCTGTAGAAGTTACCGAATCAAACCAGACGCCTTTGATAGCTCCATCCACATTAGCGAATGCATAGTACTGCACACCAAGGATAATGGTAAAACCCTGGCCGGCTTTTATGACGCTGTTCTCAGTAAATTTCAGCCCGGTTCCCTGCCCTCTCGAATTGAACCCGGGAACGGCTTTCCATTTACTCTGCTCAGTGGCATCCCCAAATTGATCCACAACGGTCCCCGCTATTTCTGTGACGCTATTACCCAGATCCGGGTAGGTCATAGTACCAGAAAATGTGACGCCATCAATCTTATCCACCTTCATAATCATAGAATAGTGTGTGCCGCCGCTATACTGGTTAGCCAGGCCGACCCAGGTACTATTTGCCGCGAAGCCCGGCAAGGCAGAAGCAGAGGTCTTATATTCCCACCAGAGACCGCCTGCGACCCCTGCTACGATGACACCAGCCAGCCCAAAGAAAACAGTGCGTCGCGACATACCTCGTTTAGGAGGGAGCCCTGGGATGTTGGCGCTCCCGCTCCCGGCTAGCGCTTGCTGCGTTGGCGCACTAGAGGAGAGTGCCTGCATGTAGGGCGGCGCTTGCACCGGTGTTGGAGGCGTCCGGAGGGACAAGGCAGTTGGTTGAGCAAAGTTCGGTTGCAGGACGCTTCTCGATCCTGTGCTCTCTCGCGCAGCGATACGTTGCAATTCTCGCTGCACAATCCGCATAGTGGCAGGTCTTTTATTTTCGTCGAGATCAACCATCATCAGGATCAACGCTTCGAGGTCGGCAGCCTGAGAATGACCCGCTAGATGCAAGGGGCCAAAACGAAAAGGCGTACCTGAGGGGTCGATACCTGAAAGCAGCTCATGCAGCAACGCGCCCAGGCTGTAAATATCTGTGCGCGGCGTGGATTGCGCGCGGCCATACTGTTCGGGCGGAGCATAGCCAGGGGTACCGCTGATGTTTGTATCCTTCGCCTGGCCGATTTTAAAATGACGCGCAATGCCAAAATCATGGAGGTATTGTGAATAATCCTGTGTTCCTCCGCTGGCTGCTCAACTCGTTGATTTTTGCTGTTGGGGTCACCATCTTCAATGTCCTCTCCTCCGGGCTGGCCGGCTATGCTCTGGGTTGCATGCGTTTTCGCGGGCGCGAATTCTTCAGAATCTTGACGCTGGCGATTATGCTGGTTCCACTGCCGATTATCGCCATCCCACGCTTCATTATGGCGTTTAACCTGCACCTGACTAATTCTTTTGCCGGGCTGATACTCCCGCTGGCCACGCAGCCGTTGACGGTTTTCGTGATGTTGCAGTTCATGAAAAGTCTGCCATTTGAACTGGCGGAGGCGGCATTCATCGATGGCGCGTCGCTCCTGCGCACCTTCTTCCAGGTGATTGTGCCGGTGTCGATGCCGGCCATCATAGCGGTGGCTATTATCAGTTTCCAGGGAGCCTGGAACGAATTCTTCTGGTCCCTCTTGATCACGCAGAGACAGGATATGCTTACCCTCCCCATCGGACTGAGCTTCTTCCAGGGTGCGCACTATACCGAGTACAACCTGCTGCTGGCAGGCTCTATGTTCAATACG
>JALYTT010000434.1 GCA_030854145.1 Chloroflexota bacterium | reverse complement strand
GACCGGGGCAGTCCACGTGGGCGTAGTGCCGCTTCTCCGTCTCGTACTCCACGTGGGCGATGGCGATGGTGATACCGCGCTCGCGCTCTTCGGGGGCCTTGTCGATCTGGTCGAAGGCGATGTACTTGTTGGTCGAGTTGGCTTTGGCGAGCACTTTGGTGATCGCCGCCGTCAGCGTCGTCTTGCCGTGGTCGATATGTCCAATCGTGCCCACATTCACGTGGGGCTTGTTTCGCTCAAACTTCTTCTTTGCCATAACTTGTGCTGGCTCCTCCTGCCATTCAACCTGTGCCTGCAATCAGTTCAGATGATAGCCAACAAACGTAGTTGTTTCCCTATAGACATGCAGCAGCCGTCTTCTGAGAGCCTGATCGCTAGTTGTACATAATTTTCTACTCTTCACCCAGACCGTTTGATCCTTATCATGCATTCGGATAGAGGCTGGATGGAAAAGGAAGCGACGATCTTTTCAGAAGACGGCGGCAAGACCCTTATTATAGTCCTGCGCGGCTATTCGTGAAGGTGCCTGCGTTGTATACAGCCAGGCATCTTCAGAAACCACAGGAGCCCGTGATGGGATTTGAACCCATGACCTCAGTCTTACCAAGACTGCGCGCTACCCCTGCGCCACACGGGCCAGTGCTATACCAGTGCTAGTCCTTGTATACAGTATACATGGGCAATGGCGTGTGCCATGCCCAAAGCTTGCGTTCTACGGCTAGCTGGTGGGCAGTGAGGGATTCGAACCCCCGAAGTCGAAGACAGCTGATTTACAGTCAGCTCCATTTGTCCACTTTGGTAACTGCCCAGAGAGAGACATGCGCCAGTACTTTCTGATTGATCGACGTGTCCATTATAGCCGACGCTTTGTGCGATGTCAAGCACTTTGTGGACCCGACCAGGGCTTTTTGGTTAGGGGGCTACGCATTGCATTCTCCTGGAGAATCCGGTACACTACACTCACAGTGCAAACATATGTACTAGACGGAAGACCGGGCCGGGAAGAAGCCATAGAAAGGTGCCAACATTGGAAGCACAAGGAACGTCCCAGGGCTGCTTTCTCTGCGCACTTGATCCTGAGCGACCGGCGTGCGCCGTCCCCCAGCTTGAAGGACGCGTGGTCTCCGCCAGGGAGATCCAGGTCAACGGCGAGAAGCTGCCTTTCATTACCATCGATACCGGTACCACGCTCGCTTCGTTACAACTCTCGCGCTACTATCACAATCTGGTGAAAGAGTTGGTCGCGTGCTCGCATCCAATCTCCGACCTGACCCTGCGCGTCTATCACCTGCCGGCGCCCCCCACTATCGTCGAGTACAGGGGTCGGCCACTGCACCGCTACCAGGCCAACTCCTACACCCTCGCCATCCTGGAGCCTGATACGCTGCTCAACATCACTGACCTCAACCACGCCGAATACTGTGCGCGGCAGTATCTCTTGAACCGCCTCGTGCCCTCGCCAACCTCGGCGGCGGCTATCCGTGGCAACCTGGTACATACCTGCTTCAAAGAACTGCTCAAGGAGCATGACCGGGGCGAACTGATGACCAACCACGCGGCACACGGCGAGGAGACGACGCTGGCCGCGCTGCACCGCCACCTCGCGCAGGCTCTGGCGCGCAGCAGCGTTGACCTGGCGCTGGCTAATGTCTCGACCGTAGCGCTGCACGCCGAGATCGTGCCCCACCTGGAAAGCCTGGCAACCTGGTTTGAGAACCAGCGCGCGACCCTGTGGGATATGCCTGCCTCTTACGACGAGGGCGAAGCTACAGGCGCGGAGGAGCAACGCAGCGAGAATATGGTACGCGCCGAAACCTTCTTGCTGGCGCCGGAGATCGGCCTCAAGGGGCGGCTCGATCTGCTCTGGCGCCAATCAAGCCGCCAGCGCCTGCTCGAATTGAAGACCGGCGGCAGCACGGGCCAGCTCCCACGCGCCAACCATCGCTGGCAGGTCTACGGCTACCACGCGCTACTGACGGTGCGCCGGGACTCGCGCATGAAAAAGGCGCTCGCTACCCTGCTCTATAGCGGCACACCAGGCCAGGCGCAGGCATTCGGCATCCCCTTCTCCGTGCGCGAACTCCAGCGCGTCAACGAGAAACGCAACATCCTGGTGCTCAGCCATGTAACCGGCACCCCACCCGCTCCTCCCGGCCCGTCACGCTGCACAAGGTGCGTGATGCTCGAACAGTGCCAGCGCATCTCATCCCTCCTCGACTGGCAACCGCCAGAACCCGATATTGTCGAGGAGGACGCGACAGGACATAACGGGAACGATGCACGCGGTCGTGTAGGGCGCGGGCCAGCGGCGCCCCTACACGAAAATGATGAGGCCAGCCCCCAGTTACAAGATCACGGGAGGAATCATGACGAACACGATCCCGCATTTCATGTAGGGGCGCCGCGGGCCTGCGCCCCACCACACGAAAATGACGGGGTTGGTTCCCTACACGAAATCGACATGGTTAACACGCCGCTGGCCCGCGTCCTTCCCGGACACGCCCCGGACGCGCCCCTACACGACCGCGAGTTCTTCGCCAAGTATTATCGCCTGCTGGGGATGGAGGGGCGCGAGGGGGAGCAGCAGCAGGCGCTGCTCTGGAAAACGGCGGTGATTGAGCATATCGAGCGGGGAACGGCGATCAGCGGACTGAAGCCGTTGGGTAGGCCGCAGCCAACGGGACAGGGCGAGTGGTTGCAAGCCTTTGCCTGCACCAACACCTCGGAGTTGCGCGTAGGCGATGAGGTCCTGCTCAGCGATGGCAACCCTACTACGGGCGACGCGGTTACAGGCTCCATCATGAGCATTAGCGCCGAACAGGTGACGATCTGGACGCCGGAACTCATCAGCAAGCCCTCGTTGATTGATCGCTATGGCACCGATGTTGTGCATGTGCGCACGGTGCAGAACCTTGTGCGCTGGCTCCAGGCCGATACCCACCTGCGCGAGCTGGTATCTGGCAAGGCGCGACCACGCTTCAGCACGCTCGCGATATCAACAAGGGCAGACTTCAACGCTGGGCAGAACCTGGCCGTCGAGCGCGCACTACAGATGCAGGACTACCTGCTGGTCCACGGTCCGCCCGGCACCGGCAAGACCAGCGTCATCGCCGAGATCGTCAAGCGCCTGTGCCAGCAGGGCCAGCGCGTTCTGCTGGCAGCCTTCACGAACCAGGCAGTGGACAATATGCTCAAACGGCTCAATAGCGAGGGCTTTCACGACTATGTGCGCCTGGGCCATGACCGCAGCGTGGACGAGGCGGTGCAGGAGCGGCTCTTAAAAAATGTCGCGCTCCACGCGCAAGGCGCGCAGCCAGCTTCGTCCGATGGATTATACCAGGAGACCCGCGCGGTACGCGAGATACTGCGTAAGATCCCGGTGGTAGCCTCAACGACGGCCACGTGGTCATCCGACAAATACGCGCCCGCGTCGATCGAGAACGCGCAGGACGATCCGCTGCTGCAATTCGATGTAGCGCTTATCGACGAGGCCGGGCAACTCACCATCCCTGCCATCCTGGGGGCGCTGCGTTTCACGAAGCGCTTCATCCTGGTGGGCGATGAAAAACAACTCCCGCCGCTGGTACTCAGCAAAGAGGCCGCGCAAGCAGGCCTGGCCGACTCCCTCTTCAACAACCTCAAACGCCTGGATGATGACTACAGGAAAGAGCAGCCCGAAGCCGTCAGCGCCAGCGTTTCGTTGCGCACGCAATATCGCATGAACGAGAAGATCGCGGGCTTCGCATCCCAGTTCTTCTACGAGGGACAGTTGCAGGCACACCCCTCGGTGGCGAAGCGCGTGCTGGAGTTTACGCTGCCCGGCGGGCCGCTGCCAGCCACGGAGAGCCTCTCAATCATGCGGGCCATCCGGCCGGGACATCCGCTGGTCTTTCTGGATGTCGGCAGCGAAACGCGCAACAGCCAGCCGAAGACCAGCAACAGCGAGGCGCGCGCGGTACGCGATATCGTCGCCGCGCTGCTCGCGCGAGGCATTGCGCCGCGAGACATCGGCATCATCGCACCGTATCGCGCGCAGGTCGCGAACCTGCGGCGCTACCTCTTCAGTTCCAACGCGGCACGCGGCTGGCAGGCGCTCCCATTCGACTCGCCGATGAGCATCGACACGGTAGACCGCTTCCAGGGCGGCGAGCGCCCAGTAATCATCATGTCCTTCGCCACAGCCCAGCCGCCAGACCTGGAAAGCCCCCTGCGCACATTCCTCACCGACCCCCATCGCCTCAACGTGGCCCTGACCCGCGCGCAACGCAAACTCATCCTCGTCGGCTGCGCCAGCGCGCTGCAGGAGTTGCCTGTCTTCCGGGAGTTACTGACATATTGTAGAGAGTTGGGTACGCTGTTGAACCATAAAGGGTAATACTCTGTCAAGCATCATTGCACAGGTGAAATGGTCCCATCCCGCGTAGGGAGCCGGCTTGCCGCGTCCGTGTGCCGGCCTCACGTGCGCGACCAGGCAGCCGCGCAGGCACCCCAAGGGATGCCTGATATCAAATCCGGTTAATCAATGTACTTTCGCGTGGCAGCGAGTTGGCTTTTCAGCAAGATTAAATGTACAGTGATCATCAGGATTTGATATGACACGGACGCGGCAAGCCGGCTCCCTACGCGGACTCAGGCTTTCTTCGCAATCTTGACAAAACGTGTTGTGACCTTTAGTTGTGAATAGCGGTTACTATCAACAGTAAAAAGACAGAAGTAGAGAATCATCGATGGGATTTTTTCTCGCCAATAGGGTGGAAAGTCGGGCGGCAAAAAGGTTCCTTGATCCCATTCTCGTTGTTCCTCCTCCAGCATGTCGCGACAAAGCTGTGCGGAGCGGTGAACGTAGGTTGGCCAATCTTCCAGGGCTTCTCGGGGGAAATCACCACTTATGACGGGATGCATATGGGTCCCATCAGGAAGCTTCAACCAGGGTTCCCACCCCAGAATCGCCCAACCAGCACGTTCAAGGATATCTATGGCCGTACGTGTGTCATCAGACATCAGAACAATCTCGCGCTCAGCAAGAGATTTTCGCTGTAGGTCCTCTGGCAAAAGATGGATTTCGTTGACCTCGTCCATAGGGATCTCGTCCATTCCGAAAGTTCCTACCCTTTTTGAATTCAATTGTATCATATGAAGTGGGAGATGCAGGAAGAGCGCTATTATAGAGAGAGCTATCTGTTCATGCCGATAGACGAATAACAGGCACGCTCCAGAGAGGTTGGCATGCCGGCAGGCATATACCTGCCCGACACAATGCTATCAGCGGCATGCTTCAGGCTCATCATGATGCGAAACTGCCCACCGGCCTCGTGATGATGTTTGTGAAATTGCTCCAGGCCCAGACCCGTCAATACCAGAATGGTGCGCACGCCAGCGGCCAGCCCGGCGCGGACATCTGTCATGCTATCGCCGATAAATACCGCGTCTTCCAGGTCGAGACCCAACTCCCCTTGCGCGCGTAGCAGCATGCCGGGTCGCGGCTTGCGACAGCCGCAGCCCACATCTTTAGCGTGGGGGCAGTAATAGACCTTCTCGATCATCCCACCGGCCCACACGACCTCCTCAAGCATGCGATAATGAATATCTTCAACCGCCTCGCGCGCGATAGTGCCGCCCGCGATTCCCGCCTGGTTCGTACACACGATAAGGCGATGACCGGCCCCCGTCAACATGGCTATAGCTTCTTTCGCGCCCGGCAAGAAGCGAAACTCGGCCCAACTTTTCACATAATCGGCCCGGTTTTCATTGATCACCCCATCCCGGTCCAAAAAAATCGTAGACACCTGGTACCCCTATCCAATTAATACTCGCTCGCCCCCACGCGGATCAGGGCTACACGTCGTAACACGCGTGCAGAATAATTATACACCTCTATCGTTATGCTTCTATTGAGAGAGAGCTAGCGTCAGCGTTAAGATTTACCCCACCGGGCACGGATATCTTAACCTGTCTATACGATACCGCCAGGGTGTGTGACTATGCTAGCGCGGTAGAGTTGCATCTATAAACTACGATAGCATATGCTGTCTAAAACAGGTTCTGTGGATG
>JALYTT010000433.1 GCA_030854145.1 Chloroflexota bacterium | reverse complement strand
CACCTAACGCGCCCTGCGGGCCGACTGGCGAGGCAAGCCACGCCCTACGGAGACGCCGCTCGCTTTCTGCAAGCGATGCCTTCACTTGACGCCTATTGGGCGCTGGCTTGCGCCCTATATGCTGTCCCTACTCCCGTGTCGTTGCCGCCAGGATTTCGGGTGTGCGCCTGGTCAGGTGGGGGGCGACGATGCGCGTGACTATCTGGTGGAAGGCGATCCCGTAGGCCAGCGAGAGCGGGATAGTGATGATCCAGGACCATTGCGTGTGGAAGATGAGCGGCAGGCCCAGTGCGAGGATTACAGGGATCAGCAAGATGGCGGTGACCACCATCATAACCATTACCATGACGCTGCGCAGGCAGCCGTCGCCGCTGAACGACGAGGAGCCGGTGGCGCGGAAGCCACGCATCTGTCGCATGCGCTGTGGGAAGAAGACCGAGGTCACATTGCCGCAACCCAGCACGACACCCATGCCAGCCAGGCCCGCAGCCATGATGGGCAAGGCCATATCCCACGCGTGTACCAGGGTGGCGCTCAGTGCCACGATGATTACCATCTCCACCAGACCTATGATGAAGACAGAGAGGTTCTTCCCAAACAGCAGGCGCTGTGGCCGGATCGGGAACAGGAAGAGGGTCGTGAGGCCCTCGCGGTCCATACCCAGGGAGTTGAGCGAGAGCGAGAGCATCGTCAGGAGCGCCACCGCCGGCGCATAGATGATCAGGCCGGTGCCGAAGCCGCTGGATCTCACATTAAGTAGCGGCCCTACCACGATGATCACGATATAGACCACCGATTGGAGCAGCAGGGCCTGGAACTGCGGGTCACGCCTGAAGTACTTCAATTCTTTGACCGTGACGGCCAGGGTCTGGGGCGCGAGCAGGCGCTGCCAGGCCGGCGCCGCGACGGGCACAGCGCCGGCGGAAGATGGGAGCGCTACAGCAGCTTGCGGCCTTTCGGCGCGCCGACGCACACGCGCCGCGCCGCCTGTCTCTGGCGCGCTCAGGCTGCGTTCGACGATAAGTTGCCACAGGTAGAGCACCAGCAGAGCCAGGACTATCGAGGCCCCCAACCAGGCAAAGCTGGCCAGCCAGTTGCCCAGGTAGGCCTGCTGAACCGTGCGCGCGGCCATACCTGGCGGCAGCCATTGCAGGTAGGGAGAGGTATTGGCATGCTGCAAGGCGTCTACGAAGCGCGTTGACCCGATGCCGTTCAAGGCGATCTGCTGGAAGAGGTAACACGAGGAAGAGAAGAGCACGATCAGCAGAAAGCTCAGGTCGCGGAAGCGGCGGCTCTGTAACGTGCGCATCAGGAGCGCGAGCACTAACTGGCTGATGCCGACCACCTGCACATAGAAGATGAGCATCGCCACAATCGACATCAGCGCGACCGGCACCGAGGAGGACCAGGCCAGCACGATGGCCCCCAGGACCATCAGCAGACCCAGGGTGAAGACATCCAGCAGCGTCGAGAAGATCAGGCTGGCCATGATCTCCCAGCGCGTGAGCGGGAACTGTACCAGCTTGGACATATCGAGACCCTCGTTGACGCCGAACTGCATCAGGGGCAGGATAATCCACAGCAGGTAGACCCCGGTCAGCACCAGGAACATGACCTCCGCGTTGGCGGGCGATGGCAGGTAGCGATAGGCGAAAAATGTACCGATAGCGGCCCCTGCGAAGAGTGGCAGGATAAAGATGATCATGAAGATGGTCGTGAAAATGCGACCCTTTTCACGTGTGAAGCCGCGCGTCAGCATCTTCCAGCGCAACCAGAAGAGCCAACGAAGTTTGTCCCCGTGTATAACCATAATGGCCCCCTATGTATTCCTGCACATACTGCAAGGAAGAGCTATGATTACATTTCCAACCAGTTGAGATTGTGATCTTCGTTGCGCGCGCCCACCACATTCAGGAAGATATCTTCCAGGGTAGCATCTTTGTTCTCGCCGCTGGCGCGCTCGCGCAGTTCTTGCAGGGTACCCTCGGCCACCAGCACGCCCTGGTTGATAATGCCGACGCGGGTACAGAGGCGCTCGACGACCTCCATGATGTGCGACGAAAAGAAGATCGTGGTGCCATGGCGCGTCAGTTCTTGCAGGATATCGCGTATGACGCGCGAACTGATGGGATCGATGCCCTCGAAGGGTTCGTCGAGGAAGAGCACCTGGGGCCGGTGAATAAGGGCGGCGGCCAGGGCTACCTTCTTGCGCATGCCCACTGAATAATCGACGACAAGTTTGTCGGCATCGTTGCTGAGGTCCAGGACGCGCAGGAGTTCGCTGGAGCGCCTCTCGATGTCCGTAGCGGGCACTTCATACATATGGCCGGCAAAGGTCAGGAATTCTCTCCCGGTCAGGCGCTCATACAGGTTCAGGTACTCAGGCAAGACACCCATGAGCGCGCGGGCGGAGAGTGGGTCGTGCCAGACATCGACGCCGGCGACCCATACCGTGCCGGTGGTGGGGCGCAGCAAGCCGGTCATCATCTTGATGGTCGTACTCTTACCGGCGCCATTGGGTCCCAGGAAGCCAAAAAACTCGCCGCGTTGCACGCTCAAGTTCAGGTGCTGGACGGCGACCTTCTGCCCAAAGGTGCGCACGAGATCGCGCGTTACAACGGCAGGGACGCCGCTCCCGGCAGAGATCATATCCGGCCGCGGCATCGTCCAATCCACTGCGGATGCCGGGTTCGGTTCAGAAAGCATTGCTTGTTACCTCGCCAGTCTGCGTTATTGCAAATTTCTAGCTTATATAGCTATTTGCTATATAAGCTATACCATGTAGCTGCTCTTTTTGTCAAGGGCTTTGAGTTCGTAGTGCTCTGTCAAAGTTCATGGCACAGGTATCGGGGCGCTTCTCCCGCCCGCGTAGGGATCCGGCTTGCCGGATCCCTACGCGGATGAGGGGCAGCTCACGTGTCGAACGAAGTTTGACAGAGCACTACGGCGGGTGGTGTACCGATCAAACGAATGTGTTGAAGCCACTGCGGCTTACGTTGGTGCTCCTCACGGATGCCCTGTTACCGCGCGGTATACCGGTTCTTTGCCAGGAGTTACCAGGTCTGGCTCGCGTATATGTTCCAACTGCGCACCCAGAGCGCGCAGCTTCTCGTCGAGCTTCTCGTAGCCGCGCTCGATGTGCTCGATGCCGTAGACGCTGGAGGTGCCTTGTGCGCAGAGGGCGGCCAGGATGTAGGAGCAGCCGGCGCGAATATCCGGGATATCCAGGCGCGTGGCGGTCAGAGGTGTGGGACCTCGCACCACGCAGCTATGCAGGTACTGCTTTTCGCGGAAGCGACAGGGTACCTCGCCCAGGCACTTGCTATACAGGCCGACATGCGCGCCCATATGGCTCAGAGCGCTGGTGTAGCCGAAGCGGTCCTCGTAGATGGTTTCGTGGACAACCGACATACCGTCGGCCTGCGTCAGCAGGATGGTGAACGGCTGCTGCCAATCGGTCATAAAGCCGGGGTGAACATCGGTCTCCAGGGCGATGACCGGCGGCGGCGTATCAGTGCCGGTAAAGCGGATGCCCTCGTCGTCCACGGCGAAGCTGAGCTGCATCTTGGTGAGCGTGTTTAAGAAGGTGAGTAGCGTATCCTGCTGGGCGCCGCGCAGGTAGATGTCGCCCTTTGTCAGGTAGGCGGCGATGGCCAGGGAGACGGCCTCGTTGCGGTCGCTCAGCAGCGTATGGCTGGCGCCGTGCAGGCGCTCGACGCCCTCGATCACGATGCGTCGGTCAACCTTGATCTCGATGATGGCGCCCATCTTCTGCAGGAACTTGATGAGGTCGATGATCTCCGGCTCCAGCGCCGCGTTCTCGATGACGGTGACGCCTTTGGCCAGCGAGGCTGTGATAAGGAAGTTCTCGGTCGACATGACGCTGGGGAAGGGCAGGTGGATGGTCGCACCGTGCAGGCCGCGTGGCGCGCTGAAGTGGTAGCGTCCCGCTTCCTCGGTAACGACGGCGCCCATTAACTCTAATCCCTGAATATGGAAATCGATGGGGCGCGCGCCGATGCGATCGCCCCCCGGACGCGGGATATTGGCCTCGCCACAGCGGTGCAGCAGCGGCCCGACGGTCATGATGGCCATGCGGTTCAGGCCGCCGATACTCCCCGATACTATCGAACAGTGAACATCGGGTGTGCGCACAGAGAGCGTGTGGTCTACCAGCTCGATGTGAGACCCCATATCGTGACAGAGCGCCAGCGTCAGGTCAAGTTCCCCGATCAAGGGCACATTGCGCAGCGTGCAGGACTCGGTTGTCAGCAGCGACGCGATCAAGATCTTGGCCACCGCGTTCTTGGCGCCGCTCAGGGCGACTTCGCCATGCAGCGGCGTACCACCTGTGATCAGGTAGTAGGGGGCATTGTTGTCCATATTCATAAATACGGGGTTCTCCTTACGATTTGCCTGAGTTGCCGGGAGCTTGCCACAACCAGCGGAGTGCATTGAGACGAGAAGGGGGTGGGGTAACGTAGCGTGCCGCCTGTTTCTCGCGTTTCCAGCGTGGGCGCTTGCCGCGTCCCTGCATGTGAGGTGCTTCAGGGACGGTGTCAGCCGGCACCTGTTCACTGCTGATGAGCAGGTCGAGGAAGTGATTGACACTCTGCGCCACACCCTCAACCATCAGGTAGCCCGTGGGCTTCACGGCGTCCCCCACCAGGTACAGGCCGTGCAGTCGGGTGCTGGGAGCGACATCGGCACCCTGCGCGATGCGGTTCACAGGCCACTCGCCGCGATAGGTGCTCATGGTGAGCACACGGCAGTGCTGCTCGAACGCGTCTGCTCCGAAAAGCATGCGCAGGTCGGCGAGTGCCAGAGCCTTCTCCTCCTCGATATTGTTGCTCTGAATGACCTGGTGGCTGATGAGCAGGTGTTTGCCAGCCGGGGCCAGGCTGGGATCGCAGTTGGTTGGTTGAACCATGCCGGCGATGCGCTGGGTATCCAGGCAGTACATGATGCCTTTGTGAGGGATGAGCGAGATATCGCTGAGCAGGTGGACCTTCAGCCCCACGGCTTCCGGGATGGCAGTGTGCGTGTTCAGCTCGCCACTGTCTTCATCGAGATCTGCGAATGTTGTGGCGCTGCTGCCCTGTCGCTGCTGTTTCAATACCGTAGCCTGAGTGATCTGTCGGTTCGCCAGCAGCGCATCCGTCGCGCGCGGCCCGATATCGCTTACCACCAGTGGAGCATAGAAGCTGACCTCGGCGCCGCTGGCTTTGTCGCGCCCGCGTACCCCGCTGATCTGCTCGTCCTCGTGCAAAATCTGCATAACATCATGACGCAGCCGCAGGTCGGCGCCCTGAGCCAGGATGTGCCGTTCCAGTTCGCCAGTCAGGGTGCCGCAGCCGCCTTCGACGATGGCGGGGGCACCATAGCTAAACATGTTCAGGCAGGTCTCGATCACTTCGGCGGTACTCACCTGGCTGAGTTCCAGGCTGAGGGCGAAGCGCGAGATGCAGGCGAAGAATGTCGCCAGTTCGCGGTTGCGTTTGACATCCAGGTGCCGGGCCAGCCAGGCGCTGAAAGGCAGGTCGCGGTCCCGCGCGGGCAGGGGGCGCAGGAACATCAGGTAGCCCATGCGCGTGAACCACAAGAACTGGCGTGGCCCCAAAAACTTGAAGGCGCCCAGCAGGCCGCGTGCGCGGATCTGTTTGCCATGCACATGAAAGGAGCCGAAGACATCGGCATCAAATAAACGATGCGGCACCTGTAAGCGCCGCAGCATACTCGCCAGCACGCCGCTGCTGCCGAAGGGTAGCATGTGGACGGCTCCCGTGCTGACCTGCACGCCCTGAAAAGTCTTCGCCGTGAAGCGCCCTCCACAATGAGGGAGGCGCTCCAGCACGACAACTCGTTTGCCGCGCTGCAACAGTTGCGCAGCGCTGAGCAGGCCGCCCAGGCCAGCGCCAATAATGATCGCGTCGTAGTGTTGTTCCTGCAAGGTATGCCTCTACCATGACCGTGGGTTGTAGACGCTATGCCTGCTGGGGATTGTCCGCGTAGCCGTGGGGGCGATGGCTTGCCTCGCCCGCGTAGGGCTACAC
>JALYTT010000432.1 GCA_030854145.1 Chloroflexota bacterium | reverse complement strand
CCAACATATACCCTCTTCGATGATGTCACCCTGAACGCGTAATTCCATCAGGGCGCAGGCCAGCGGCGCCCGTACACGAAACCAGACAGAGCAGCCGGGGAGAGAACGGAGTCTGCTCTTTCGTGTACGGGCGCCGCTGGCCTGCGCCCTGTGACCCGGCGCGCTCCCTCGCCCTTTTCTCCTGCGTCCTAGCCCGTCCACACCCCCTGCGCATCGTATTCGCGGATTACCTGCAACTCGTCGGCGCTGGGTGGGACGGTTTCGGCGCAATCGGGGGCGAGGCGCAGGGGCCAGTCGGTCTGCTCGCGTACGTGCTCGATGGTTGTACCCGGGTGGTATGACTTCAAGAGGGCTTCGCCGTTTTCGGGATCGAAGGTGAAGAGGGCCAGTGTGGTGATCAACGCGGCAGGGCCGCCGCGTGGTAGGCCGACGCGTGTGCGCCAGGCACGGCCGGCAGGGCCATGCTCGTCGGGATAGCCATAGCCGGGGCTGGTCACGAAATCGACGCGCTCGCGCAGGCGGTGGCGCTCGTGGGGCATGATGATGGCCAGGCGCTGGGAGAGCGAGGCGATATCGGCGGCCCCGCCACTGCCGGGCAGGCGCACCCTGGGATGCTGCCAATCGCCGATGAGGGAGGTGTTCAGGTTGCCGTAGCGGTCGATCTCCGCACCGCCGATAAAGCCGAGCTGCACCTCGCCCGCCGCCATCAGCCCGATCAGCGTCGTCGTGCTGGTGGCCCAGGAGGCGCCTACGATGTTGGCAGGATCGCCCATCGTGTAGAGCAGCTCGGCTGCCGGTGTATCACGCATAATGCCTACTTCGAAGAGTCCAACGCAGTTGGGAGCATGAGTGCGCTTGGCCAGGGCAAAGGCGATCAGTGGGAGGCGCATGCCCACAAAGACGTGCTCGCCATCACGTATCTGCCTGGCCGCGCACACGACCATCAGTTCTCTGGCGGTATACTCTGTAGAAGCCATAGCAGCACTCCTCTCGTTAGTAGCCATAATCTACGGGCGCGGCATAACGGTGCTCTTTGACACCCAGCCCGCGCGTGCGCTCCGCTCCCAGCTTCGCTACGTAGTCGGAGCGCGTGGGTGTGCGCAGCACCCATTCCTCAAGCCACTCCTGGAAGCCCTCGACGCTGCGCGTACGCGTGTGATACTCGTGATAAAACTGATGGTCGCGCCCGTAGTAGCCCTGCACAGCCGAGGGATGGGCTCCCCATGGCTCATGCACCACGGCGCGCACCTTGAAGGCCGGGCAGTGTACGCGGTTGGGGTCACTTACGATGACCTCGCGCGACACGATCTCCTCCGCGATTACAATCACAGTGCGCGCCGCCAACATGGCCTCCTGGCACACGCCGGTATTGCCCCAGAGATGCGCGTTGCCCTCCTCGTCACTGCGCTGCACATGTACGACCGTGACATCCGGCACCAGGGCGGGCACAAGCAGCAGCGGCGTGTCATCAATGGGGGAGTGAGTCTCGATCAACGTGCGGTTCTTGCGGGGAATATCGCTGCCCAGGGTCGAGCGTGTGGGGATGTAGGGCGCGCCCAGACTGGCAGCGAGCAGGGCCAGACCGATGGTGAAATTGCTGTGGTCCTCGGTGACGATGGCCTGTGGTATGGCCTGCTCGGTGGCGCGGCGATAGCAGTGTCCCAACCCCTCGCTGACATTGCCCAGCCAGGCCGCTGTGATCTTCTCAACGCAGCCTGCGCCGATCAGTTGGTCGAAGAGCATATCCGAGATCGGCCCGATCAGCGTCAGCCTGCGTCGCTGCTGGCGTATCAGTTCATAGCCGAGCGCGAAGGGGATGAGTGGCTCCAGCGCCAGCCCAAGGGCGACGGAGGCGCAGTCGGGAATGTAGCGTGCCACCGCCTCGGTCATGGAGACGAGTTTGGTCATGTTGGCTTGTACTCCATAATAATGTTCGCGTAATCATCCGCCACGAAGATATTGTCGTGGTCGTCAATCAACAGCCCCTGCGGCTCGATGAAGCCCCGGCTGGCCAGCGTCTCGTGCCTCCCCGTCGAGAGACGCACGCGCACCAGCGCGTGGATCGTGGGCGCAAGGTCCGTTACCAGTATGTTACCACGGCTATCAATCGCCACGTCATCAAGCATGCCGAAACCACCCATGCGCGTCTTCTTGCCGCTGGACGCAATCTTCCAGAGCGCGCCTCCGCATTCATCGGCAACGTAGATCGTACCCCTGGCATCAACCACGGCGCCTACGGGACGCGTAATGCCGCTTGCCAGCAGGGTGAGCGTGTGGCCATCAAGGCTCATACGGTACACATTGCCGATGGGGCTATCGGGCACGATCAGCGTGTTGGTGGCGGCATCCAGAGCGATGCCATCAACGCCATCCTTACAGCGCACAGGCCTTGGCGAGCCGGGCAGCGCGCGCAGCACCTTGGGCATTTGTGTGCCGGGGGCCAGCGAAAGGATGCGGTTGGTGCGCTGCTCCGCGATAATCATGGTGCCATCCGCCAGGATCACCATGCCCTCCGGTCCCGCTACCCCTCTCACGAGCACAGTCACCGAGCCGTTGGCGTTCAGTCGGCTGATGGTGCCGTTATAGAAATCGCTAAACACCAGGTGCCCCTGTTCATCGAACACCAGATCATCGGGCCGGCCCACACCGCGCAGCACCACGTGAGAGGTATAGCGCGTAGGCGTTGTATCAGGGGTACCCGCCGTGCGAGGCGTAGGCGAGAGCCGGACAGGGGCCTTCGTGACCGTGGTTGTGGGGCTGAAAGTTGCGGAGGAGGCTGGGGACGTGCAGGATGAGAGCACAACAAGGCAGAAGAGGGTTATAGTGCATATGACCCTGGTATGATGTGAGAACATGAGGTATCCTTCCAACAATCCCTATACAAAGAAGGTGTAGCACATGGCAACAGTAGATCTAGAAGACGCCGGACCTGGCGAGCCAGAGCACCCGGTCATCCATCTCCCCAGGCTCCGCTGGACTCAGATCCTGGCGATCAGTATTTTCTATTTTGGCCTTACCTTCCACTGGACCGCCTTAGGCCTGATCGTACTCCCCAGCCAGGTGCTGAAGATCGTGGGCGATGCCCACAAGGGCGAGGCTCTGGCCTATGTACTTATCCCAGGCGCCTTCGTCGCGCTCTTCTCCAATCCCCTCTTCGGGATGTTCAGCGATAGGACGCGAGGCCGGCTAGCAGCCTGGGGAAGACGCCGCCCCTATATCTTTAGCGGTGTGCTGGTCAATGTCGCCGCTCTGGTGTGGATGGCCACCGCGCGCGATATTCCCTCCCTGGCCATCGCCTATATTATAGTACAATTTTCAAGCAACGCCGCCCAGGCACCGTTTCATGCCCTGCTGCCGGATATCGTACCCGCGCAGCAACGTGGCATGGCCTCAGGCGTGATGGGCCTGGTCCAACTGCTTGGTACGATCGCGGGTATCGTGGTAGCAGGCCTGTTTATCGATAGCGCTAAACCGTTCCCGGCATACCAGCAAGGACTATGGCTCACCTATGGCATCATCAGCGCGGTGCTCATCGCCTTTATGCTCATCACGATCTTCGCGGTACACGAGGGCCGTGGCACCTCGGCACAGATGGCGGCCCGCGAGGCAGAGAGCGCCGCCGCACACCCGCTTGACACGCCCACACGCCGCTGGATTACACGTTCCACTGTACTTAACGTTGTAGGTGTGCTGGTTGTTGCAGGGATAGTGTGGCCGCTGATGTTCCTCTGGAACCAGCAACGCGTCGCGGGGGTGCAGATCGGCGCTGACGTGCAGCAGGTGATCCTGGAGGTCATCGTCACAGTGGGCATCTTGCGCTTTTTCGACTTCAACCCGCGCCGCGATCCCGACTTCGCCTGGGTCCTGTTGACGCGCCTGGTCATGATGCTGGGGATCTACACCATCCAGACGTTCCTGCTGTTCTATATGCGCGACGCGGTGAAGGCGCCCCACCCGGAGGCCGCGACCTCCACCTTCACCATCATCGTCGCGCTCACCAGCCTTGTGAGTGCCTTCGTGGCGGGCTGGCTCTCGGACCACTTCGGGCGCAAACGTATGGTCTACATCTCAGGCTGTTTCATGGCCCTGGTTGGCCTGGTCTTCATCGTCACACAGTCGCTGCCACTGGTGCTCGCCGCCGGTGCCATCTTCGGGCTGGGCTACGGCGCGTACCAGAGCGTTGACTGGGCGCTGGTAGCGGATGTGCTGCCCTCGCATAAGCACTATGCGCGCGACATGGGTATCTGGAATATCTCGCTCGCTGTACCCCAGGTGATTGCGCCCGTCATCGGCGGCCCGCTCATCGACCACTTCACGGCCAGCCATCAACCTATCCTGGGCTTCCAGGTAATCTTCGGCATGGCCATCGTCTACTGCCTGCTGGGAACGGTGACGGTACGCTACATCAAGAGCGTGAAGAGGTAAAACGAAACGTAGGGGCGCCGTTTACAAGCCCGTGTGACCGGAGTGATCGTGATGCCATCGGCTACGAGCGGGCTTGTAAACGGCGCCCCTACGTTTCGTGTGCCTTTACATCACCCAACCGCAATCTCATCTTCCAGGAGGTGATGCCTGGTATTGAGGGGGGCGCCACTGGCCTGGCGGCGCAGCATCACCATTTCGGCGGCGATGCTCAGGGCGATCTCGTCGGGGGTCTCGGCCCCCAGGTCAAGGCCGATGGGGGCATGAACCTGGGCCAGGCGTTCGGACGAGATACCCTCCTTGAGCAGGTCGCGGAAGATGTGCCGGACCTTGCTGGGGCTGCCGATCATACCCACATAGGCGGCGTTGGTCTCGATAGCCGCGCGCAGGGCATCCTTGTCGAGATGGTGTCCGCGTGTCACGATCACAATCCAACTGGCATCGTCGGGCTCCAGGTCGCGCAGCGTCTGGGGGATATCTCCAAACAGCAGTTGTACCGTATCGCCGAACACCTGAGGGTCGGCCAGGTCGCGGCGATCATCTACCACCACGGTGCGAAAGTCGAGGTGCGCCACCAGGCGGGCCAGGGCCTGTGCCACATAACCGGCGCCGGCGATAATCAAGCGCGGCTCAGGTCGCAGCACCTCGATGAACAGCTCCAGAGTGGCGCCACAACTGCCCACCGCCTCGCCCTGGTCGGCATCTAGGTGGACATGGGTCACATAGGAGCGGCCCTCGCGAATGGCCCGGAGCACCTCCTGAGTCACGCGCGTGTCGGCATTAGGACCGGCCAGACTGCCGCTCGTCGAGCCATCGGCGCGCACAAGCAGCTTCGCCCCCACGCCGCACGGTGCCGCCCCCACAGTCTTCACCACTGTGGCAATCCCCACGCGCTCACCGCGCCGCAGGGCTGCTTGAATCTCGTTGTAGATGATCGTGGTCGTCATGGTTTTCTCGCTTACTGGTTAGTACCCGGCTGTTGCTACATGCTCAATGATTGAGTAACGAAGGTATTATAGCACAAGATCTATTATAATTTTGAGTTCCCTTGCTTGACGTAGGGGAGCCTCGCTTTTGAGTATGCTCATTCATGGTGGCACACCTTTTTCCTCTTGACTTAAAGTCCACTTTAACGATTACACTCCATTGTAACCGATCAAGACGAGATCGGCCAGTTTCTTGAAGAGATTTGCCCATTAGGAAGGGAAAGCAAACTATGTCAGAAAATCATACTAACCTGTTCCTGGTAAGCGACCAGGATTTTGAGCAGCGGGTACTCAACTCCCCGCTCCCAGTAATCGTCGATTTCACCGCGGATTGGTGCCCGCCTTGCCGTGTGCTGGCCCCGCTCTATGCGCGGCTGAGCGAGACTTATCAGGGAAGGCTGCGTTTCGCGAAGATGGATATCGACGAGAATACGCTCGTGCCTGCCCGAATGGGCATCCAGGCCGCACCGACGCTCGTTCTATTCATGCATGGAAGGCCGGTCGGGCGCGTGGTAGGTCCGCATCCAGGCCGCTTGCAGCAGAGCATTGAAAACCTGCTGGCAGAGGTGAGCATCAAAGTGGAGAGGAGGTAAAGAGGGTCCGTTCGGCGTATCCGTAGGAGCGATGGCTTGCTCCTACGGATACGC
>JALYTT010000431.1 GCA_030854145.1 Chloroflexota bacterium | reverse complement strand
ACCACCAGGACAGCGAGGCAAGCCACGCGCTACGGGACGGACTCCTTCACGATTAATTATATCTTTATGCAATCATAGCATAATGTTTGCGGTTTGCAATTGGCAAAGAAAGAGGAATGGAGTTCTTTCAACGGGAAATCATGATCTCTTGCTTCCCAGGTCGCGATAGATCTTTAGCAAGCGTCGTGTGTAGTGGCTCCAACCACTGGCAGCATCCTGAGTGGCGGTTTCGACTACCGCGGGGAGGTCATGCAGGAATTGGGCTTTCAGCAGTGCCTGAGCCAGGGCTTTCTGGCTACCTGGCTTGTACAAAATACTGCTCTGTGGGGGTAGCATGCCATTGAAACGGGGGAGATCGGGCGCCACCACCGCGCGTGCATAGGAGAGCGCGAGCAGCGCCGTTTCAAGCTGGCCAGCCGCCGGGACCGCGAAGTGCGGAAGCGCTATCACATCGGCGGCCCCCATATAGAGCGGCATATCTTTTTTAGGAGAGAGTGTTAGAGAGAAATGGATGGCGGGATGGCGTGCGGCGCACTCCAGGGCTTGCAGTGGACTGTTCCCCTCTCCGGGACAGCCCACGAACAGCAATTGAGGCGTGGACTGCGGAGGCTGCGAGATACATGACTGCTCCCACCACATATCCTGAAAGGCCTTGATGAGGTAGAGCAGCTCCTGCTCGGTATGCACAGGTGCCAGGCACAGATAGACGCAGGGTGTCTCTACGGGCAGGCCCAGTTGCTCCAGAGCATAGACGCGTGGCAGTGGTGGCGTGTAGCACTCACGAAAGCCTGCATGCGGCAGGCAGTATACGCGACGGCGGATACTCTTATCGCGGTACAGTTGCTGCGGTTGACGGGTATAGGTAAGCACCACATCGCTCTGGTACATCAAAGTTCGCTCCAGCAAACGGCGCGCGATGAAGTGCAGGCCGCGCACGCCCTGCCACCACCCGCCTGGATCGGTTACCACCACCAGAAAGCCCCAGCGCCGAGCCAGCCACAGCGCGAACAGGAGCCGCTGATGCTCGCGAGGGGACAGATTAAACGCGCCGGCACGGTAAAAATGCACCACGTTACGCGTCTGACCGCTGACGACGCGATGCTGCCAGAGCCACGACAACGGGACCTCCTCGTAAGCCACCCGGCAGGAGACGTACTGCCTGTGTAGTCCCTGAGCCAGCAACCCGGCTGTCTCATCTTCCCCAGCGGAGCGCACGAGAAGTACTGCGGGACCGCTTAAAGCCAGGGGCGCGTGGCCGAGGAACTGCGCCTGCTGCCGTAGATGGCCCCACTTGCGCGCCTGTTCCATGACGACCAGGAGATGCTCCCGTGATGATCTACCGGCAAGATACACCAGCGGGCGCTGAATGCATGCCAGGCAAGCGAGCGTATAGGACTCAGAGCAGAGCGTTAGTAACAGGGGGCGCGAGAGATACTGACGCATCTCTCCGCGCCAGAGCGCATTTGAGTAGTGGGCCAGAACATCAGAGCGTCCCCGCCAGTAGGCCCGACCGGTGAAGAATGCCCGCTTCAGGCGCGCCGCGTGGACATAGTGTTCGATAAGCGCACCTGGCTCGTACCAGAGCGTGTAGCCAGATTGGTATAGACGTTGGCACAGATCCTGCACCTCCAGACCAATGGGCGCCCGCAAGCGTTTGCCCAGGAAGGGTGAAAAGGACCCGATGGCGCGCAGTGCCGCGATCTTGACCGAGAAATTGCTGCCACTAAAACTCGCCCCTTCCCCCAGACGCATGCGTTCATCCGAGGGCGCGAAATAGCCCAGCATGTCTACCAACTCGCTGGAGAGCCAGTACGGGCAAGACGCGCCCCACCGCAGTTCCACACGGCCCCCGATAGCGTCCGCCCCGGTCTGCTCGTAGGCGTATGCTAGAGCTTCAAGAAAATTGGGGTGAGCGAACACATCGTCATCCAGGAAAACGGCGATCTCACCCGCGGCCGCGCGCAGACCAGTCTCGCGCGCATGGACCAGCCCATTACGCGGCTCCGAGAGGATTTGGACGCGCCAGGTATCCTCAGGTCTCCTGCCAGTATGCATCCCTGCGCGTATATAGCGTCGAACCGCGCCAGATGTGCCATCGGTGGACCCATTGTCCACCACGATCACCTCAAACTCATCGTAAGGAAGCGTCTGGCGACGCAAACTTGCGAGAGTCGTGAGCACAAGACTACGCCGGTTGTACGTACAGAGAATCACACTGAAATGTGGCGCCATCCTGGCCAGGCCACTGATTGAGCCTGTATAGCTCTCTCTCATGCCGCGCGCTTTGCGCCCAGACTCCATAGCAACCCTCATCTACTCACTATGAGTGGACACTTCGCAGACACCTGCATATTCTGTGCTACCATATCCCCTCCACCTTGCCTCTATCCCCACCAGCACCTCTAATCAGGCTCAACAGGTGCCGTCACATGCTCCTCGTGTAAGCACTCCAGAAGCTGCTCCCAGTGGCCATCTTCCATCAATAAGCCCCACGCTCCCGCCACAGTCGCGGTGAGAGAAGGCCCCCGCGCCGTGTGTGCGACAGGCCAGAAGACCCTCTTAGGGGGGACCATAGTCAGATCTGGCGCCAGCATGGCACTCCAGCGTATCCTCCAGAAGATCTCGTCCATTTCTCTTCCATTCTATATCTGCATAAGATTTACATAATACCAGTATGCCATGCAAGAACAAAGATGCGTAGGCCAAAGTAGTTGTAAATGGGTAATTTTTGCATAAATTATGTTAACAATCGAATAAGCAGAATATATACTTTCCTCTACTCACTAGCACTTATCTCAACCTGACCTCAACCCAATTATCCATACAAAATGCATGAGCCTGCTCTATGCTACATACGCGGGGGAAAGAAAGAAGCGTGGGCAAATTGGGGTGGTGGTAGATGAACGTGGGGGTACATAGCTCCGATACAGAGCAGGCATGTGATGGCCAATTGTCTCTCATCTATATACAGGCCACGGAGAGATCAGAGGTGAATCTGCGGCGCGCGGCCCTGCGCATTCGTAGCAATATACGCAAGAGCGATAGCATTTTGCTCCTGGGAAAAATCTGCGCGTTGGTGTTGCCCAGGACACCTCCTGTTGGCGCGCAGGCAGTGGTGCGGCGCATCGATGCACTGCTGGTGGATGTTGAACACGAAATACAGATCATCTGCGGCGCGGCGGCGCACGTTTTGTGGCAGCGCTTGCAGTCAAAGCACGCTGTAGTGGTAGAGGTGGATGGGGTCGCAGACCAGCGTGCTACGCCCGTATTGCTAGAACAGCGGCCCGACGAAAACGGCGACAGGCCCTACCTGGCTTTCCTCACACAATACCCTTCGCAGCGCCTGTTGCATCTTTTTCCGTATGAACTGGCCTACCGCTATCGCTGCGTTCCCGTGGGAGCCGAACGCGGAGTGCTGACACTGGCAGCAAGCGAGCCATTAGATCACACGACCATCGCATACTTCCAGACCACGATCCAGCAAAACATTTTCCAGGTTCGTTGTGAGGCCAGTATGATCGATGACATCTTGCGCTACTGGCAGCGCTTTGAGCCGCCGCTCGCTCTGTAAACGGCGTATTCTTATAGGTATCGCACGGAAGAGGTTGATTGTTATGGGAAGAGTCGCAATCATTGGCATCGATGGCATGGACGCGGACCTGCTGCGCGTATACGGTCCATCGTTGCCCAACCTGCGGCGTTTGATGTTGGAATCGCCGTTTTTAGAGTTGAAATCGACCTTCCCCCCTGAAGCCCCCCCGGCCTGGGCCAGCGTCTACACGGGTCTCAATCCTGCCAATCACGGTATGCTCAGCCGGACGGATGAGCCGGGTCCCCACGATACCTCATGGGCGGCGGCGATTTTGCAGGGTCAGACATTCTGGGATCTGGCAGGAGAGGCTGGAAGGCGTGTCTGTGTGCTGAACCCGTATCTTGCCTACCCGGCATGGCCGGTGAATGGCATCATGCTCTCGCTGCCGCCGCTCGATGTGAAGGGCATGAGTGCCAGCGTTACGCCAGAGGATGTCTCTCTGAGCTGTCCCTTCCCGTCTCTCCTGGATGTGATGGGAACATCCGTGATCAATCAGCCCGGCGACTTTTATCACTCCCTCTATGAACTGACGGTCCAGCAGGCAAAACTGGGTCTGGAACTCTTCGAGCAGGAAGCCTGGGACCTCTTCTTCCTCCAGTTAGAGGCGCTGGATTATGTACAACACCTCTTCTGGCGCTACAGCGATCCCAGCGATCCTACCTACCCAGGTCGCAACGAACACTCCAGCCGCATCCACGACTTCTACCGTTTGCTTGACCAGATTATCGGGCAATACCGCTCTCATCTGCCTCCTGATTGTATCCTGGCGATTGTCAGCGGCTATGGGCATGGGCGGCGCTGCACCCAGCGGCTCAACCTGAACGAGTGGTTGCGCTCCCAGGGCCTGCTCACGCCCCATGTAAGATCGGTGCGCTTGCTCGACCGGCATTACCTCGCTGAACGCGCCAGAACACGTTCGATGGAACTGCTGGCGCAGTTTCGCTCGCCGGACATCGCCCAGCACCTGCAAAGGCGGCCGCGGGGGCCGCGCCCGGCTTATATTATCGATCAGCAGGCAACGATGGCCCAGGTGGCCGACATCGGGGGCATCAGCGCCTTCGGAGGCATCAACCTCAACCGCGCGTGCATAGAGCAGGCGGGCCAGGACTATGACGAGCTATGCGAGTCCCTGATCCAACGCCTGGAGCAGTTGCGCCCGAAAGGCCGCCCCGTGGTTCACTGGGCCAGGAGACGCGAACAGGTCTACCAGGGAAGGCATATACACCTCTTCCCCGATATTCTCTTTGAGCTACTGAGCGACTTCGGGGTCAGCGAAAATCTGTATATCCACCTGGTGACCTCGAATGTGATCCACCGCCTGATTTCAGGCGCGCATCGTATGCATGGCGTGTTCTTGCTGGGGAATATCCCACGCGCAGCCGCGCTCTCCGACGAGACGCGGAATATCACGGTCATGGACGTGGCCCCCACTCTGCTCAGCCTGGCGGGGATAACGCCCAGCGACCGCGATGGCAAGGCGCTGGTTATCCCGCTGGACTCAAGGCAACTGACGTAGCGAAATGCGGCAGCGTGTGACGCGGCAAAGCGCTTTCGCCCCCCTCGGAGCGTAGTACTTGCCGCAGGTTGGCCAGTGCCGCCTGGATACGCTTTTTTAGCGTATTTTCCGATATGTGTAGCGCGCGTGCCATCTCCGGCAGCGTCATACCGTTGTAGTAATGGAGCACAATCGCCACACGCTGCCTGACCGGCAGATTCTCGATGGCATGTGCCAGATCCCAGTTGCGCTCCATGCGTCCCTTAAAGTGGTCAGCTACCTGCGCGAGCATATCGGTCTCCTGCTCGGAGAGTGCCTGGCGCACGAAGGCGCTGGAACGGGCCACGCGCCGCTTGAAGCTAATACACTGATTGACAACGATGCGCATCAACCAGGGACGAAGCGCCCCGGCCTCACGCAGGTCCGGCAGATGGTGCCAGGCCTGGATAAAAGCATCCTGCACCACATCCTCGGCAACATCGCGGTCCTCGACAATCAGATAAGCCGTCCGCAGCATTGTCGCGCTATAGAGTGCGACAATGCCGGCAAACGCCTCCTGATCGCCCTGGAGCGCGCGGGAGACTAGCATATATTGTTCGTGTACTTCAGGCTTCACATCAGCTTCTACTGACGTGTTTTGGGGGATAGGCGCAGCAGGTACACTGGAAATAGCGACCGCTTCAGGCTCTCGAATGGCAAAGGCAAGCATGATTTTTAACCTCCTGTGTATTGTACAAACTACTTACACATATATAACATAGTATATACAACAAAGGAAGGTGTGCAGACTCATAAGTTTTTGTATGAGCATAGTTTGCATAGAGTTTCACCGAATCAAAGGCCGCTTGAGAGATGTATTGCCATTGCAGTCGCTTCTTGGGTGTCAGTATGGGGGTTTTATAGATAGGTTTGTACAGTCTTTTATCATGCTTACTTCGTAGCTGCGCGATTGATCGCGCGTGCGCTGGCTTGACGCGCTGTCTGGCGTGACA
>JALYTT010000430.1 GCA_030854145.1 Chloroflexota bacterium | reverse complement strand
CCTTGAGGGTGCCGTCCTCGGAGGCCGAGACGATCAAGCGGCCATCGGGACTGACCGCACAGCCGTTGACTGATATGGTATGACCCATGAGGGAGAGGCGCTCGGCTCCCGTAGCGGCATCCCACACCTTGAGCATCTGGTTAATGGAGGCTGAGACGATCAAGCTCCCATCGGGACTCACCGCACAGCCTCTGACATAGTTGGTATGGCCGATGAGGGGGAGGCGCTCGGCTCCCGTAGCGGCATCCCACACCTTGAGCGTCTGGTCCCAGGAAGCCGAGACGATCAAGCTCCCATCGGGACTGATTGAACAACATTCGACGGCATCTATATGACCCTGCCGAGAAAAGCACTCCTTTCCGGTGGCGGCATCCCACACCTTGAGCGTGTCGTCACCGGAGGCCGAAACGATCCAGCGGCCATCGGGACTCACCGCACAGCCAATGACTGAGCCGATATGGCCGATAAGAGAGAAGCGCTCGGCTCCGGTGGCAGTATCCCACACCTTGAGCGTCTGGTCATCGGAGGCCGAGACGATCAAGCTCCCATCGGGACTCACCGCACAGCCCACGACCCCCCAGGTATGGCCGATGAGAGAGAGGAGCTCGGCTCCGGTGGCAGTATCCCACACCTTGAGCGTCTGGTCCCTGGAAGCTGAGACGATCAAGCGGCCATCGGGACTGACCGCACAGCCGTTGACTGATATGGTATGACCCATGAGGGAGAGGCGCTCGGCTCCCGTAGCGGCATCCCACACCTTGAGCGTCTGGTCATCGGAGGCTGAGACGATCAAGCGGCCATCGGGACTGAATGCACAGGCTTCGACCGAGCCCGTATGGCCATGCAGGGAGAGGCGCTCGGCTCCCGTAGCGGTATCCCACACCTTGAGCGTCTGGTCATCGGAGGCTGAGACGATCAAGCGGCCATCGGGACTGACCGCACAGCCGTTGACTGATTCGGTATGACCCATGAGGGAGAGGCGCTCGGCTCCCGTAGCGGCATCCCACACTTTGAGCGTCTGGTCATCAGAGGCCGAGACGATCAAGCGGCCATCGGGACTGACCGCACAGCCGTTGACCCCGGAGGTATGGCCGTGCAAGGTTCGAAGCAACGCGACTGATGATCCCTCGGGCAAGGAATGCCAGGCCGTGAGGAACGGACGGGAAAGCTCCTGCTCAAAGACGGGTGTCTGGGTCGCAAAAGGGGGATCTGATCCCAGGTGACTCAGCAGGAGTCCGCCCATCTCGGCAGGCGTCTGAACCTGCCGCAGCAGGTGGCTGATGCGTCCGAGCCTCTGGGAGAGGAACGCGAAGAGGGAGGCTGCGACTTCATCACCCTCGTTCTGCACGGCCGTACGGGCCTCCAGGACATCGGCTTCCAGGGCCGCCACGCCCACGTAGAGCGCTTTGCCCATCAGATACCTCAGATCGGTGAGCGTCCTCTGGAGTTCTTGGGTGCGTGAGGCTGCGCACAGATGGAGGATCAGGTGCTGCCACAGGTACGGCTCATCAGAAGGCAGATTCCCCCAGCGCGCGAGGCCCAGGACCTGCTTCGACACGTCGAGAAAGCGCGCATGCAGCGCGGAAAGACGGGGACCGGCCCGCTGCACCAGGTAGCTGCGCATGACATCATGCAGGCGAATGGTCCCCTTCCCCAGGTCACAGGTGAGCAGGAGCGAGAGATCGTGCAAGCGGCTACAGAGATCTTCCGTTTCCCAGCTCTCCATGTTCCCTGTCCCTTGCCAGTAGGTCTGCAGCGTGGTCAGAGGGATGTCGCTATCTTCAGGAAAGACGGCCAGTTCCTGATAGCGTGCGGTCGCATGGTAGGAGGGAGGCGTCAACGTCTCCACATGGCGCAGGCTAACTTCCAGGCAGGCTTCTACCGTCCGTTGCCGTTCGCTGCCATGTGCCAGGTGAAATGCCACCACTCCACGCGTCTGGTATGCCTGCTCCATCATCGTGAGCGCCAGCGCCACGGTCTTTCCTGCGCGCACCCAGGCGAGGAGCATGCCTCTGGCCAAGGTTACCAGCAGCGGCCAGCATCCCAGCCGCGTCACCAGGGCCAGCACCTGGGGCTGATACGCCGTCTGTGCCATCTCCTCGGGCACTCCCTGGCAGAGCACCGCAATGGCTTCTGCCGGCTCCATCGCATCCACCCACACGCGTTGAGCCTCTTCTGGCACCAGCAGATCGTTGCGCGTGGTGACCAACCGGACACACTGTGGTCCATGCTCCAGCAATGGCTCCAATGCCTCCGCCTGCCAGACATCATCGATGACCAGCAAGCACACCCGCTCATGGAGCGCTGTGCGCCAGCGATCCCGCGCCTCCTGCAGGGTGATGGCACCGGACACGGAAGGCTCCAGAGTATGAAGCACACCATTAAGCACATCGAGCGGCCTGGCAGGGTGCTCACCGAGTTCCACCCAGAGGATGCCATCGGGAAATGCTGCCTGGATCTGCTGGTCATGGCACAGGGCCAGAGCCAGCGTCGTTTTGCCAAAGCCGCCTGCGCCACGCAAAGCTGTGGTAATTGCTGTCGTCTGGTTATTTTCGTGGGTGAGCAGCAAACGCTTGATCTCGTTGAAGGGTCGAGGACGAGGCACATACCCCTTGGGCAGGTCACGGGCTTGAAAGAGGCGAGGAGGAAGTTGGAGCAGTTGCCCTTCTTGAGAGGCAGCCGGAACAATGGCCGATGGTGGACTTGACGGCAGTGGAAACGGTGCAAGCTCTGAAAGAGAAAAATGTTTTTGCAGCCTTGCTTTCCACGTAGAGTCAGCTTTTAGAGGATAGTCCATGAGGTCTAGCAGTTCCACTGCTTGCTTCACGTTGAGTGCTCGCCACTCGGCAAGCACAAGAACAATATCTAACACATTTTCTTTTGTCAGCCGCCAGACTCTTCCTGTTTTCTCATCGTGGTACCCGTTCAAGCGTTTGCCGAGCTCGTCCTCATTCATGACAATCATCTCAGCAAGGTCCCGTTGCTGATATTTGGTCTTCCCATCCTCGTGATATCTCATCCGGTAGTATCGACGGACTTTTTTCCGAAAGGTTTCCAGATCAGCCATTACTCACCACGTTTCGCATGCACGGAAATCACGCCTGTTATGTACGTTTAGCACGGCCCTTTCTCCTCCCAAAAACGCTATCCTTTGTTCAAGCATTGCAATGCGAGATGATCGCAGACCCTCCGGTGAGCGGACGGCATCAGGAGATCTGCCTCAGTATACTCGAAACAGAGAGAAAGGGAAATCCATGAACCTGAAACAGGCGCTTGAGGAACTCAAGCAGTTGCCTCCAGCCACCCAGGTCGCAGTGGTCCTGTTTGCCCTGGTGCTGCTCGTGTTGCTGGCCATGGTCCCGACGATGGGAACCAGCATCCTCGCCTTTCTGGTGGCTCTCAAGGCGCTGACCACACGCTAAGCAAGCACCCTTGCATGGGTCTTGCGGCCTGCCCTAGAGCAGTTGTGTTCCTGAGACGAGCACAACTGCTCTAGGGCAGGTCGGCGTTTCCCTCTCAGAGAGCCGAATGGAAATGGCTTGTCAAAAGGGACCAGCCTGTTGAAAAAGTCTATGATAGAGCTTTGTTGAGGAAAAAATCGTCCGAAAACTCCCTTTTATCAGGCCCATTCGCAGTAATTTGGCGGTAAAACACGTGAGTTCGTGGTCTTAAAAACTCATCATTTGACTTTTTCAACAGGCTGGGACGTTTTGGCACATACACTTTGGATTGTGTTATACTCTGTACCACTATCACAAGGTGTCTATGTCTTGTGGGAGAAAATTGGTTAAGAGGAAACACTCAAAAATGAGCCAGATCATCGCCTATCTCAGAACCTCGACCGACAAACAGGATCTGAACAACCAGAAACTGGAGATCCTGGAATGGGCTAGAAAAAAAGACCTGAAGATCAACGAGTTTGTCCAGATTACTATATCGTCACGCAAAACGAGAAACAGCGGCGCATTGAAGAAGTGCTTCAGATGCTGGCCGACTCTGATACGCTTCTTGTCACTGAGCTTTCACGTCTGGGCCGCAGTACTGCTGAAGTCATCGCGCTGGTCAATGAGCTGGTTGCTCGCAATATTCGGGTGATTATTCTCAAGCAGAACCTGGACATTTCCCAGCATGACATGAGTTCGAAAATTGTCATCACGCTCTTTTCCCTCTTTGCCGAATTGGAGCGCGATCTGATCAGCCTGCGGACCAAAGAAGCGCTTGCTGCAAAAAAGAGACAGGGCGTCACCCTGGGCAAACCGAAAGGCACCATTCAGAAAAGTAAGTTCGACCCCGATCTGGAGAGGATCAAGGATCTGCTGAAGGTGGGACTCTCGGTGCGCAAAATCGCCACCCTCCTTGGATACAAAAACCACCTTGCCCTCAACACCTACATCACCAAACGCAAGCTTCGTGAACAAAGCTCATAAGCGGACCTGCGTGCGGGCAGCTTAGCGGGAATGATTCGAGCTTCTTTTCGCCCTGAAAAGCCTTAACGGGAAACGTGGGCTCTCCCGCACTGTGTGTGAAAGCTCTAGCATACGTACAGAACGACCAGTCATGAAATGGCTTCACGTGAGATGTTCACTTTCCTGCTTCTGTTTCAAGCCTTTCCGAATCACACACAATGCGGGAGAGCCAAGAATGGGACGAGAAAATGTTATGACCCCAATTTGCGCTTAGCTTGGCGTTCGGCCTACTAGGAGTATGCCTGGTGAGTAACCGTGTGAGCGTTACGCTATACGCATCCATGAGGGAACACGGGCATTATAGCGCGTGATGTACGCGGTGCGGTCTTCGGCTGGCATGGTAGCAAGCACCTCTCTGAGCCGCCGTCGTCGGTCCTGGAAGGTGCCGGGCTCTTTTGATGAGGGGTGCGCGTTGGTGAAGATGGTCTCTCCACAGAGCACATTGCGCTTTTTGAATGGCTCCGGGGTGCGCGCCTGGAAGTCTGCGCGTAGTTTGTCGCTGGCATCAGGGACGATGCACCACGGTTCAGGGAGGACATACGCGTTTTCTTGCGTCCAGGGTGGAAGCGTGAGCCCATAGCGCCCTGCAAGATATTCGGCGGCCCCTGCGCAAAAAGCTGACCACTGGCGGGCCTGCTCGGTCGGACACTCTCCTGCCTCTAGTGGTTCGTCGAGGAGGGCCTGGCGCGTGTGTGTATCATAGAGAAAGAATGAGTTCATAAAGTTCCCGACGGCAACTCTGAAATCCTCCCCCATACAAAGCTCGCGATAGGCCCGTGCAAGGGTGTGTGTCTCGAACTGCATTCCCTCTGCTCCTCTGTGTCCGGTTCTGTCTACAACTAGCATATCACATGATACCATACAGAGGAAGGGTGCGCTATTTTTGCTGGTCGAACACCTGGTCGAGTGTCTTTGAGAGATCATAGATGCCCTGGAGGACAGGATCGGGGAAGAAGCGATTGACGAGTTGCTCGGCCTGGGTGCGGGTTGAGATACCGAGCAGGTGACGAAGGGTAGCGATGTCGCTGTAGTCTTTCGCGGGCCTCCCGGCCATGAGCTTGCAGGCCAAAATGTACGTGAGGTCTTCGGGGATAGAGAGATGCAGTTTCCGGTACTCCAGCAAGAGGCGCATTGGCGGGAGGTCTCCTAATTCCAGCAGGAACATGGCGCAGTCGTCATTGAGGAACATGGCATCATCGCCTCTCAAGCCGTGTTTTTTGCCAATGCGGCGAATAATGGTGCGCACTTTTCGCGTGGTCTTGGTCAGGTTGTACACGAGGCTCGCTTCACCCGTTCCGAATAAATCGGTGATGATCACGTCCACGTCTTTCGTCGGTCGTTCGGTGACACCTGCGAAGAGGAGGCACGCCCCTCCTACGACAAGAACACGGATGGGCTGAGGATCGGGAAATGCTTCAAGGAGTTCATTGTCCAGTTCCAGAAGGAGAAGTCTTAACTCTTCTTTGTTCATGTTTGTTCCCTCCCTATCACCTTGCTTCTGCATACATGCATATAGAATAATTATACCGTCAATATTCAAAAATCACGAGAAGGGTGAGAGATGAAACACGAGAAAAGTGCTTCTTGATGGTCGTGAGTTTGGAGTGAACCCCTGATAC
>JALYTT010000429.1 GCA_030854145.1 Chloroflexota bacterium | reverse complement strand
GACCCCACCCCATTTGTGTGGAAAGGCAAGCGCTACCAGCGGCGCAAACGGGCGCATCTTCGTCGTTTGGGAGGGTCGGGGGCAGCCCTGTTGGCTGCGTAAGCGGTTTGACAGGTGCCCCACTAGGGTGTTGGCGGCGGATTATATGGCCTGTTGGGATCGTACTGAGAGGGTGGTGGATACGCTCCCTGTGGTGGCTGGCCATATTGTGCCGGTGCTGGTGGGTACTGCCCAGAGCCTGGCTGAATGGGAGGGTATGCTCCCTGTGGTGGCTGTCCATAGCCATACTGCCCGGCCTGCCCTGGGTACTGACCCACACCCTGATAGGGCTGCTGATAAGGATTGGCTCCCGGTTGACCACCCATAGCATTCACAGCCGGAGATGGCGTCACACCAAAGCCCGCCGCCGGTTTCTTGCGCCTGGTCAGCAGGAAGAAGCCGAGTCCGAGGAGAACAAGCCCACCCAGCAGCATGGCGATAGCAGTCGGCCAGTTATTCTGATAGAATCCGTTCGGGTTTTGCGTATACTCGGATGAGACAAACTGTTGGGCCGCTCCAGCATCTGTCCGCGTGATCTGGACTACTTTGTACGCAGTCCCCTGTAAATGCGTACCGAGGGAAGAAGACGAATCGATATCGGTTGTCGAGGACGGCTCATAGACGAAGGAGATGGTATCGCCATCCTGGAACGTACTGGTGCCATTAATCGCAGGCGAGAAATCTTTTTCATTGACAGTGTAGAGTGTCGGGCTGTTTGACATCTGAAGGTAACCAGTAGTATTGTCTGACAGGTAATGGGCAATCGTTCCCTGCCCTACACTTTGATACGTTACCTGGTGTGAACTGGTACCCATGAAAACCCCGGCGCCCGCCAGGGCGATTCCCAGGATCAACAATAGAATTGATCGACGGATCACCTTTGTCTCCTTTTCGCATAACAGCGACTATTCCAAACACCTATATACAGCTTTTATTAATGCAGGGCTCCTTGCTCCTAATAAAGAGACGGACTCTATCATATCAATTTTTATCAACCTTGGCTATAGTTCAAATTACATCACGGTGTATCATCTCTGTCATGCTACTCGACGGACACGTGCCACTATGATATGATCGCTGCGTCCAGTTAATAGTTCAGTACGAGGAAAATAGAGCGTGTATCTCAAGCGTCTGGAAATGCTAGGCTTTAAGAGCTTTGCTGTGCGCACGTGCCTGGAGTTCAGTCCGGGTATCACCGCGGTGGTGGGGCCCAATGGAGCGGGGAAATCGAATGTGGCCGACGCGGTACGTTGGGTGCTCGGTGAGCAGAGCATGCGCCAGTTGCGCGGCAAGAAGAGCGACGACATTATCTTCGCCGGTGGCCATGGCAAGGCTGCGCTGGGCATGGCGGAGGTCTCGCTCACCCTGGATAACAGTACCGGCTGGGTCCCTTCTGAGTATAGTGAACTGACCGTCACACGCCGCAGTTACCGCTCAGGCGAGAACGAATATCTCATCAACCGGCAGAAGGTGCGTCTCAAGGATGTCATGCTGCTGTTGGCCCAGGCGCGTATCGGGCATGACTCCTACACAGTGATCGGGCAGGGCATGATCGACGCGGCCCTCAGTCTGCGCGCCGAGGAGCGGCGTGGGCTTTTTGAGGATGCCGCCGGCATTCGCCCCTTCCAGGTGCAGCGCGCCGACGCCGAGGGCCGACTCCGGCAGACCGAGCAGAACTTTGAGCGGTTGCACGATATCGTGAGCGAGATCGGGCCTCGCCTGGAGCCGCTGGCGGAACAGGCGAAGCGCGCTGTCGAGTACGGCCAAATAAACAGCGAGTTGCGAGAGACACTGCTTACCTGGTATGCCCTGCAGTGGCGGCGCCTGCGCACAACCAGGGAGCGAGCCGAGGCTGCCGAACAGGAACAGGCCCGGCAGGTGCGCCAGTTGGAACAGGCCATGAGCGTTGCCGATGAGCAGGGAAACACGCTGCGAGCCAGGCGCCAGCAGGCTCAGGCGCACATCGCCGCACTCCGCAAGACCTATGCCGGTGTCAGCGAACGTGTGCGCCAGACCGAGCGTGACCTGGCGGTGAGCGAAGAGCGGGTGACCGGCATGGAGCGGCAGCGCGGCGAGCACCAACAGGAGGAGCGTCGCCTGCGCGAACGCTTGATCGTCGCGCACCAACAAATCATCGATCTCGAAGAGCAATGTGATCTCGCCAACGAGGCCGTTGACAGCGCCTCCAGCTCTCTCGCGGCCCTGGAGGCCCAGGTAGCCAGAGCCCAGAAAGACTACGAGATGGACGAGCGGCGCCTGCGCTCGGCTCAGACCGACCTGATCCAGACGCAGGCGCGCCTGGGCGCCACCCAGACCGATCTGGGACGGCAGCAGAAGCATCTTGGTGAGCGCAACCGCGCGCTGGCTGCCAGGCGCGATACGATTGCCCAGGCCCAACAGTCCCTGCGCACAGCGGAGACGCGCCTCGTTGAAGAACGCGCGCGCCTGGGCGAAGTGCGCGACGAGGAGCAGCGGGTGACACAGCGCAGGCAGGCACTGAGTCGCGCTATGGCTGATGCGCAGCAAGAGATGGAGCGCCTGAAATCTGCCCTCGCTGACGCGGAACGCCAGCGCCGCGCGGTTTCTGATCGCCTGAACATGCTCAAGAACTGGCGCCAGAGCCTGAGTGGCTACAGCGATGGTGTACGCGCCCTGCTGCGCGCACCCGCAGATACAGTCACGGGCCTGATCGGCCCCGTTCCGCAGCTTGGGGTCGCGCCGGCTGGCCTGGAAACCGCCATTGAGGCCGCGCTCGGTCCGTACTTACAGGCTGTTGTGGTGCAGACACCAGGCGCTGCTCACGCTTGCCTGGACTTTTTACGCGCCGCACAGGCTGGCAAGGCTATGCTGGTCTGGCTGGAGCCAGAAGCGACGGCAGAGAGCAACGATACACTCATCCAGCAGGAGGAAACCGACCTGGCATCTTTTCTGAGACCCATTCCTGAAGTGCAAGAGCACGGCGCGAGCTTCGCCTGGCGGCACATCCAGTGCGCGCCTCGCTACCTACCTCTCTTTCGCAGGATGCTGCGTGGCACGATCATAGTCCATGACCTGGCTACTGCCCGCACATGTCTGGCCCGTATAGCAGACCTCCCACCGGCAGACGCTCCCCCGGTTGAGATGCTGGTGACGCTGGGCGGTGAGGTCCTGCATATCCATGGTTGGTTGACCGGTGGCCATAGTCAGGACGGGGGGCAGCATGGTCTGCTGGCACATGAGCGCGAATTGCGCGAACTCCCACAACAGCTTGCTGAACACGTGGCCCTCATCCAGCAAGTACATGCCATGATCCATGAAGTGCAACGCGCTCAAGAGGAGCGGCGGGCCACTCTGGCTATTGTGGATAAAGAGGGGCAGAAGCTAGCTACCCGCATCAACGAACTGAACAGGGTTGTCACTACTACCCAGCGGGAGCAGGAACGCGTCCAGGCGGAATTGAACATGGCGCTCTCGATTGAGCAGCAGTTAGCCGCCGAGCTGGCGGGTCTGGAGCAGGAGATTCAGGTGACTCTGGAGCGAGTGCGCGCGCACGGGAAGTCCCAGCACGAGTTCGCGCGCCTGGTCGAGGAACTGCAAGGGGAGGTTGAGGAGCGCGCACTCGCCTATCGCCGCCAGCAGGATGAGGTGGGTCGCGTGCGCACCACCGTCGCAGTGAAGCGGCAGGAGGCCAAATCGCTGCACCAGCAACTCGCGAACCAGCAGAAGCAGGCCCAGGACCTCAAGGCCCAGGTTGAGCAGCAGGTAGCGCGTATACAGGACGCTGAACAGCACCGCCAGGCCTTACACGAAGCCATTGCGCTCCACCGCGTAGAACTGGAACACGCGCGGGCGCAGGCCCAGGAGCTTGCCCAGGAGATACACATCGCTGAAGGCCAGGTTGCTGAGGTTGATCAGCAGATTATGGCTCTGGAGCAGCAGACAACGCGCCTGCGTCACATGCTCAGCGAGTTGGAGGTCGTCTATCGCCGCTGTCTGTTGGATAGCCAGAAGGCGCGCGATGCGGTCGAGACGCTGCAAGAGCAATTGCGCGAGGAGATGGATATCAGCGATCCCCGCGAACTGGCCGGCTATGCCGCGCAGGCCGAGGGCAGTGTTGATGGGGCGGAAGCAGACACACAACAGGCAGCAGCAAGCGCGAGTGGCGCAGCGGAGGACCTGGAGGCGTTGTCGGAGGAGGAAGAGTTGCGCCTGCGCAAGCTGCGTCGCAAGGTCGATGGACTACGCGGTCGCTTAAAGGCGCTTGGTGGCTGCGACCCGACAGCGCCGCAGCAGTACGAGGAGGCGCGCACACGCTTCGAGTTCCTCTCCTCGCAGATCGCCGACATGGAGCAGGCTGCCCTGCACCTGCGCTCGATCATCGGGCAGCTCGATGTGACAATGGCGCGCCAGTTCGAGGCCACTTTTCAGGCGGTCAATGCGCGCTTCGGTGAGCACTTCACCACGCTCTTCAACGGCGGTCACGCGCGTCTCGAACTGGTGGCCAGCAGACCGGGCGAAGATGAGACCCTGGCGCCTTCCAGCATGCCCAGCGGTATCGAGGTCATTGTGCAGCCGCCAGGCAAGAAGGTGCAGGACTTGGCGCTGCTTTCGGGCGGCGAGCGCGCGCTGGTCTCGGCCGCCCTGCTCTTCGCGTTGCTGGAGATCAACCCGCCGCCCTTCTGCCTTCTCGATGAGGTGGATGCTGCGCTCGACGAGTCGAACGTCACACGTTTCAGCGACATCCTCAAGCGCCTGGCGCAACGCACGCAGTTCATTGTGATCACCCACAATCGCGTCACCATGACGGCCGCGCAGGCCATCTACGGTGTCTCCATGGGCGGCGATAGCATCTCGCGCCTGCTCTCGCTCAGGCTAGAGGAGGCCCCGATTGCAGGCGACCGTTAAGCAGAGGGCAATGGCACATAACGAGTTTTTGCATGTTGTGGAAATTTGCTGAAAAAGGCGTTGACAACCCCTGGGAAGTGTGATAGTATACACCGTGTCAAGAGAAACCGCCTGTATGTGCAGGTGAATCGGTGACTATAGCGAAGAGGGTACACCCGTTCCCATCCCGAACACGGAAGTTAAGCTCTTCAGCTCCAATGATACTGCAAGGGCAACCTTGTGGGAAAATAGGTCGTCGCCGCTTCACCCGCCCACATGGGCGGTTTTTTGTGCCGCTTTTCTCTCCCCTGCCTTCGTGTGATTGCCTCCTGCCCTCATTATTCAGCAAAGCGTGCCGATAGAAAAGACCGTATGTGTTGTTGTCACCAATCCACCGTCTCTTCCATGAAGGGAAAGTATGAAAAAGAAGGTTTCTTATTGGGCAGGCAGAGCTGGCATCACACTGTTGGGTGTGACCATTGTGCTCACCGCGTTTGCGAGTCTCCCTAAGCATGCGTCGGCCGCAATGAGTCTCCCTGATCGTGCATCGGCCGCGGGCTGTCCTTCAGGCATGAGTTGCGGCTCGTATAGCATCCCTGGACTTGGCGCGCGCAAGCAGCAGATCCTGAAGGCCGGCGCCAGCACACTTGACCTGGCTGTCGCTATGCTAGAAACGAATACCATGCAAGCCACGTATGCCTCTGGCGATGGCAAAACCACTGACGCCGCCAACTTTGGTATCTTCAAGCAGGATTGGTATATGCTCAGAAGCGCGTGTAGCCGCTTTCTTGGCCTCACCTCCAGTCAGTATGCTGCTGGCGCGTTCCTCAATAGCAGCTTAAGCACAGATGTCGCATGTATGAACCAGAGCCAACGCCACTATGGCCTTAGCACCTGGTTCGCGGGTGAGCGCTATGGCCAGACCGGAATAGGTCATCCGAATACGCCGGACATTCTCAGGTATACAAAGGCGATCTATTGGCTTCAAAGCCAGCTCACCTCTCGCTCAGCCAATCTGTCGAATGATACGCGCTTCTGGGTAGCTGTGCCGGCTATTTGAGCCGGATAAGAGAGCGTGCTTCTAGACGTGCTCTTATCGATCTTCTCTCGTTTAGGATGCATGGATGCGTTGCTTCTCTCCACGAATGGTATCAGACAGAGTCGTCAGCAGGCAAGGCGCGCC
>JALYTT010000428.1 GCA_030854145.1 Chloroflexota bacterium | reverse complement strand
TGTGCTGGACGACCCACTTTTGGCTTCTGGGGCGGCAGCAAGGGATACAGCTTTTCCCATTGCTCATCCGTTCGTTCTCTTCTTCTCATCCTTTCAGTTTAAGAAGATTTGCAAACACAGCCTAGTCAACGGCGCCCCTACGCAATGATGGCCTCCTCCAGGGCCGCGGCGATCTCTTCACCCAGGCCAGGATTCCAGGGGCACTCGGCAGCGATCCAGCGCGCGCGCAGCAGGTACAGGAGCTGGCGTTGATCCTGCGGGGTCAGCAGGGCCAGTTCGACCAGCGACTCCGGCACCCCCGGCGAGTGGATCGCGAGCGCAAAGTCATCGATTATGAGCGATGCATGGTTATTGAGATGATAGGTGTGCGGCGACCCCATTTTGCAACAGAAGGAGACGCAGCTCACACCACCGAGCAGCATGACAAAGAGTACCGGGATGGTGATGACCAGCCCTACAATGCTCAAGAGCACGGCTATCCCTGTAGCCAGGAAGGCCAGAAAGGCGTGAGGCAGGCTCAACGTCCAGCCCAGCAACATTTCTGGCATCAGCCCTACTAACGCGACAGCGAAGCAGGTGAGCGCGGTGGTAATTACCGAGACAATGCTCGCCAGGTTCTTATGCGAGAGATCGCGTACAGTGATAGTGCCGTCGCTCACCAGCGTCAGCATCTTCCGTGTGTACCCGGCCCGCAGCGCGTACTGGAAGCGCACGGCCATCGCGCAACCGGCGAGCGACAACAGCGCAATGTACCAGAACAACGCCACCAGGACATCCTGCCATTTGAGATAGAGTGTGAAAGCATGGGAGTAGGTAGGGAGAAGCAGCGCGCTGAGCAGAGTAGCAGCGAGCGCGCAGACCAGAAACGCGCCAAAAAGCAGCCAGCCCCGCAGGCGATTACGCCGGTAGGGACCGTCTCCAAGGCGAAAAATATAGCTGTCTCTCGTTAGTTGTATCATCAAAACTCGCGGCCACAAAACTCCTGCATTCAGGCAGGCAGAAAGAGGAAGCGCTGCTTCTCCTTCCTGAACATTCTTCGTTGGCTCTAAAAACGAAGACGAATCAGGATGACACACGGTTACAATTTCTTGTTAGCGTAGGGATGATGGCATGCCTACATGCATACGTTTGAAGAGCCTGGTTATTCGTTGCGCAGGTCGTCGAAGAGGACGGTGTGGACGTAGCGCTCGGAGGCGCTGGGGAAGATCGTGACGATCACTTTGCCGCGATTCTGTTCTTTGCGCGCCTCCTGGAGGGCAGCCCAGGCGGCAGCCCCGCTGCTAATGCCTATCGAGAGGCCGGCTTTCTCCATCACGTAGCGGGCAGTGGCGACCGCGTCCTGGTCGGTAACGGTGATCACACGATCGATCAGGTCTACCCTGAGCGTATCGGGTTGAAAGCCGGCACCCAGGCCCTCGATGCGATGGGGGCCGGGGCGACCACCCGAAAGCACGGCGCACGACGCGGGTTCCACGGCCACCACCTCCAGCGACGGCTTGCGGGCGCGCAGGCCCTCCGCCACCCCTGTCAGGGTGCCACCGGTGCCGACGCCGATGACCACGATATCCACCGCGCCACCGGTCTCCTCCCAGATCTCGACGGCCGTGCCTTCGCGATGGGCGCGGGGATTAGCCTGGTTATAGAACTGCTGGGGAAACCAGACATTTGGCAGTGTTGTACGCAGTTCAATGACTTTGTTAATCGCGCCGCGCATCCCCTGGTTGCCGGGAGTCAGAATCACCTGGGCGCCAAAGCGGCGCAGCAGCAAGCGACGTTCGAGGCTGATGGTGTCGGGCATGGTGAGGATGCACTGGTAGCCCCGCGTGGCGGCGATCCAGGCCAGAGAGATGCCCATGTTGCCGCTGGTAGGTTCGGTGATAATGCCGCCGGGACGCAGCAGGCCCTGGGACTCGGCCTCGCAGACCATTTGCAGCGCAACGCGGTCCTTGACGCTGCCTCCGGGGCTGAACATCTCCAGTTTCGCGAGGATGGTAGCATCAATGCCAGTAGTCACGCGCTTCAAGTCCACAAGCGGTGTACGACCAACGAGGTCGATCACATCCTTTGCCCAATGGGCCATAAGCGTGCTTAGCCTTCCTGCACCTCTGGTAGCAAAGCCCGGATCAGCATGAGCAGTTCCTGGACGCTAAATGGCTTGCGGAGCAGCAGCCCTGTCTGCAACCCCATACGATGCAGTTCCCAGTCGTGACTACCAGTGATGACAATTATTGGTATATGTTTTGTGTTGCTGTGACCGCGCAGTATCTTGTAGAGGGACACACCATCAAGATTGGGCAGACCCACATCCAGCAAAATCAAGTCCGCGCCCAGCTCTGGCAGGCGGTCTTTGGCATCTTTCCCATCGGAGAAAATGTGCAGGCGCCCGTATCCGGCAGATTTCAGCACGTCGCGGAACATATCTACGAGCCTTGCATCATCCTCTATCAAAGCTATAAGCTTGCCGTTGCGCGATACTTCCTGTCGATTAACAACCACTTGCTACCATCCCCTTCCATGAGACCCGCTCTCCCGCGTCCATCATACACCGTAAGGGTACGATACAGCACGCCCCTAGATATAGTACATTGTCTCCACACTACCTGTACGATGCCGCTGCGCCAGCTCCTCAATGGTGGTAGAGGCCAGGATCTGTTGGGTCATCTCGTCGATTTTTTGCCAGACCTCGCGCAGGGCGCAGCCGGGCGAGAGCTTGCAAAAATCCGGGTTGGGCAAACATTCCATGGGGGGCACATACCCCTCCAACGCCTGCATCACCTGCGCCATCGTGATCTGCGAGGGCGGCTTTGCCAGCATATGCCCACCTCTGGGGCCGCGTACACTTTTCACCAGGCCCTCTTTACGCAAAGCCATCAATATCTGGTCGAGATACTGCTCAGGAACATATTGCCTGCTCGCTATATCCGCGCTTTCAATTGGCCCCTGCCCATAGTAGGCAGCCAGGTCAAGCATCGCCCGCAGGCCATAATCACCTTTCATTGTCAGCTTCATCGCTATGAACCTTATCTGCCCTTTCAGAAAAGGGACGAATACCCTGAGCAATACCAGTTTCTTTTACTGCTAGAATATATCAGTTGTAAATCGCTGTCAATGGGAGAGACATAGCCACATAGAATACCCCTTTCCGCGTAAGGGCGCGCCCCTACTGTGACGCGGCTTTGCGTTGCAGGCCGAGCAGGTCGGTGCGAATATTGGTGAAATGTTCGCGCAGGGCCGCCGCCTGGACGCGGTCGCCGGCGATGCGCAGCCAGATGCGGCGTTGTGGAAAGTAGAATGTGGCGCACAGGCTCAGGATCAGCAGGACGGCGATAGGCCAGATCAGGCCCGCGCCCGCGTCCTTCGTTACCAGGAGCACTGTGGCCTCGCTGGCATCGTTCAGGGTGACCGTCCACTGCTTGTCCACGCTCTGTCCCGATTTGCCAGGTGCCAGCCTGAGCGCTACTTTGTCAGCGTTATTGCTCGAACCTGGCGTACCCACCGTCACGAGGATCAGCGGGTGCTGCACCTGGGCAAGCTGCTGCCCGGCGGCGTGGATGAAGAAGACGCCCATCGTGAGATTATAGCCGGGAATAGGGACGCCTTTGGCGTAATCAACCTCGCCATCGCCCGACGGCAGTGTGTTCGTCTGATCCAGGATCACCGCGTCGTTATAGAGCACATGCCCCTGCTGATCGGCGATGGAGATATTCACCGAGGGGATGAGCGACGATTGGTGGAAGACGACACTATTATAGGCCAGCGGATCGTTCACGCGCAGGTGATTGCTGTGAGCCACCAGTTCACCATCGCGATAGACGCTCAGATCGGTTACATAGTCGGTGGCTAACCCGGTTTTAGCGTCGAAGGTGGCGCTGAAGTGATTGGCGCGAAAGCTGATGTTGTGGGGTGTGCCGCGCGGGTAGACCACGGCGCTCTGGCCAGTGGGCAGCGCCTGGTCGAAGGTAAAGCCCGCCAGGTTGTCGCTAAAGCTCACGATGGGCGCCGGAAGCCAGTGGCGTGCCGGGCTATTCAGCGGCAGGCCTTTCCACTGTGTCACGACGCCGGCCATCAGCAGCGAGACCAGGCAGGCGTGGAAGACGAACGTTGAGAGCGTGGCCCACGAATTTTTGTAGGCATAGAGATACGTCACCTCGCCACCGGCTACCTCGTCGGTCTCGACCTGGCTGCGCACCCGGTAGCCGCGCCGGCGCAGGGCTGTGCGCGTCCAGGCGGCAGCATCGCTATGGGAGAACTCGGAACGCTCCAAAGCGTTGCGATAAAAGGCGGTGTTGCGCCGGATCAGCGGGTGCGCGAAGTTCTGCCAGATGGCCGGCGCGCGGTTCAGCGTGCAGACGACGATGCTGAGCGAGAGCACGGTGAGCAGCAGCATAAAGTACCAGCTTGAGAAGATCGTGAAGAACTGCAACCAGTCATAGATCGGCGTGAGCGAGCCGTAGCGTGGCAGGGCATTCTGCTGCACCCACACGGCATACGAGACAGGGTCGCCCAGCACCTCAGCAGGCGCCTGGATAAAATAGACACCGAGCAGGCAGATAATCACAATGCTGACAATCAAGAGGATAGCCGTGCGCACCGAGCTGAGCCAGCCCCACGCGGCATCGATGGGATGTCTGGCAATGTAGCGCAGGCGCAGCCTGAAACGCTGGCCCGCTGGCAGAGGAGCCTGCTTGCGAGCGCGCCCGCTTCCCTTCTTCGGCGGTGTTTTTTGCGAGTTTTTTAGAATGGTTGCCATGGACGTTCTAGTAACACTTTCCCCAGCCGGTACATAGTGATAAACACATACTTGTAGTATGATAGAGCATATGGCCGCTTCTGACAAGCGCCCTATTTGCATTCTCTGTCAAAGGAGATTTTTATGGCAGATCCACATCAGCAGAAACTGGCAAAGGTACTTGTCCACTATTCGCTGCGCCTCAAGCCAGGCGATACGTTCGTCATTTCTAGCTCTGAGATCGCGGCCCCTTTGGTGCGCGAGGTGTACCGCGAGGCGCTTGCGGCCGGGGCGTTCGTCACTGTGAATACCTCCCTCGATGGCATCAGGGAGATCCTCCTGCGCGCGGGGAACGACGAGCAGCTTGCCTACATCTCGGATATTGATAATCTAGCGGTTGATCACTATGATGTCTCGCTCGATATCTGGGCGGAACAGAACACCAGGGCTATGAGCGGGGTTGACCCGCAGCGTATGGCCCTACGGCGCGCGGCGCGAGCGCCGCTCTTTAAACGCTCGCTCGAGCGCCTGGCGCAAGGCGAGACGCGCTGGTGCGGCACGCTCTTCCCCACCCAGGCCCACGCGCAAGACGCGGGCATGTCGCTGAGCGATTACGAGAATTTTGTCTACGGCGCTGGCAAGCTGGACCTGGACGATCCGGTGGCCGCCTGGCAGGCCGTGCGAGCCGAGCAGCAGCGCATCGCTGACTTTCTTGAACAGCACAACGAGATCCACATCGTCGCGCCCGGCACCGATATTACCTATCGCGCCGGCGGGCGCAAGTGGATCAACTGCGCCGGGACCGAAAACTTCCCCGATGGCGAGGTTTTCAGTGGTCCCATCGAGGACTCAGTCAACGGCACCGTCCTTTTCAGCTATCCAGCCGTCTACGACGGCAACGAGGTCGAGGATGTGCGCCTGACCTTCCACGCCGGCCGGGTGATCGAGGCCAGCGCTGGTCGCGGCCTGGACTTCCTCAACGCCATGCTTGACAGCGACGCCGGAGCGCGCACATTGGGCGAGGCGGCCTTTGGCCTCAACTATGATATCCAGCGTTTCTCCAAAGAGACGCTGTTCGATGAGAAGATCGGCGGCACGATGCATATGGCTCTGGGCGCGTCCCTGCCCGAAAGCGGCGGCGTGAATGAGTCCGGCCTGCACTGGGATATGGTCTGCGATCTGCGCGAAGGCCAGGTCTACGCCGACGGCCAACTATGCTACGAGGCCGGACGATTCACTGTGTGAAACATAGTGCTCTGACCCACTTCATCTGGCACATTGGAGAGAGGTCATCCCCTTTCGTAGCTGCGCGATTGATCGCGCGTGTGCTGGCCTGACGCGCTGGTTGGCTTGACACGCGCGATC
>JALYTT010000427.1 GCA_030854145.1 Chloroflexota bacterium | reverse complement strand
GCGAAGGCCTTCGCCCCCCGGCGCGCTTCTCTACAAGGAGATGTTCACATGGTTAAAATTATTCCAGAACGCTTTACGGCACAAACGGATGAACCGTTTGTGGTCTTTTTGATTGGCATGCGTATCAACCGTTTTTCCGCCTTCAGAAAATGGCTGACAACGGCGATGGCTATGAGGTCAATGCTGCGTCTACTCCACCGGCATCCCGGGACAGGAGCCCTTGGATCACAACTGATCTTCTATTGGCGCGGTATAGGAGTAATTCAATACTGGCGGTCGTTTGACGACCTGGAGAAGTTTGCACGCAGCAAAGATGATCCCCATCTAGCCGCCTGGCAGCGCTTCAATAAGGCCATTGGTTCGGATGGGAGCGTTGGTATCTGGCATGAGACCTTTCTGGTAGAGGCCGGGCGTTATGAGGGAGTGTACAACAATATGCCTCTCTTCGGCTTAGCTGCAGCTACCAATTCTGTCCCTATCATAGCACGTCGTGAGACTGCCCGCCGGCGTCTCGGAGGGGAGAACGAGCCAGTCGTACCATCACCTACCCACAAGTAATCACTTCGCGTGGCAGGGGTTGAGACGCCAGGCAAAGATGGCTGGGAAGCGGCTCCAGCGCCGCTTCCCAGCCATCTTACACACCTCCTGCAAAGCGTCAGAGGCTCTGAGGAAACAGAAAAGAGGGGTTTCCCAACGGTATCACAATCGGAGGTGACTCAGGTTTTCTCGTTGGCTACTTATGGCTCGCCATCACAGTTTCGGCATTTGTAACCGTTGCATTTACGGTCTCTGCCTGACCCTGGCGCGCATGAATCAGCGTTGTCAGCCACACAACTGCGCCCAGAAGGAGGATGACGATCGGAACCCAATCTGCCACGGTTCGTATGCCATATGCATTGGGGTCAGGATTGGTCGCGCCAAGGATGACCCCCACCGGGAGGACAATGCAGCTTCCAGCGGCGAAGATGTTCAGGCCAATGTTGGCCAAACTTCTCATCGATCTGGTTCGTTGCGGAGCATCAGGAACGCAGAGAAATCCGAAACACAATACCAATAAGATCAGAAAGGGGATGGTGTGGACGAGATAAATCCACAAAGCGGAACCTTCGGGAACAAAATTTCCACCAGACCAGCCCCATCCAGCAGCCAGCAGAAGGATTCCAGTAATCTGTCGCATGCTTATGTTTGCCATTAGGAGTATCTTGACCTTTCTTTTTATGTGTGAGTATCTGCCCATCTTTTCCTGAATACCAGGAGGGAGATGGATCAGCTCATCTCTTCCACAGACCACTCATGCGTTCTGCGAGAACAATACGACTGTTACGCTTTACCTGTGTTACCCTCCCTTCTTAATTCATGAATACTGCACTGATAATATCTAGAAAGGTTACTGGCGTCTTACTTCACGCGTAATTGCCTGGCAAAGCCAGAGATTACATTTTTAATAAAGATAAAACTTTTGTTTGCTTGCATAGCTGTTCTTGAGATTGAACACCTACTGCCTGGTAAAAAAGGAGAATATTCTGCATGACCTCGCCAGTAGTGCTTATTAATGTGTTTGAAGTAACCGCCGGTATGGAAGATGACTTCATAGAGTGGTGGAAGCATCACTCAGAGGTCCTTAAGAAGGAGCCAGGATTCCTTGATGCCAAACTTCACCGCAGTCTGAACCCTGATTCCCGCTTTCAGTTTATCAATGTTGCCCACTGGGAAACGGCTGAATCTCTCGATCAAGCACGTAAGAAAAACGAGGACGTGCTTCAACGTACGTCGTCAGGGAAGGGGACCCCTGCACTTTACGGAGTAGAGGTAGAGTACTGGCATGTATCTTAGTAGGTACATATGACTCAGGAGAAAACAATGTACGATGATTCTGTTCCAGTTCTGATTGCAGGAGGAGGCCCAGTCGGCCTGGCTATATCCCTCTTTCTTGCACGCTTTGGTGTCCCTTCGCTGCTAGTAGAACGCCATAAATCGACAACGCTTCATCCTCGGGCCAGGGGATTGAATATGCGCACGATGGAGGTGTTCCGCAGCGTGGATTTAGCAGAGGCATTGCAAGCTGTCGGTGCCGTTGTAAACCTGGAACGGTATACGCTTGTCGTAGATACGCTGGCCGGAGAAGAGCGTCAACGCATCCTACCCCAGGGAACTGCCGCCAATTATGCCTATGCCCGTATGCTGAGTCCAGAAACCTGGTGTCTCTGTGCTCAAGATGAGATAGAACCGATCCTTTTTAAGGCGGCGAAGTTGCATGGCAGTGATCTACGCTTCTATACTGAACTTGTTTCGTTCGAGCAGGATGCTACGGGAGTGACCGCCCAGATTGTGGATAGGGCAACTGGAGCACAGCGCACTGTGCGCGCCTCCTATCTTATTGCAGCCGATGGAGTCAATAGTCGTATCCGCGATACTATGCTCAAGGTGCCGATGATAGGCGCGAGAACATTAGCTCACTATATCAATATCTACTTCCGTGGCGATCTGACGGATCTGGTTGCGCATCGCCAGTTCGTCATGTGCCATGTAGAAAATCCAGAGGCGCGAGGCCTCTTTTTTACGGTCAATGATACAGACCGCTGGCTCTTCAATATCGCATATGAACCAGAGAAAGGGGAAACGCCTGAAGATTATACCGCTGAGCGCTGCATCGCTATTGTGCGCAAAGCCGTGGGTGTCCCTGACCTGGACGTTGAGGTGTTGAGTACTCTGCCGTGGGAGGCTGCTACCTGCATCGCAGAGAACTTTTTGATCGGGCGTGTATTTCTGGCTGGTGATGCCGCGCATATCATGCCTCCTTTTGGGGCATCGGGCATTAACATCGGGGTCCAGGATGCGCATAATCTGGCCTGGAAACTTGCCGCAGTCATCAAGGAATCGGCAGGGCCAGAGCTGCTCACGACCTATGATACGGAGCGCCATCCCATAGGCGACCTTACCATCAGGCAGGCCGACTTCAGACACAAAGGGATTATGCAGCATGCCTCGTCTGATGATATCAGCAAGGCCGCGCCTACCTTTGAAAAGCAGATGGATGTGATACTGAAATATCGTTATGACTCTTCTGCAGTGATCGCGGAAGGAGATGCTCCGCCTTCCAGCTCCTCAGATTATGACGCGCGTTCAGGGTCGCGCGCGCCACATCTATGGCTTGAGCAGGAGGGCAGACGCATCTCGATACTCGATCTGTTTGGTCAGCACTTTGTCCTTTTAACCGGAGAAGATGGTATAATCTGGTTGAATGCCGTAAAGGTGGTCGAGCAACGGCTGAATCTCGCCCTCACTGGCTATCGCATCGGTCGCTCCGGCGATCTAGTCGATGCAGAGGATCAATTTGGTTCAATGTACAGAATTACGCCTGAGGGGGCAGTACTTGTACGACCAGATGGTTTTGTGGCCTGGAGAACACGAAGAGGCGAAGCAGATCCAGAACAGGCCCTTGAGCAAGCTCTCCGACAGATTCTTGCGCGACCGGATTCCGTCATTGATAATGGCCTCTACGGTTCAGACTCTCCTATCAAAGCCGTTAAGTCTACGGTAAAGAAGGAAATGTATACCAGTGCTCAGTAAGGTTGGGCTGGTGAAGATCAGCATAGTACGATGAAGTGCTTGTTGAGAAGGCTCTTCACCTGGCACTGGTGCGGGATGCCGGCATCCCACACCAGTGCCAGGTGAAGAGCTATCAATCTACTAGCCCGCCTCATCGCGTTCTGCAATTGATCCCTTTCCTTCAACGCGAGACAAGGAGCTGGCACATGATCGAGGCTCGCAGCCTGACAAGACAATTTGGCACATTTATAGCGGTCTCGCGACTTTCCTTGCAGGTTCCCGATGGAACTATTCTAGCATTGCTTGGTCCAAATGGAGCTGGCAAGACAACTACTGTGCGTATGTTGTCAGGCTTGCTTGCACCGACGGCAGGGGAAGCTACCGTTGCAGGTTATGATATTTACCGCGAGCCTGACGCTGTGAGAGCGTGCATCGGGCTGGTGACAGATGTGCCAGGACTCTATGAGCAAATGAAGGTTGCAGCCTACCTCGATCACTTTGGGCGCATCTATGGCATTCCTTCCGCTGAATGTTCCCGTCGCATCGATGCCCTGCTGAAGCTTTTTGAATTAGATGCTCATCGGAACGAGAAGATGGTAGGCTTCTCTAAAGGCATGAAACAGAAGGTAGCTCTGGCACGCGCGCTGATCCATGAACCTTCCGTGCTCTTCCTTGATGAACCAACCTCTGGTCTTGATCCACTTGCCGCCAGGACGGTGCGCGAGCTGATTATGCAGCTAAAACACTCAAGCAGGAGTATCATTCTGTGTACCCATGACCTGGACGAAGCTGAGCGGCTGGCTGATCAGGTAGCGATTATGCGACAGGGGCGCATTATGGTATCTGATACGCCCGCGGCACTGCGCAGGCAGGCGACCGGGGAGACACTGATACGGATAGAATTCACGGATGATTGCCCGCTACCTCTGGATGTGCTGGCAGCGATCCACGGCGTACACACGCCACATTTCAGCGCTGGAGCGCATTCTGGAGCATCCTCCCTGGAGAGAGCGGGCCAGCTCAAGACTTTAGCATACTTTACCGCGCAGCCGAAGATCACGAACCCGCAGGTACTGACGCGCCTGATAATGGCGGGCGCGCAGATCATTTCTGTTGTGTGCGAAACGCGCAGCCTGGAAGATGTCTATGCCACAGCCATGAGTGGGATTGACAGGGGTAATGGTAGCCATAGCCAGCAAGCAGACGATGAGATGCTGCTCAACGAGACGCCAGGTGCTTTGCTGGTCTAGTGGAAAGGGCAAACTCATGAATGCTGAACCGTCGAACGCGATGACCCGGGCGGCATACACAAAGGCGAGTTCACTGCGCATTACCTGGTTGATTGCCTGGCGGCAGATCATTGAAGCGCTACAAACTCGTTCAATGCATGTGATAATGGTTTTTTTTCTGGTCTCCCAGACGGTCCTGATAGTGATTTCTCTTGGCCCGATGCTACAAGGTCTGCTATCCCCGCACGAGGCAAGCGTGGCCGGCTCGTTTATGGCATTTTACCTTTTGCTGGTTGGGTTGATGCCTTCCACATCCTCCATTGGTATTGCTGCCGGAGTCTTCGCCGGGGATAAAGAGCGAGGATCTCTGGCCCCTCTTTTAGTCACCCCTGCGTCGAACACGACTATTTTTGCCGGCAAAGTGCTGGGAGCGGTATTACCAGCTCTGGCCTACTCGATCATTGGCCTGCTGGGCTACTTCGCAGAGATTGCCCTGCTCTATGGTCCGAACAGGTTAGGTCTGCTACCGCCGGGCCTTTTGATGCTGATTCTGCTCGTCATTCCAGCTCTAGTACTCTTGGGCGCCTCCCTGGCCAGCGTGATCTCTTCGCGCGTGGCCACCTTTCAATCCGCACAGAATTACAGCACCTTGATAGTAACGGTGCTGTGGTTTGTCCTTTTTGCGCTGGTATTCCTGGTAGCATCCTGGGGACTCTGGCTCCTCGCGGCTGCTGTCGTTGGCATTTATGGCCTGGATGTGCTGCTCATTGTGCTGGGTGCGAATACGTGGCAGCGCGAAGAATTCATGGCCCGCCAATAAGCATTGCTATTCCAGGACATAGGGGTGTATGCGCGAATTTCTTTTCGAGTAATGTACAGGGAAGAGAGAGCGGGCATGATGGACGCAGGAATTTGTTTCTCAGAATAACGATCAGGAGAAGCAAGAAGGGAAAACACTACCTATGGATACTCAGCACAATGAACCCCGACAAGTCATGCGCTACTTCACGCAGAGCCTGTACCGGGCTAGCGCAGGTCTGGCACTCATACCAATGAGTCTATTGCCGCCGGGCGCCCAACAACATTTTAAAGCTTCTGGTCATGAATTCACGCGGGGAGTAGCTAAACTCGCTCACGGGTTGGCTAATGGGCTTGATGAGAAGGTGAAAGAAGAAAAGTAGTCTATGCGCACAAAAGCTCCTCGGCTCAATCGGTTCTCTCAAATAGTACGCTACTTGCAGGTCTCACGTCTTCTGCTATGGACGGTCTGGGCGATCTATCGTGAGCGCCGCCGGGTGATGCATGCCCATATGCTTGGCAACTATGCGGTACGAGCGAATAGTGATGTGTTGATC
>JALYTT010000426.1 GCA_030854145.1 Chloroflexota bacterium | reverse complement strand
CCCCTACATAATAGGCCGCGCACGCGAGGTCGGCCTGGATGCACCTGATATGTAGGGGCGCCGCTGGCCTGCGCCCTGTCCCTACGCGATCTACGTGCATGGCAAACGGATAAGGTGACAAATAGATAGAGAAAGCAGACATGTTATGACAGGCAACCCGGCTGAGAGGCCTCTTCTTCGTTATGGGCAACTCTGGTCGCCAGAGAGTATGGAAGATGTGCATATCAAAGCCGAGCTTGGACGCTATCGCATTCGCGGCTTCAGCACATTTCGCAAGTTCGTATCGTTCGATGACCTGACCTTCGTACCCTGCACGCTCAGCCGCGTCCCGCTGGAGGGGTATCGCGAGAAGTGCGCGACCGAAACGGTCCTGGGTACGCGTTTCGCCAAAAAACCCATCGTGCTCTCCACGCCGATCACCATCGCGGGCATGAGCTTCGGCGCGCTCTCGCGCAACGCCAAGCAGGCTCTGGGTATGGCGGCGACGCGCCTGGGTATCTCCACGACGACAGGCGACGGTGGTATGCTGCTGGCCGAGCGCGAGGCCTCGAAGCAACTGGTTTACCAGGTGCTGCCCAGTCGCTACGGCTTTGATCCGCACCACCTGCGTATGGCCAACGCGCTTGAGATCGTGATCGGGCAGGGTGCGAAACCCGGCACGGGCGGCGTGCTGCTCGGCCAGAAGGTCTCCCAGGAGATCGCCGAGATGCGCGAACTCCCGCCGGGTGTGGACCAGCGTAGCCCGGTGCGCCACCCCGACTGGACCGGTCCCGATGATATGGTTGCCAAGATCGAGGAGCTGCGCGAGGCCATGGACTGGGAGATCCCCATCTACGTCAAAATCGGGGCCTCGCGCGTGGCCGACGATGTGAAGCTGGCCGTGAAGGCCGGCTGCGATGTGATCGTGCTGGATGGCGCTGAGGGCGGCACGGCGGCCTCTCCCGATATCCTGATGGATCACACCGGCATCCCCACGCTGGCGGCGGTCGTCGAGGCCAGGCACGCGCTGCAAGAGATCGGCATGGATGGCGTGGTGCAACTGGTTATCTCCGGTGGCATCCATGGCGGTGTGGACGCGGCGAAGGCCCTGGCCCTGGGCGCTGACGCCGTCTCTATCGGGACCGCCGCGCTGATCGCGCTGAACTGCAATCGCCCGCTGTACGTTGAGGACTATCACGCGCTGGGTACCGAGCCGTACGCCTGCCACCACTGTCACACGGGTCGCTGTCCCGTGGGCATCACCACGCAGGACCCCGAACTGGTGAAGCGCCTGCCCGTTGACGAGGCCAGTGACCGCGTGGTGAACTTCATCAACTCCATGACGATGGAGATCCAGATGCTGGCGCGTGCCTGCGGCAAGAACAACGTCCATGACCTGGAACCCGAAGACCTGCGCGCCCTGACGCTGGAGGCCTCGTTCATCACTGGCATCCCGGTGGTCGGCACAAACCTGGCCTTCGGTCGCCCCGACCTCTGGTCCCAGCCATCGTAGGGGCCCGATTTATGACTCTGTTGGGAAGATTGTAGGACACATTAAGTATGCTTGCTTGCTTATTGATAAAAAGAGACATCGCGAGACCTCCTGGAAGGGAGCTCGAGAACAGGATCATTGGAGCCAACTATATGGAAAGAAATTTTATGCAGCCAGATCTCCATACTCGCAACCGTGCCTCCTGGAACGCGGCCACCGTGGCGCACAATAGCCACAAGAGCGACCAGGCCAGATTCTTTCGTGAGGGTGGAAGCACTCTACGCCCTGAAGAGATAGAGCTGCTTGGTGATGTCAAAGGTCGCACCCTGGTGCATCTGCTTTGCAACTCCGGGCAGGACACGCTCTCGCTCGCGGCCCATCTGGGGGCCGTTGTGACTGGGGTGGATATCAGCGATGAGGCGATTGCTTTCGCTCAGCAATTGTCCCTCGACTCCCGCATCCCTGCTACATTTGAGCAGGCTGATGTCTTCGACTGGTTGGAGAAGGCGCATGAACATCACAGGCAATTTGACATCGTTTTTAGTTCCTATGGCGTTGTGCATTGGCTCTCCGACCTCCCCCTCTGGGCACAGGGAATAGCCGCTGTCCTGAAGCCGGGGGGCCGCTTTGTGCTGGTGGATTTTCACCCGCTTGAACGGATCTTTGACCGCAATCTGCAGTTTGTGGATGCCTACTTTCCCACGGAGCGGATCACTAACCTCGAAGAAGGTGTGATCGATTACATCACTCGCTCGCCGGGGAAGGTAACTCCCTTCGCCTATGAAACCGGTGTCGAGAACTTTCGGAATCCCCACCAGGCCCATACGTTCCTCTGGACGCTTGGCGAGGTCCTAACAGCGATTGGACAGGCCGGACTCTGTCTCAAGAGACTGCACGAGTATCCCCACAGCATCGCTATGCGCTTTCGTCCCATGCGCGAGATCCCCGGGTATCGCACGATGCCACTAGAAGGTCTACCTTTGGTCCCCTTGCTTTTTGGTCTCCAGGCAGAGAAACCCTGAATGGCATTCACCCTGCTTTCTTTTGAGATGGGTGAGCTGCTATTTCTGCGCAACATTCAAGGCATTTACTTATATAAGCTTGCTTCTTTATTCCTATTCTTCTTTAAAAAAGGTTTATCTCTGCTAAAATAGACTGTGAATATTTTTCTTCTTAAAGGTGAAAGGCAGTCTATATATGTCGATTAATATCAGCGTTGCGCCCACTCCTGTTCTCCATACCCCATTGATATCCCCCCCAAAACACGCCTTTTTGGCGAAAACCCTCCCCATGCTCCTGCTTGGTACACTGATCCTTATAGCCGTTACCACTGTCTTTTCTCAGGCCTCGACATATGGTATCACCAATGATGAGGCGCTCCAGGATCAATATGGCCACTACGCCCTCAAATGGTATGAGTCACTGGGCAAAGATCGGAGCATGTTTCGCTATCCAAAAGATATGTATATGCCTCAACATGGCGTGATTTTCGAGGTGGTGGTGGCTGTTGGAGAAAAGCTGACCGGCAACCAGTGGGGGACACGCGCCATCATCTGTGGGCTTGCCGGTGTGGCCGGCGTCATTGCGATTGCCCTGTGCGGACTGGAGTTAAGCGGCTGGTGGCTGGCCTTGGTGGCGGGACTCTGTCTCTGGCTGTTTCCGCGTTTTTATGGATCGATCTACAATAACTCTAAAGACATGCCTTTTTTGTGTGCCTCGCTGTTTGTTCTCTGGGCTGTGATCTTGCTGCAAAAGCAATGGGCGGAACCGGAGAAATTGCTCAGAAATACCATTCTGCTTGGTTTCCTGATCGGGCTGGCCGCCTCGATCCGTGTGACGGCGCTTATGTGGTATGGGGTTCTCATCTGTATCCAGGCGCTCTGGTGGCTGCAAAATGGACGCCAAACCATGCGGGATCACACACTACTTTCCGCGCTGGCGAAGCACGTTGGGGCGCTTGTGATGGTTAGCTGTGTTTCGCTACTGACGATGATGGCGCTCTGGCCCTACATCCTGCTTAATCCGCTACCCCATCTTTATGATGCCATTGTGGTGCTGGCCAAATATCCCTGGGATGGGATCGTGACCTTTGCTGGCCATGCCTATCACCCTTACACTTTGCCTTACACGTATGTCCCTGGATGGCTTGTGGTTAGTTCTCCGCCGGCGATTATTTTCTGTGCCGCTCTTGGCATTATTGCCGTATGTATGCTAGTTCTTAAGAAGAAGGATCTGACGTTCCCCGGTGTGACCGCGCTCCTGGCCCTCTTCGACCCGCTCACAGCGCTTATAGTGACTCATCCCACCCTCTATGATGGACCGCGGCAGTTTCTCTTCCTCTACGGCCCGCTCGTCCTGCTAGCAGCCTATGGCTTTATGCAGTTGCTCACCTGGCTGGCGAAATATAGGGTCCTGGTTGCACTCTTCATCGTGATGGCATGCGTTACCGAGGGCCAGGTAGCTCTCGATATGCAGGCCATTCATCCCTATGAATACGTGTACTTTAGCCCACTGATTGGCGGGATACCTGGCGCTACTGGAAAGTACGACATGGATTATTACCTCTCATGTAACAAAGCCGCCGCCGATTGGCTTAGCACACATTATGCACAGTATACACACAAGGAACATCCCACTGTGCAGGTGGCAGTGGATATATATACTGCTCTCCCCTTTTTGCCAAAGACTTTTCTCCTTGATCAGACGCACCCGGACTTTTTCATCTCGTCAACGCGTGACCACCAGGATCAGGACCCGCAATTTGCAGATTATCGTATTATCGACAGAGAAAGTATTCAGGGATACATTGCCTGCGTGGTCAAGGTCAATCCACGCCTTATGAGACAGTGAAAGCAGGTTCCACGCTCACCTCACCGCGCCACAGCGCTCGCAGCATATCCTCTGCTGTTGATTCCTTCTCTGTCTCACCCTCTTGTGCTGTTTGCAGCCGGCCCACGGCTAGGTGAGCCAGCTTCCCCGCTTCCAGCGAGCCGTGCGTGTCATCGAAGCCGAGCGCGCGCGCCCCATTGAGCGTGCAGAGGCGCAGCAGTTCGTGAGGATCTAGGTCCACTCCGGCCACACAATGGGTGGATGCGGCGCTGATAGCCTCTTCCCACACGCTGAGCGATGGGGAACTGCCGAGGCTGTCAGTTCCTATAGCCATCGGTACCCCGGCCTCCAGGTAGGCTTCGATGGGCATGCGGCCGCAGTTGAGCAGGAAGTTGCTGCGGGGGCAATGCACCATCGGCACGTTGTATTCCGTCAGCAAGTCCAGGTCATCGCGATTGACCTGCACGCCATGCACCAGTAGCGGCCGTGCTTTCAATACACCTAGATCATAGAGATAGCGCACAGGTGAGTGGCCCGTTGGAGATAGCCATTCGACGGCGCGCACATCCGGTGGGTAGAGGATCGTAGCGATCTCGCCGCTGCCCTGGAGCAGGAACTCCGCCTCGGCCGGTGACTCGGCCACGTGGATGCAGAAGGGTATGTTCTCCTCAAGCACCCAGGGAAGCGTGATGCGAAAGAGTTCCGCCGAGACCGTGTAGGGGGTGTGCAGCGTGATCCCGAAGCGTATGTGTTCCTCGCCATACTCGGCGCGCCAGCGCCGCACCTGTTCCTGCCCACCCTGTAAAAGTTGCGCCGCGTTGGCCGGATCAGGCCCGATCAGCTCATGATAGATCACCCCGTAGAGTCCGCTCTCCAGCAGCGGCTCCACGCTTATCGGCCGGTTGCTGATATCGCCGACGACCGCTGTAGCGCTGGTGGTGAGCATCGCGCAGCCAGCGCGCGCGCCCTCTAGCAACACGTCGTTGGTGATGCCCCGGCGTGTTTTGACCAACTCGACGATCCAGCGGGTGAAACTGCGGTCGGCGACGTATGCCTGGCCCATCTCCGCCAGCGCGGTCAGTTCCAGGTGTGTGTGGGCGTTGACGGCCTGCGGCATCAGCATACTCGCGCCAAGGTCCCTCACCGGTGCCCCCGCGTAGCGCCGCATTATGTCGTCCACTGGTCCAACAGCCACGATGCGCTCCCCATCGACTGCCACGATACCATGGGTGATGGGGGGAGCTGAAACAGGATAGATATATTGTGCCTGGTAGAGTTGCATGACATTCCCCTCTCTATCACAACTACTCTGATAGTGTCTGATAGCGTGTCTCACTCTATCTTCTTGCATGATGAACGTGTCTGTCAAGGAATCCAACTCAAATGGTTTCTCCAGACACGGTAGTTGTCGTTGTTCCAGCTCAGATCAGGCTGCACGGTATGAATGATTTTGAGGGCAGCAAATCCATCCGTACCACGACATAGCACGAAAACGACTGGAATGAAGACAGACAACAAGGATACCCAAAACGTCTTGAAAACCTCTTGACTTAGAGCGCTCTAAGTATTCTATACTTGGAACATGTCAAATGAGATGACGACAGCGAAACGAGAAGCCACCTTAACCATTCAGCAAATGGCCACAAGAAGCGGCCTGAGCGAATACACCCTGCGCTACTATGAGAAGATCGGACTCATGTTTGCCGCTCACGCCGATATGGCTACCGCTTTTTTGCTCGCTTTGGACTGACCATATGTGTCAAGTATCATGGGTCTCCCGAACTTTTGATGAATCGAGAACATGTCCACTTGGAGCGCTCTGGCTAAGCGCATCGCAAGACCCGCTTGCGTAGCGTCTGGAAGCTTGCTCGGCCATACGC
>JALYTT010000425.1 GCA_030854145.1 Chloroflexota bacterium | reverse complement strand
GCCGCTCCTCGTCTTGTTCCAGAACCCTGAACAGGCCCTTATTCCTCTTTATTATATGACATTTCGTCATAATTGCTCTTGTCATAGAGGGTTGTTCTGGAGTATACTATTCTTTGTTATATAACTTCAAGTTATATAACAAAGAATCAGGTAGATATATTCAAGTAAGGGGGGACCATGATGAAATTTGCTAAAATTGTGTTCCTGGTGGCAGGAATCTACGGTATTCTGATTGTAGCGCCACTCTTCCTGGCTGAGGGAGTGCTTAATGCCACGCAGCCGCCGGCTATCACTCATCCGGAGTATTACTATGGTTTCGCGGGTGTGACCCTGGCATGGCAGGTGCTCTTCCTCGTGCTGTCACGCGATCCATTGCGCTACCGGCCAATGATGCTGGTAGCAGTCTTAGAAAAGGCCTCCGGGATAGCCTTCATCCTGCTGGTTCTGCTACATCGCTCTCCGCCGAGTATGCTTATCGGAGTAGTTGATGTGTTGCTAGGCATACTCTTTCTGGTGGCCTATGTCAGGACGGCTCCGGCCAGAGTTCAGCAAGCAGCAGTTGCACGTAGTTAATGGATAGCTTGCCTGTGATAAAAGAGGGAACTGTCGGTGGTGTCGTAGGGCGAGGCAAGCCACATCGATTGATACGAAATGGGGGCACGATGTCGGTGTTGGAGCAGGGCGGCCGCGAGGGCATGCGTTGCTCCAACATGGAGGGAGAGATGTCGGCCTTGGAACAGGGCGCAGTCGAGCGCATTGGTTGATACAAAATAGGGAGAGATTCGACAGAGGGAGAGAGATGCCGATGTTGGAACAGGGCGCAGGCCAGCGGCGCCCCTACACGAAAGAAGGAGTGTCATCTCGTCCCTGTTTTCCTTCACCTGGAGGCATCCGATCAGGAAGAAGTATCAACGAATGCCGCGAGGGAGTGCCCCTACATGTCTGACTCTCCAGGGGGATGTGCCGAGTGGAGCAGACCGCCGGACGACATGTACTCTCTGAAGGGTCAGATATGTAGGGGCACTCCCCCGCGGGTACCCTGCTCCAACGTTACAGCACACCTGCTACTCTTGCGAGGGGATGGCCTCCAACGCTCGAATGTAGCGATCGGCTGAACGCATAACAGCTTCGTGGGCGTCGTGTGCTACTATACGATCGAACCAGGCGCCATATAAGCGCTCGAACGGGTATGGCGCGATCGTGTCCCGGATGCGCCGGACTTCGGCGGATGGCAGGGGAATAAGATTCGGATAACTATACATAAAGCTGACCCATTGCCGGTCAGCGACCACTTGAATGATGTCGCCTGAGAGCAAGACTCCCTGACCTCCGGCCCCCTGCTGCCAATGCAAGACCGTGCCGCCAGCAAAATGTCCTCCCAGCCGAATCAGGGTCAGGCCCTGTGAGAGCGCATAGGTCTCCCCTGACCAGAAGATGATGCGTTCGCTGGGACGCATCGCCCAGCGGCGATCTGCCTCGTGGAGATAGATGGGGATATGAAAACGCTCGGACCACTCTACCATCGTTGAATAGTAATGAGGATGGGAGATAGCCATAGCCGTGAGACCTCCCAGTCGCTCTATGTCCGCCACGGTCTCATCGTCGATCAAGCTCATACAGTCCCAGAGCACATTGCCCTGCTCACCTTGTACCAGCAGTGCCCGTTCGCCGATAGCAAACGCTGGCGTCGTGCCTATCCCGGTTAAGCCTGGCTCGTGTTCCTTGAATTCATTCCTATAGCCATCTATGTGCATCTGTGCAAGCGTCGTCCACTGCTGTCCCTGGTATCCCACATATTGGCGCTCATCGCTGCAAATGGGACACGTTGCTGGCGGCGGCTCGCTCGACGGAAATTGTGTCCCACACGTCTGACAGATCCATGCTTCCATATGTCGCTCTCCTTAGCTCTTCTATAATCCCTACGCGGGAGAGTACATGACCTCCTGGCCGTTATCGTCTCCCTCTCTTCTCAAGATGCTGCGCTGCGGGATGGTGGATGCCACCTCGCGTCCGTGCTTGAAGACATGCAGTCTGGCCGGGATGAGCCGCAGCGCTTCGAAGGCCGTCGGCGCGTCCAGCACGAGGAAATCGGCGGGCTTGCCCTCTTCGATGCCATAGCGGTCCTGGATGCGCAGGACCCTGGCCGCGTTGGTAGTAATCAGGTCCAGCACGTCATCGATCTCATCATAGCCGCTCATATGGCAGAGGAAGAGCGCCAGTTGGGCCGCCGCCAGCATATCGCCCCGGCCCAGCGGGAACCAGGGATCCATGATCGAATCGTGTCCAAGGGCCACGTTGACGCTCGCCGCCAGCAGCTCTTTGACGCGGGTGATGCCCCGGCGTTTGGGATAGCTATCGAAGCGGCCTTGCAGCACAACATTGTCAAAGGGGTTGGCGATGACGTTGACCTGCGCACGCGCCAGCAGGCGGATCAGTTTGAAGGCATAGGCGTTGTCGTAAGAATGCATGGCCGTACAGTGGCTGGCGGTGACGCGTCCCTGCCAGCCCTGCTCGATGGTATCCGCCGCCATGACCTCCGTAAAGCGCGACGCTGGATCGTCGGTCTCGTCGCAGTGGCAGTCGATATCGCGGTTGAACTCTCTGGCCAGCGCGAAGGCGTAATGCACATCCTCAACCCCCATGTCCCGCGTCCATTCGTAGTGTGGAATGCCGCCCACGAGATCACAGCCCAGCTCCATAGCCCGCCGCATCAGTTCGCGACCGTTGGGGAAGGACAGGATGCCATCCTGGGGGAAGGCCACCAGTTGCAGATCGCAGATGTCGCGCACCTCCTCTCGCACCTCCAGCAGCGCGCGTAGCGCCGTCAGCTCTGGATCGCAGACATCCACGTGACTACGAATGTGCAGCGTCCCCTGTGCCACCTCCCAGCGCACCTCCTCCAGCACGCGCTGTTTGACATCCTCGCGCGTCAGGCTTGGCTTGCGCTCGCTCCAGATCTGAATGCCTTCCAGCAGGGTCCCGCTGGCATTGTAGCGCGGCTGCCCGACCGTCAGCACGGCATCCAGGTGGACATGGGCATCGATAAAAGGCGGCGAGACGAGCCGGCCACCGGCATCGATCTCGCGCGACGCGCCGTCATTGGGTAGTTCGGCGGCGATTTTCGCGAAGCGCCCGTCCTGCACTGCGATATCCACGCTCTCCTGGCGCCGGTGCAGGCGCGCCTGGCGCACGATCAGGTCATACTGCATATGATGGTTTCCTTTCACCACAAAATCAAGCTCTCTGAACAATATGACACAAGGTGTGACACTCCGCACGCCCTAAAGGGACGGCGGCTTCTTCCACTCCTCCGTACGCGTCTGTTCGAGAAATGAGGCGTAGCCTCTCCTCATTGACCAGACGTAGGTAGGTAGGAATAGATGAGGAGTGCGCCACCATCCCTGCGCATTCCTCGTGGGCGGTGCCATGCCCTTTGCCCGTTCCTTGCCTTCGTGCGCGTTTGGGAGATGGACGCTTCGCGCTGTTGGCATCCTGGGAACGGGCAAAACCTGATGATCTCTCATCCCTCTCGGCAGCATGCTGCAAAGGAGTTGGAGGCTTTTCCTGACGATACCGAGCGATGAGACGTTGACCGATCACAAGACTGGCATTGCGATCCGCATTGCCGCGCATGCCACACGCTGAGCAGAAGACGAGAGGCGCACCCATCGTATACCCTGAAGCTGCTTGCCCTTCGCTATAGCGAGCGATCAGAGCATGGCAGCAGGCACATTCGCGGCTGGTGTTGCGCGGGTTGACCCGACTGGTCAGGATCCCTTCGTTATAGGCTTTGTATTTCGCGTATGTGAAGATGCGTCCCTTCATCCAGAAGGCTCGTTTGGTGTTGCCACGTCGGCTGTACTTGCCCTTCTGCGGTGTGAGATTGCCCAGGTGCTCAAACACCAGAATGCTCGCTCCGTGGGCTTTGGCACACTGGACAATCCGGGCGCTGACCTGGTGGGCAAGGTCTTCGTCGCGGGTGCGGATCTTGCGCCAGAGGGCAGCATTGTCCTGCTCACCCTCTGCAATGATGCTGGTCTTGCGTCGGTTCCGTGCAATGCGCCCAAGCTGCTTCTTCCTAAAGCCGGATATCTCTTTGCCACCCGTGATGAACCTGGTAGCAAGGATCGTACCTTCAGCAGTTTGAACGGTGCAGACGGCGATGTTCTCGCCCACATTGAGATCGACAGAGCAGATCTTTGTCTGCTGGTTTTCTGTGATCTGCTCGGCAATCTTGGCTGGCCCCTTGAATTTTTTCTCAATGGGAGTATGCAACCACCACGCATCGCCATGCCGGATGAGTGCAGGACTGCACCACTCAAAGCCAGCAGGCAGGTCACGGCCCAGCGTGCGCACCTTCACCCAGCTCCAGCTCTTTCCATTCCAGACTTTGAGGATGATACTGGAGTCGGTTCGCTCTTTCCATTGTCCCATGTAGAAGGGGACCGACGTGTTCCAGGTGCGAGGGGGGACCGGTGGTCGTTCTGTGAACGTCTTCTTCTTCGCCAGAGCCTTCTGGCGGCGTGCGTTCCATGTGTTCAAGTGGGAGAAGAAGGAGCGGGCCGAGCCAAGTGCGGCATTGATGGCTGCCCTGCGGAACATCGCAGGGATATCCTCAAAGATGGCCGAAAGAGGCATGACGGGATCAGGGTTCTTCCTGGTGGTATGGGTAAGCGACTCCAGGGCGGTCAGTGCCTCTGTGTTGGGACGTTCGAGGACCTTTTCGTGAGCCTGAATCACGTCAAAGTAAAAGGCGACGACCTGGTTAAAAAGGACCTGATTGGACGCGAACCAGGCCGCGTGTTGCGGCTGATAGGTCAGCGCATGCTTGATGGTGATCGTCGCCTTTGCCATGATTTAGACTCCTTTCTGAGCGTCGATATACTGTTGAATCGTGTGAGCACTGACCGCACCGGCGGTACTGGCAAAATAGGAACGGGTCCAGGTAGACGGCAATTTCTTCAAGAGAGGAGCAAACTCTTGCCGCAAGTGAAACGAGGTATACCCTTTCAATTCCTTCACCACCTCGGCAGCACTATCAGAAGGCCAGACGCGGACAAAGAGGTGAAGATGATCGGGTTGAATTGCCAGCGTAAGAATATTCCAGCCTTTCTCCTGGCACTTCTCCTCTATGAGGGTCTGACACCGATCTTTGAGAGATCCGGTAAGAATGGGCTTCCGACGTTTCGGACACCAAATGATATGGTACACAATGAGGTGTACACGGTGCTCGTCGCGCTGATAGTCAAGTTGTGGTGGATGTGTCGTTTCCATAGTTGTCATTATACAGCCATATCACAAAGATTTCAACAAGCAAGGGCTAAAGCCTACGAGAAACCCGCCTATCCGCCTGGGTTTGGGCAACAGCCAAACTAGTTCAAACCACAGCGGCTTGCGGCGGGTTCTCCTTTGTCACTGCGCTGTCCCGGCGGCGTCCCTGGAAGCTGGCGCGTGAGGCGGTCACGCTAGATCACCTCTCCAATGGCCGCCTGATTCTGGGTGTGGGCCTGGGCGATGTGAGAGAACCAGGTTTTGCGCAGGTCGGGGAAGTCACAGATGCCGGGCAGCGAGCCAGCATGTTAGACGAGGCGCTGGCTATCCTGGTGGGTTTGTGGAGCGGGCAGCCATTCAGTTACCAGGGCGAACACTACCAGGTACATGATGTGACGTTTCTGCCAACACCCATCCAGAAACCGCGCATCCCCATCTGGATTGGGGCCACCTTGCCGCATAAAAGGCCAGTCAGGCGCGCCGCACGCTGGGATGGCATTCTCCCCTATAAGGATACCGGAGATGGAAGCTGGCAGGATATAACGCCGGCGGAGGTCCAGGGGCTGAAGGCGGAGATAGAGGCTCAGCGTACGCTATCCACGCCGTTCGAGATTCAAATCGGTGGCCGGCGGCGCGGCCCCGACTGGGACCAGGAGCGCGCACTGATCAGATCGCTTGCCGAGGCGGGAGCGACGTGGTGGGGAGAGTACATTGAACCTGACGATCTGAGGGACATGCAGGCATGTCTGGCCTATATCAAGGGTGGACCCCTGCTAGAGGATCAGAAATGCCTCCACTAGTGGGCAACTTGTCAAACCGCTTACGAAGATACAAAAGAAATGATATACTGAGAAAGGTGGGTAAAGGGCACCCATGGAGAAAGCAAGCAAGGAGACAAAAAATCCATGAGCGCCCCACAAA
>JALYTT010000424.1 GCA_030854145.1 Chloroflexota bacterium | reverse complement strand
GCCCACGCGGGCTTGTCCACCATCCCCACCTTTCTCTCCCCCTCTTGACAATCTCCTTCGCCGAGTGCTATTCTTTACTTGCAGTCGCATGTGATGACTGCTAGCAATCAGACGTGTCGTCATAACATCGTGCCAGGTCGGAAGGGCTCGTGACGGAGATGACCATACCACTGAGTTCGCGTAAACAACAAATTCTACGCGCGCTCGTTGAAGAATACATCTATACGGCTACACCTGTGGCATCCGAGACCCTGGTTCGTAAGTACGGGTTTGGCTACAGTTCCGCGACCGTCCGGCATGAACTGGCCGGTCTGGAAGAGGCGAAGTTGATCTACCAACCCCATACGTCAGCCGGGCGCGTGCCCACCGACCTGGGGTATCGCTACTTTGTGGAGCATCTGATGCAGGAGTCCGCGCTCTCTCTCGACGAACAGCGTCTGATCCGGCACCAGTTCTACCAGGTGCAGGATCAACTGGACCAGTGGGTACGCCTCACCGCTTCGGTGATGGCTCGCCTGCTACATAGCGCGGCAGTGATGACGCCGCCCCGCGCCAACCAGGGCCAACTGAAGCATTTCGAGGTGCTCTCGGTCTCAGATCTCTCGGCTCACCTGGTACTGGTACTGGCAGATGGTACAGTGATGCAGCAGCGCCTCTTGCTGGAGGCCCCCTTGCAGCAGGAAGAACTGAGCGCGGTCTCTGTGCGCCTGAACCAGTTGTTTCAGCAGAAAAGCGCCGACGAAGTAGCCACGCTTTTACGTACGCATGACCTTCAATCAGTGGAGCGCCTGGTCGGCACCACCATTGTGCATATATTGGAGCAGCACGGCAACCCGCTGGGCGATATCTTCTACCGCGAAGGCGTCGCCAATATCCTTGAGCAGCCCGAATATAGCCGCATGGGACCCGAAGAAGCGCGTAGCGAGCGTGTGCGCAAGGTGATAGAGGTTCTCGAAGAGAATCGCTTCCTGCCGGTCGTGGCCTCGCAATTGCGTCACTCCGATGGCGTTCAGGTGATTATCGGCGGCGAGAACGAGTGGGATGAGATGAAGGATGTCAGCCTCGTGGTTGCTCGTTATGGGCAGGAAGGCAAGATCGGCGGCTTGCTTGGCGTCATCGGCCCAACTCGCATGCAATATGGGCGCGCCATCGCTGTCGTCCGCTACATGGCACGTATGATGGATGAACTGCTCGCCGAGGTCTACAGATTTTGAGGGGGCAACCCGATCATATGAGCATACAGAAACACAATATCACGACTAATTACTTCATTTAGGAGGCAACTGTGCCAAAGGTTATTGGAATCGATCTCGGAACAACGAACTCGTGCGTGGCAGTGATGGAAGGTGGCGAGCCTGTCGTGATCCCGAACGCGGAAGGGGCCCGCACGACACCCTCGATTGTCGCGATGAACAAAAGCGGCGAACGCCTGGTCGGCGAAGTGGCGAAGCGCCAGGCAATCACGAATCCCGAAAATACGGTCTCTTCTATCAAGCGCTTTATGGGTCGCAAGTACGATGATACCGAAGTGGATCGCGACCGTCGCCTGATGCCCTATAAGGTTGTGCGTGCCGGCAACGGCGATGCCTGGGTAGAGATCCAGGGCAAGCAGTATAGCCCACCTGAGATCTCGGCCATGATCCTGCAAAAGCTGAAGGCCGACGCCGAGGCGTATCTTGGTGAGCGCGTCACTCAGGCCGTGATTACTGTCCCGGCCTACTTCAACGATGCCCAGCGCCAGGCCACCAGGGATGCCGGGCGCATCGCCGGCCTCGATGTGCTACGTATCATCAACGAGCCAACCGCCGCGTCGCTGGCCTATGGCCTGGATAAGAAGAAGGATGAGCGCATCGCCGTCTATGACCTGGGTGGCGGCACCTTCGATATCTCGATCCTCGAACTGGGCGACGGCGTCTTCGAGGTGAAGAGCACCAACGGCGATACCCACCTGGGCGGCGATGACTTCGACCAGCGCGTGATGAACTGGCTGGCCGATGAGTTCCGCAAAGAATCCGGCATCGATCTGCGCCAGGACCGCATGGCCCTCCAGCGTCTGAAAGAGGCCGCCGAGAAGGCCAAGAAGGAACTCTCCAGTTCGATGCAGACCGAGGTAAACCTGCCCTTTATTACGGCGGATGCCAGCGGCCCCAAACACCTCACCATGCAACTCACACGCTCAAAGCTGGAGCAACTGGTCGAGGACCTGGTTGAGCGCTCGCGCGGCCCTGTGATGAGCGCGCTCTCCGACGCCAGCGTGCGCCCCGGCGATATCAACGAAGTGGTCCTCGTCGGCGGTCAGACCCGCATGCCCGCTGTGCAGACCATGGTGCGCCGCATCTTTGATCGCGATCCCCACCGTGGCGTGAACCCCGATGAGGTGGTGGCGGTCGGCGCGGCGATCCAGGCCGGCGTACTGACCGGCGATGTGAAAGATGTGCTGCTGCTCGATGTGACTCCGCTCTCGCTGGGTATCGAGACCCTGGGCGGCGTCTTCACACGCCTGATCGAGCGCAACACCACCATCCCCACTCAGAAGGGCCAGGTCTTCTCTACTGCCAGCGACAGCCAACCAAGCGTGGAGATCAATGTCCTGCAGGGTGAGCGTGAGTTCGCCAAGGACAACCGCTCGCTGGGCAACTTTATCCTCGATGGTATTCCGCCCGCCCCGCGCGGTGTGCCCCAGGTCGAGGTGACCTTCGATATCGACGCCAACGGCATCGTGAATGTCTCGGCCCGCGATAAGGGCACCGGCCGCGAGCAGAAGATTACGATTGTGGCCTCCAGCGGCCTCTCGAAGGATCAGATCAACAATATGGTGCGCGACGCCGAGTCCCACGCGGCCGACGATAAACGCCGCAAGGAAGAGGTGGAGGAGCGCAATCTGGCCGATAGCGCGGCCTATCGCGCCGAAAAGAGCCTCGCCGACCTCGGAGATAAGATTACTTCCGAGCAGAAAGGCGAGCTTGATGTGAAGATCGCCGATGTGCGTGCCTCGTTGGCGACCGATGATGTCGCTCGCATTAAGGCGGCCCGCGAAGCCCTTGAACAGAGCTTCCACCGCATCAGCGAGGCGATCTATCGCCAGGCGGGCACAGGCGCCCCCGGCGGCAACCCGGACTTCGGCGGCGGTACTCCTCCCAACAACGAGGAACAGGCCGAGCCTGGTCCGCACGATGATACTATCGAGGGTGAGTACAAAGAAATGTAGTCCTGTGGGAGCGTATGAATGTACCATGGTATATTGCATATGCTCCTACTTTTCGTTATACTCTTGCGTATACTTACTATACTGTAGAGGCGGCGGTTCACTCCGCCGCGCAATATCACATAGGGACAACGGCTTGCTTAGCGTATCGTAGGGGCGATGGCTTACCTCGCCCGGCACCATTCTATGGAATGGTGGAATCAGGCTTTACTGTTTTTCACTCTAAAGGACCTATTGATGGCCGCCAGTAAAAGAGATTATTATGAAATCCTGGGTGTCTCTCGCAACGCGAACGAGGACGAGATAAAAAAATCGTTTCGCCGCCTTGCCAAGCAATATCACCCAGATGCCAACAAAGAGGTGGGAGCGGAAGCCCGCTTTATAGAAATCAATGAGGCCTACGAGGTCCTGAGCGACTCGCAGAAGCGCGCTGCCTATGATCGCTATGGACACGCTGGACTCGGAGCCGGTGTAGGCGCCGGTTTCAACGATTTCAGCGGTTTTAGCAGCATCAATGATATCTTCGAGACGTTCTTTGCCGGGGCGGCTGGCACCCAGCGGCGCTCCGGCGCACAGCGTGGCGCCGATATCCGCTACGACCTGACCATCACGTTCGAGGAGGCCGTCTTTGGCTGCCAGAAGGAGATCGAGCTCCCGCGCTGGGAGACCTGCGGCAGTTGTCGTGGCAGCGGCGCCCAGCCCGGTACCTCCACGGCTCGCTGCGCCGCCTGCCAGGGCACAGGCGAGATCCGGCGCGTGCAGCAGTCCATCTTCGGGCAGTTCGTCAATGTGACGATGTGCGAGCGCTGCCGGGGCGAGGGCCGCGTGATTACCACCCCCTGCGAGAAATGCCGCGGCCAGGGTCGCGTGCGCAACAATCGCCGCGTGGTCGTGAATATCCCGGCCGGGGTGGACGATGGCATCAATGTACGCGTGACCGGCGAGGGCGAGGTCAGCGCGCGCGGCGGCACTCCGGGCAATCTCTATGTCATTCTCACGGTCAAGCCGCACCCGTTCTTCAAACGCCAGGGCAACGATATCATCTACGAGTTGCCTATCAGCTTCGCGCAGGCGGCCCTCGGCGACGAGGTCGAGGTGCCCACGGTAGATAACAAGACGACGATGCTCAAGGTCCCGCCCGGCACTCAGAGCGGGCGCTCCTTCCGCCTTAAGGGCATGGGCGTCCCCGTCGTCCACAGTAGCGCGCGCGGCGATCAGCACGTGGCCGTGAAAGTGGTGACCCCCACGAAGCTGACGCCGGAGATGACACGCCTGCTCGAAGAGTTCGCGCGCCTCGAACGCGAGCAGAGCGAGCAGAACGATAAGAATATCTTCCGCAATCTCTTCGAGAAAACGAAGGATGTGTTCCAATAGCCCCAGGCCGGCCGCATATGTAGGGGCGCGGTTGACAAGCCCGCAAGGCAGACTTGTCAACCGCGCCCCTACGTTTGGTCATTCGTTGATACACAATAGAGGGCGGGATGGTGGTATTGTGTATCAACGAATGTACGTTTGGGACGCCCCTACACCTGGTACGCTCCTACACGCTGGCTGTCCTCCAGGGATGCACCTACACGCTGGCCGAATTCCGCTGTGACCGCCAGGTGGTCGCTGGCAGTATGCACATCCAGCCCTTCGCACGAAGCTATCACGCTGCACGCGGCCAGGCGCTGTGCCATCTCCGGACTGGCGAAGATGAAATCGATGCGCCCGGCTGGCGCCGCCGCCGGACAGGTAAAACCCTGCTCCGCCGGGTGCAGGCTGCGGAAACAATCCACATAGCCCGCGCCACGCACAAGACCGATACTTGTGCGCGGAGCGTAGATACCGGCCGCCACATCTACGAACTTCATAAGCAGCCGGCTGCGTGGGACGAGCCTCAGCAGCGGGTTAAACATGTGCAGGCCTTCAGGGATCACATACGAGAGGTGCGGATGCCCATCGGCTGGATTGCTGTTCACCTGTTCTTGATCGAGCCTGACAACATAGCGCAGCAGAGCGCTGGCCTTCAACTGATCGCCGGGCGCGATGGCGTTGAAGTCGCCCATCAGCAGGTGCGGCTGGCCCTGCAGCGGCACCATGATATTCAGGATCTCCCGCACCTCGCGACGCCGCGTGAGATCGCTGGCCCGCCGCTGGCTAAACGAGGCCACCAGGTGCGCCACAAACACGGTCAGTGGCTCCCCATGGTCCTCGACACATACCTCCAACAGGGGACGCGTCAAGATACCGGGCCGCGTATGCACCCGCGTCCGTATAATCGGCAGGCGTGTCAGCAGCCCGACCTTGAATTCACTGTCGTAGCGATAGTGTACGGACCCATTATCGTCGCCCGTCACAAACTGCATGCCCAGCCGCTCAGCCAGCTCCTCGACGATCGTTGGCCGCTTAAACGCCTGTGGATGGATGGCCTCAGGTAGCCCCACAATGTCGGGACGAGCCGATTGTATGACTTGCGCCAGCGCCTCCGTGCGCCTGCCACGCGCCCGTATATTATACCCACCGGCCAATATATTATAAGAAACGACTCTCGTCATTTGTAAAACCTTTCTGTTGGCTATGCTATACGTCTTCCCACTTACTAGACGAGCATGAGGCCACAAAGGGTACGATTTTGCAATTCCTTCATACGTCCTTCAGTCCCTCTCGATTCTCTACGGATATCGTTCGCTGGGTCTTGCCAGTGTTCCTTGCGCCGTTTGTAGTTCACACCTCCCTGCTGATTTGCGCCAGAAAGCCGATAGGGAAGAGTGAAATGACAGCTATGTGTCGAGCTTCATCGTCGTTCTTCCTGAGGTATCCTATGAAGCGGTTGTATCGTGCGTTTCTTTCCTGGTGGTTCGCCAGCGGCGGCTCTATTGGAAATTATGCGCTGCGCCGGGTTCCAGTTCGATCCAGCAGTCGTGCAGGCCCAATAAGCGTCAAGGGAAGGCCATGGTCGATGGGTCGTCTCGTAGGGCGTGGCTTGCCTCGCCAGTCACCTGAAACC
>JALYTT010000043.1 GCA_030854145.1 Chloroflexota bacterium | reverse complement strand
GGCAAGCCCCCCCCTACGGATAACGCCGCTCACTTTCTGTCAGCACCATCTTCTGTTAACGCTTAGGGGTCGCCTTCATTTCCAACTCAGCACATCAACTGTGCCAGAGCGGTAGGAGCCTGGTGAAAAGGAAGATCACATGCATGAATCTCATCCACTGCCCAGCTTTGCTTATGTACATCAGCATCCAGAATTCCTTACCCCAGCCCTCTCTTCCCCTATTATTCATCCAGATGGAACGTTAACTATCCTTTGGGAAGGCGAGCCAGGAGTTGCTATCCCAATGTGCGTGACTGAGTGGTTAGCTACGCCTCAGCCCCTGGAGCAGGTCCCTGGCACACACATCTGGGGTACGGACCTCGACGCGCCCCCATTGCCACGCACCATTTGCTCCTATGTGCGGGTAATGGTTGAGAGCAGGATGTCTCCCTCCCCACGCCACCACCCTGATTTGCGTGGACCCGATCTTCCGCCTCTCTTGCCACTTCCCATTGAGCAAACGCCTCCAACAGAAGATATCTTGCTCCCCGCCCCTGGACTGGCAGGTGACGCACGGCGGATACGCATCTATGTACCTCCTGATTACCGCTCGGACCAGCCATATCCTGCTCTCATCTGGCTCGATGCACAATCAGATATTGATCAGTTGCATTGGCTCCCTGGTTTGCCAGAGACACTATACCGCCAGGGAGAGATGCCTCCCGTAATTGTGGTGGCTATGGATCATGGTGGTCAGGCACGGCCCGAAGAGTATCTTGCTGAAGGGGGTCACAATCTAGCTGCACGCACCTGGGTATGGGATACAGTACTCCCCTACGTCGCGGCTCGCTATACTCTGGCTCAATGCTGGGTCGTCGGGTCATCCAATGGAGCCTCCATGGCCCTGCAACTGGTCCTCGCGAAACCGGGCATTTTCGCTGGTGGCCTCTGCATCTCACCCTGGCATCGCAATGGATTGGAGCCAGTCCTCGCTTTAGCAGAAGACTGGCCCGGAGGCGGACATTTCTTTCTCAGTCAGGGAGATTTTGGCATTGGCGAACAACAAGCTGGACCTGGTTCACAGATGCTCGCTCAACGACTCCAGGAGCGTGGAGCTTGCGTACACTTGGTAACCATGCATGGTTATGGTCATACCTTTGATGCCTTTTTTCTGATGCTCCTCGATGGGTTACGGTGGCTTTTCACAGCATGATTATCACATCCATCAAAAGCTTTTTTTTCTGATGGTTGCAGAGTCGCCAGGCTGGCCCACAGGTGATGCGTCGCATAGGCACGCCAGGGCCGCCATGTCTGGGCGCGTCTCTCGATACTTCGCAGATCAGCGGCAACTCCCTGCTGTTCAAGGGCGCGTCGCAGGCCAAGATCGGCGCCAGGGAACGCATCCGGGTCGCCAAGGGCACGCATGGCAATGTAGGATGCTGTCCACGGCCCCACACCTGGCAGCTTTAGCAGGCGCTCGACCGTCTGTTCGCGATCGGTGGTATGGTCAAGCACCAGACCTTCCTCGGCGACAGCACGAGCGAGGGCCTGTAGCGCGGTGACACGCCCATTCGTCAGCCCGCGTCCTTGCAGGTCTGCGCCGGCCAGCGCCTGCGGAGATGGGAAGAGATGGGTGAGTCCACCCTGCGGCTGCTCCAACGGCTCCCCATACGCTGTGACAAGTCGCCCGGCTAAGGTCCGGGCGCCAGCCACCGAGACCTGTTGTCCCAGAATGGCCCGCACCGCAAGCTCAAACCCATCTACCGTTCCCGGAACGCGTAGCCCTGGACGCGCGGCCACCAACGGTGCCAGCAAAGGATCAGTTGTCAGCACATCAGCAATAGCGGCCGGAACCGCGTCCAGATCGAAGAGCTGCCGGCAACGCTGGACCAGCATGCTGAGATCGCTGAGGTCCGTCAGTTGCAGGCGCAGCAGGATGGCATGCGCCCGCGCCATTGGCTCCAACTCGATGACCCCGCACGATCTGGGCAAGGCGATCGCGCGCCGGTAGCGGCCGGCGACGACTTCCTCAACCCCCGGCATAGCCCTCCGGCCGAGATAGCTCAGCAGCGACTCAGCGTCAAATGGAGGGCGATACTGCAACCGTAAGATGAGCTTCCCCTCGCCACGCTGCTCTGACTGTGGACGCCGGCGAAACGCCGAAGGGGGACAGCCGAAGGCCGCCAGCATGCTCTCATTGAACTGGCGCACACTGGCAAAACCGGAGGTAAAGGCAATAGTTGTGAGCGAGAGATCAGTCTGGTCGATGAGCAGGCGAGCCGTCTGGGCGCGACGCGTGCGGGCCAGGGCCAGGGGGCCGGCTCCTACCTCGGCCACCAGTTCGCGATGCAGGTGCCGCTCGCTCACTGCAAGACGACTTGCAAGCCCAGCAACGCCATCAGTATCCACGACCCCGTCGGCAATCAGGCGCAAGGCGCGGGCAACCAGGTCTGCCCGCACATCCCAGTCTGGCGAGCCAGGACTGGCTTCCGGGTGGCAACGGCGGCAGGCACGAAACCCGGCCGCCTCTGCCGCGGCGGCGCATGCATAGAAGCGCACATGCTGTGCATAGGGCGTCGTTGCTGGACAGATAGGCCGGCAATAGATCCCCGTTGTGGTGACCGCCGTAAAAAATCGTCCATCGAAGCGCGTATCGCGACTGCAAATCGCACGATAGCACAGATCGAAATCAGTGGTAATGTGTGTTGTTTCCATAGCGCAATCATACCTGAAAGACGGTACAGATGCTAGCGGTTTTCGGACATGGTGACCTGCCCTGCCATAATCATATGCGCTCCACTGGCCGTGTCTGACGTCTTCACGAGTTGCCACATCCACTCCTCTAACAAATGAGCAAGTCCGAAAACCGCCAGACAGCGCGTGCTGCCAGGAGTAGAATAATACTACCGGTTTCTTCTGAAGGAGAAACATGGTTTTGTATGAAAGAGCAAGGGAGCAAACCCATGAAAGAACTCCAGTACGATGCTATCGACTCTCCTATTGGAACTATTATGCTCGTCGTTGATGACGGCCGGCTGTGTTCGCTCGACTTCGTGGACTACGAACGGCGCATGATGACTCTGTTGCAGCGACGTTATGGCCAGGTTCATCTGACCCAGACAACCGATCCATACGGCTTTAGCAGCCGCGTTCGTGATTACCTCGCCGGTGACTATCGCTGCCTGGATAGTATCCCTGTCAACACAGGTGGCACCACCTTTCAGCAACAGGTCTGGTCAGCGTTGCGTACCATTCCGGCGGGAACGACGGCAACCTACGGGAAGCTTGCGGCACTGGTGGGGAAGCCGACGGCGTATCGAGCTGTTGGCGCCACGAACGCGCTCAACCCGGTAGCCATTGTGCTGCCCTGTCATCGCGTTATCGGAGTGGACACCTCCCTCACAGGCTATGCCGGAGGACTGGAGCGCAAACACTGGCTGTTGCGACACGAGGGCCTGGGCCTCTAAGAAAAAGACAGGCAAAGAGAGAAAATGCTGATGAAGCTACGACCTTTTCGTTTTGGTGTCCTCTGTGAGCAGATGGGCACACAGCAAGCCTGGAAGACCAGAGCTTGCCAGATCGAAGATGCAGGCTATGCCACCTTGCTGATCCGCGACCATTTCATCCCCGAACCGTTCGGGGACCAGTTTGCGCCCATGCTTGCTCTGCTGGCAGCGGCCGATGCGACGACGACACTGCGCGTGGGCAATCTGGTGCTGGATAACGATTACCGCCACCCTGTCATGCTGGCAAAAGAGGCGGCGACGCTGGATGTGCTGTCGAATGGACGCTTTGAACTGGGCCTGGGTGCTGGCTGGGCGAAGCGAGAGTACAAGCAGGCCGGCCTCCCGTTTGACGCTCCTGGCGTACGGGTCAGTCGCCTGGAAGAAGCGTTGCAGGTTATCAAGGGTCTCTGGGCTTCCGACCCGCTGACCTTCTCCGGCGCCTCCTATACCATTGATCACCTCGATGGCTTTCCCAAGCCCGTTCAGCAACCCCATCCGCCCATCCTCGTGGGCGCAAGCGGCAGACGGATGCTTGCACTGGCCGCCCGCGAGGCAAACATCATCGGATTCTTAACGGGTGACTACTCGACGGGCGTCGCGATCGACGATCCGCTCCAGCGGGTGGGCGCCGCCGTTGCTCAGAAAATTGCCTGGATACGCCAGGCAGCCGGAGAGCGGTTCGCTGATCTCGAACTCAGCATGATGCTAACGGCGGTACACACTGAAGATCAGCGACGAGCGGCAGAAGCGTTGGCCGCTAAACGAGGGTGGAGCAGCATCTCTGCTGAGCAGGTGCTGGATATGCCCTCCATCCTCATCGGCTCACGTGAGCAGATGGTCGAGCAACTGTACCAGCGACGCGAGCGCTACGGTTTCTCCTATTATATGGTGACCGATCAACACATACAGATGCTGGCTCCGGTAGTCGCGCAACTGGCTGGGAAAGCCTAAGCGCGTCCGGCACGGGATATCGCCTGGAAAGTGCGATAGACTGTGCCGGTTCCGCGTAGGGACGGAGCGCAGGCCAGCGGCGCCCCGTCCCTACACGAGAGAGGAGAGCGCCCTTCCTCTTAGACAAACGTGCTGGCATCAACGCCCTTGCCACCACTACACAAGCACAGTCGCAGATACCGAATAGATCGGCGGCAAGAAATCGGCGACCAGGTGCCAGGTCTCGCCGCGGTCCCGGCTGGCGAAGAGCTGTCCGGTGTTCGTGCCGACATAGATGCCGCAGGGGTCCAGCGTATCGGCACACATACCGTGGCGCAGCACTCCCAGTCGCACTCCCTGCCCCACAGGCAGGCCGTTCGTCATCGGCTGCCACTGCTCGCCACCGTTCTCGGTCCGGTAGACAGTAAACTGCTCACCAACATTATTGCGGCCATAGGGGTCCTCAACAACCACAAAGACCGTTTCTGGATGATGAGCATCTAAGGCTATAGGAAATCCAAATTCTGAGGGCAGATCCTGCTGGATGTCGATCCAGTCATCGCCCCCATTCAGGCTCTTATAGATGCCGCAATGGTTCTGCTGGTAGAGCATGTCCGGCTGCTGCGGGTTCTGGACCAGCCGGTGAATGCACTGCCCGAACTCCGGGTACTCCTCAGGCTGGAAGCTGGCACGCGTGTTCTTGTTAGCAAATACCCAATGTCGGCCGCCATCATCGGTGCGCATGCAGCCGACGGCGGAGATGCCTATCCACATTCTCAGCGGGTTCGAGGGATCAACGATAATGGTATGCAGGCACAGACCGCCGGCGCCCGGATTCCATTGCTCGCGCGTCGGGTGTGACATGAGGCCATCATTGACTTCCCAGTTCCGCCCGCCATCGCTGCTGACCCACAGGCTGGCCGGATCGACGCCCGCGTAGACCACTCCCGGCTCGCTGGAGCGACCCGGCTCAATGACCCAGATGTTTTCGAGCTTCTGCTCGCTGTTTTGCGGAAACTGGATGCCGCGCTCCGGCTCCTGCCATGTCTGCCCAAAATCGTCGCTGTAACGCAGAAATGTGCCGAAGAAGTCCCCGTTATCGGCAGCAAACAGACGGTGACCAGCGCGCTGATCGAGCGCGGCGTGATAGATGCGATGGCCTTTCAGGGTGGTGGATTCGACGTTCCACTGCTCACGGTCGCGCGAGGACAGCAGGAACAGGCCGCGTTTCGTGCCAACCATCACCAGAACAGTACCCGTGGTATACATAGTATGCTGAGCCATATATGCTCCCTTCTTATTTGAGGCGTCGTGGGGTCGCTGCTAACCACCAGCGACCGATGGGAAGATCGCAATCTTCGCGCCGGGAGGAACTGGGGTGTCAAGGCCTTGCAGGTAGCGGATGTTCTGTAGCTCTAGAAAGATGTTGACATAGCGGCGCACCTCACCCGTTTCATGACACAGGTGAAAGGAGACGCCCGGAAAGTCGCGTTCCAGGGCCGCAATGACCTCGCGGATCGTAGCGCCCTCCACAACTACAGAGGCCCGATTGTCCACGCTTGCGCGAAGCGCGCTGGGGAAAGAGACGGTAACAGCAAGACCAGGCGTTGATGCGTCCATGACAACCTCTTTCTGTAAAAAATTATCCAGCCATATGACAGTATACCTGACAGTACCAGCGATTACTTCTCCTCGATTGCTCAAAATATTGTATAGGAGCGCGGTTTTTCGCACGGATAGATTTGTGCAGAGTCACGGCAAGGTGCTGAAGTAAAAGGAGCGTAAGACGTAGGGGCGCCGTTTACAAGCCCGTGTAACAGACCTGATCGTGATGCTCTCTGGTGTAAGCGGGCTTGTAAACGGCGCCCCTACGTCTTACACCGCTTAATGCGTTTCGTCCACGCTGCTGAATGAGAGTACCTCGTCGCCCATGTGGACTGTCGCATCCCAGGTAATCTTGATGGCATCTTTCACGCTCTGGTGCGCCGGGCAGCCCAGGGTGTGGTTCTTCAGCGCACGCTCAGTGGCATCGCGGAACTCAGGGGGGACCTTGAAATCATAGTGGACTACGATGGCTTCAATACGAATCGTTTTGCCGATGCCGGCGATACGACCATCAACGGTGGCCGTGAATGCCTGGCGATCGAGAGCAATCTTGCGCCCTGACAGGGCGCCGGCAAGAGTGCCGTACATTCAGCCAGCGACCGCGGCCACGATTTGGTCCAGGGTGGAGGCGACCGGAGGCCCCTCCTTCGCTCCATAGTACGTCCTCAAGGCGCCCTGCACGCCATATATCACCGGTTCCGGCACGTCCCCAAGGTAGGCATTGCGGTACCCGTCACGATAGACGAGGCGCGCATGCGAGATATATTCGAAGTCATCCGCCATAGTGCATCCTGCCTTTCTTCATGTGTAACATACATCGAACGCAATCCATCGAAACGTTACAGAGAACGCCCTTGCAGTCGCAGTATATCATACGCCCACGCCGCGTCCACGCTACTGGATGAGCTGCTCGCGCTTCATAGAGGTATAGAAGGTATACTTATTGCCACAGTAGACCGAGCTGGCATACTCAATTGGCTGCTCGCGTTCGGTATAGGTGACGCGCCGCGTGAAGAGGGCTGGACTGCCGGGGGGAACCTTCAGGATCGGAGCTTCGTTCTCTCCCACCAGACCGGCCTCCAACTCCTGCTCGGCCTCCGTGAGCTGCAAACCGTATTTTGTCTCAAGCAGGTGATAGAGCGAGTTATTTTCCAGGTCTTCCTCTACGAGCTTCTCACAGCCGGGGAAATTGATCTGGGAAAGTTCAATGGCGAGCGGCTCATTGTCCGCCAGGCGCAGGCGTTGCAGGCGAAAGATCGTCTCGCCGGGCTGGATACGCAGGCGCTCCGCCGTCTTTTCGTCGGCAGGCTGCATTTGAGCGGACAGCACCCTCGTGCCCGGCCGCTGCCCGCGCGCGCGAATATCCTCGGTGAAACCGGTGAGGCGGATCAATTGCTGGGTGATCTTATGGCGGCTGACAAAGGTGCCTTTCCCCTGCTCGCGGTAGAACAGTCCTTCATTTACCAGCTCGGTAATCGCCTGGCGCGCCGTCATACGGCTGATCTTGTACTGCTCGCCCAGTTCGCGTTCAGACGGGATGAGATCGCCGGGCTTCCACTCGCCGTCACGAATCTTCGCGCGCATAATCTCTTTCAACTGGTGATAGCGGGGCACAGGACTATTTCTGAAGATAGTATTCACGATGCGTTCAGCCAACCTTTCCCATTTTTCTAGTGTGGGCGATCATCACCAGGGCGATAGCTGATCGCATCCAGGTGGAGAGTACACCTGCTAAGATAATACCACGTCCAGCGACCTGGAAGGCGGAGAGACGCGCTGAATCCCAGCTACCTGCTGTTTACCCCTACAAAAACGAGGGCAATAGATGGTATAATTGGTATGATGTATAGACCACTTCCAGCTTTTATAATCTCACACTGATTGATATGCGTCAAGTAAGGAGCGAAGATTGATGCGTTTTACGTTGCGCGGTGCTCGCCTGGTGGATGCCACCATGGAGATTCCAGAGGGTGACATTACTATCGATGGCATGCATATAAAGGCGGTAGGGGAGGCAGGACAGGCTCATGCCATGCACGACAGCATCATTGATGCTGCAGCTAGCATCGTTATGCCAGGTTTCATCGATGTGCATACCCACGGTGGGGGTGGATTTAATCTGCATACGACCGACGCGGCAGAGATCAGCGCGTACGCCCGCTGGGTGGCTACCACTGGCGTCACCTCGTTTCTCATCGGTGTGGTCGGGACCCCTGGGGCTTTGCCGGAGGCACAGTTGCTGGCGGCGGTGGAGGCGGTCGAGCGGTGTGAGACGGGGCTAGGGGCCGAGCCACTGGGAATACACCTGGAAGGTCCATACATCAATGTGTTGCGGAAAGGGGCGCATCTTCCCATCTGGCTGCGCATGCCTGATCCGGCCGAGACCGAGCGCGTGCTGGCGCTGACACGAGGTTGCTTACGCCTGATCACCCTGGCGCCAGAACTGCCGGGCGCTTCAACGATGATCCGGCGGCTGGTGGAGGCGGGTGTGACCGTGAGCATGGGACACACGGATGCCACATACGAGCAGGCGCAGGAGGCCATCCAGCTTGGAGTTACGCATATGACCCACTGCTTCAACGCCATGCGGCCTATCCATCACCGCGCGCCTGGCCCCATCGAAGCGGTCGTGCAGGCTCCCCAGGTACGCGGAGAATTGATCGCCGATGGTGTGCATGTCCACCCGGCGGTGATGAACGTGCTGGTGAAGCTGCTGGGGCCACAGCGCATTATCGTGATCACCGATGCCCTCGCCGGGGCCGGGCTGACCGATGCGACATTCGAGTTCGCGGGCCAGCACGCGCAGGTTATATGCGGTGCGGCGCGCCTGGCAGATGGCACGCTGACCGGCAGCGTCCTCACCCTGGAGCAGGCCTTGCGCAACATGCTCCAGATGACCCATGTCTCCCTACAAGAGGCCGTGACCATGCTGACGTACACACCAGCCCAGGCGGCATGCGCATCTGGGCATAAGGGCTGCCTGCGCGCCGGCTACGATGCCGACCTGCTCATCTTCGATAGCGCGCTGACCCTGCAAGCGACGATCTGCCGGGGCAAGGTCGCGTTCGCAACAGAACTGTGGCGCGAGCGCTTGAAGAGCACAGGAAGGCTACGCACATAAGGGCATCCTCGCCGGCACATGAAAACATCTCCCCGGCTTAGAAAACCGGGGAGATAGACGCTGAGCATCAGCTCAACGAAGCGTCGCGCCTCCATCAACACTGATCACCTGGCCGTTGATCCATGCGCCATCATCGGAGAAGAGGAAGGTCACCATGGACGCGATATCGGCAGGCTCGCCAAGGCGCGTACTCCGCATCACGCTCATGGCGTAGGCCTTGAATTCCTCCGGCATCGTGTCCCGTGTCTTCTCGGTCAGCACCAGACCAGGTGCGACGGCATTGGAACGAAGGCCCTCCTTGCCCCAGCGAGAGGCAACGTGGCGCATAAGCGCGTTGATACCGCTTTTGCTGACCCCATAGGAGATGCGCTCAGGCTCTCCAATATAGGCCGCGGCCGAGGTCGTGTAGACAATAGCTCCGCGTCGCTTCAGAAGTTCTGGCAGAGCATGCCGGGTACAGAGTAAGTAGCCGCGCAGATTCACAGCGATGGTACGGTCAAACACCTCAAGCGGAACATTGAGGGCATCGCTGTCCAGGTAGATCTGGGAGAAATCCGCCGCGTTGGCATGCATCAAATCCAGGCCGCCATAGGTGTCAACCGCCGCTTTGACGAGTGTTCCAACCGAGGTATCGTCGCCCATATCAAATTGAACGTCGATGGCCCGTCCCCCGCTACCACGAATGCGCTCCGCGATAGCTTTGGCGGCCTCTCCGTCCAGGTCACCAACTACAACAACCGCACCCTCCTCGGCGAGCCGCACCGCTGTTGCAGCCCCGATACCTCCACCCCCACCTGCCACAACGGCGATTTTATTGCTCAGTCCTCGCATACTTTTGCCTCCCTTTTAACTGCTGCTCTTCCCGCTTTCCTCAGACACTGGACATGCCTCTACCGTAGACGCGATATGTGGGCAGGCGCCCTCTTCAGCCACTGTGGGCTGATCCGCGTGACTAGCAGCGGCGGGTGTTTTGCGTCTATAGCGTATGATGGTTTTTTCTGGCCGGCCGGCGCCCATACTATGATCAACCTGGGGATTCTTCGTGACCAACTCTAGATCAAATTGCTGGAGGAGGAGCGAGGTGATGATCATCATCTCGTTGTTGGCAAAGTTCATACCGGCGCATTTATGGGTCCCGGCGCCGAAACCAATGATCGCAAAGCGATGCTTCCGGTCCTCTTCACGGCCAGGAGCGAAACGCAGGGGATCATATTTCTCTGGCTCGCTGAAGAGCGGCGCCAACTTCTGAGCGAGGCCCGGCGAGACCATCAGGTTCCAATCTTTGGGAATGCGGTAATCGCCAATCTCGATATCTTCCTCGGCTCGGCGCGCCAGGATATCGGCAGACGGATACATGCGCGTGGTTTCCTCCACAGCCCAGAAGACATGTTTGAGCGAACTAAGCACCCTGGCACTGATCGGTTGATCAGAGGTCAGGTTCTCGGCAAGCTCCTGTTGGACCACGCTCAAATACTCAGGCGCCTGCAGGAGTTGAATGATGGTCCACGCTGCCTGCCCAGCGGTTGTTTCGTGTCCCGCAAACATGAGGCCCATGATCAGGGATACGATGGCTTCATCATCCATAAAGCTGCCATCTTTATATTGCGCGGTCGCGAAGTCTAGCAGGAAATCATCGTACTGCTCAGGATGGGCCCGGCGCTCAGCGATCAGCAGCCAGATCATCTCGCGTAGCTTCTTCTTGGCGCGATCACGGCGAATAAACTTCGGCAACGGTAAATTCGGCGGTAGGGCAGGGTCGAGGGCCTTGCCCAGGATAAGGTACAGCTTCCAGAAATCAGGACCTATGCGGTCGCGGAAATCTTTGCCCATCAAGGCGTGTGCGGCCACATTCTGCACAACCTGGGTAACGTTTTCTCGCAACTCTATCTCGCCCTGCTCTCCCAACGAATCGAGCCACTGCTGCACTTCCAGTTGCATAATCTGCAGATACTTGACCATGCGCTCGCTCTTAAAGGGCTTAAGCAAGATGGGGCGCTGCTCAAAATACACCTCGGGCGGCCCCAGAAAGCCAACCTCGCCCAGGGCCGCCTTCATATATGCGTAGGACTTATGCAAACTGAGTTTCTTGTCAGTCTCCATAAAGAAGGTCTGCTGATACTCCGGACCAATCAGGAAAGCCACTGGTTGATTGATTAATTTAATGGCAAAGATGGGGCCAAGTGTGTCGTACCCTCGCTGGATCAGGTGGGGATGATCTTTCATAAACTCGAAAAGATTGCCCACGATAGGGGGACCAGAAAGCATAGGTGGCGTCCCCTCTTTCAGAGAAGTTGGTCCCACTTGTTCCGAAAACCTCTTCTCTCTCCCGTTCACATATATAAGCCCATACACATAGCCTGGGCGCAGCAGGCCGATCCCCTGCGCGTATATTCTATTTTATCGAGAGAGAAAAGATTTGAGTAAGAAGCTGATTGCTCCACCTGTTAGCATGCGGGCACGCTTGATCGCGTCCCTCCCGTGTGTACTCCTGCTCCTGGTGCTCTGCTTTGAGCTTTTTAAGGGGCTGATCACTGCTCATGCCGCATACCCCACAGTACCCAATACGATTTTCCTTGCTGGCACACACGCCGCCTTCGCGATTACCACCGCCGGGCCTGGCGGAAGTATCTCTTATAGCGTCACTGATCTCTCCGGCGCGACTATCACTACCGGCCAATCCGGCGTCACGAACAGACAGGCGAACCTCACCCTACCGACGTTAGGGAATGGCTATTATGTCTTAACTATTGATGATCATACTGTGCAGTCATCCGTAAGTCAGGCTATCTCTTTTGCTGTGGTAGCGCCCTTCGCTCCGGTCGCCGATTCGCCCTTCGGCGTGAGCGTGCATTTCACGGGCGGCAATAATCCCGGCCTGGCGCCGTTGATCGCGGGTATGGGGGTCGGGCTGGTCAGGGATGACGCGTCGTGGGCCATGATCGAGCGCACACCCGGCCGCTACGATTTCGGCGCCTTTGATCCATATATGCAGATGCTCCAGCAAAATAATGTGGCGCCGCTGCTGATCCTTGACTACAACGACCGCTTTTATGACAATAGCCAGACGCCTTACGATAGCGCGGGCTTCACGGCCTTCGCCAACTACGCGAAGGCGCTTGTGAGCCATTATGGTCCGCAACTGAAGGAGGTCGAGGTCTATAACGAGTACAATGCCCTGCTCTCCAACGGACCGTGCGCGCGCAAAGCCTCGTGCTATGTTGAGTTGCTGCGCTACACCTACCAGGCGATCAAAGCCGTGCGGCCAGATGTGACCGTCATCGGGGGCGCGGCTTTCGGCGTCGATCTCTCCTGGTTCGGCCAGGTCTTCCAGGCCGGGGGGTTGCGCTACATGGATGCCGTCTCCGATCATCCCTACACGGCCTTCTCGCTTGTCTCGCCGGAACTGGGCGGGACCCAAGATGATATGCTGAAACTGGGGAACCTGGTCAAGCAATACAACGGTGGCCGGCCGAAGCCCATCTGGATCACCGAGTTGGGCTGGTCCAGTTCCTTCATGCATGTCAGCGAGCGCGGCCAGGCGGACTACCTTGTGCGCGGCGCCGTCCTGGCCTTTGCGGCAGGCGTGCAAAAGTTTTTCTGGTATGACCTGCTAAACGATGGCAACGATACCACCCGAAATGAGCAGAACTTTGGCCTCCTGAGGCGACCCGATGCTGCCGGCCGTTACCAGCCGAAGCCCGCGTATGTGGCCTACGCCGTCCTCGCGCGCATGCTGGCCCACCAAGCGTTCGTCGGCAGCGATGCCGTCGGCTGGGGCGTCTATGACGAGCGGTTCACCAATAACCTCCGCGTACTCTGGTCGACGCCAGGCAACCGCACCGTAATCGTGACCAGCAACGATCCCGTGACCGTCACCAGCATGACCGGCGCTGTGCAGACCTACCGTCCAGCAGGCGGCCATTTCGCGCTCAACCTGTCGCCCGCTCCAGTCTACCTGCAAGGGAACATATCCAGGGTGTCCTCGTGCGCTTTCTCGTGCTCTTAAGCAGGGAGAATTCTCCCCATTCCTGGTTGGGCATATCCGTAGGGCGTTGAGAATATCCGTAGGACGTGGCTTGTCCTACGGATAAATCTCATAAAAATAATGCTATAAGCATAATTTTCTTGCTTGTATCAATGCTCTCGGCAATATATACTGAGAGAAAGTCGCTTGATGATAAACTACCCTCAACCGTAAGAGAGCAGTTGAAAAAAAGGGAATTTTTCGCATATGGAATGTATCGTTCGAGATGTTCCTCTCTTCTATGAAACCTATGGCACGGGTGTGCCCATCATTTTGCTCCATGGATATGGATCTGATCATCGCCTCATGAAGGGCTGCATGGAACCTCTTTTTGCCCAGCAGCCAGGATGGCAGCGCATCTATCTTGACCTACCGGGTATGGGACAAACACCCGGCAAGGAGCAGATCAAGAGCACAGATGACATGCTCAATATAGTAATAGCGTTTCTCGATGCGGTCATTCCTGGACAACATTTTCTTCTTGTAGGAGAATCGTATGGGGGATATCTTGCGAGAGGAGTCGCGCTCCGCAAGTTTGATCTCGTCGCAGGGATGGCACTCATTTGCCCAGCCATTATTGCAGAACGTTCTCGACGAACTGTCCCACCACGCACTGTAATTGTCGAGAAACCACATGTGTTGGCAATGCTCGCGCCAGCCGATGCAGAAGAATTCGGCTCGATCTCCGTCGTGCAGGACCGCTACAATTGGGAACGCTTTCGAGATGAGGTGCTCAGCGGGGCAAGCATTGCCGATGAACCGTTTCTCGCAAGGATCAGACAACACCTTGACTATTCGTTTGATGTCGACAGGTTGCCACAGCCTTTTGCCAGGCCAGTCGTGTTTCTCTTAGGACGACAAGATGCCTCGGTCGGCTACCAGGACGCCTGGCGCATTCTAGAAAACTATCCTCGCGCAACCTTTGCAATCCTGGACCGCGCCGGCCATAATTTGCAGATTGAGCAGCCTCAACTCTTCAATGCCCTGGTAGGCGAATGGCTGGATCGAGTACGGGAATCCATGCAGTCGTCCTCCCTCAATTAGATCAAAGGGCCGCCAACGTCGCCCCCCTGCCATTTCTATGCTATACTTTGTTCAACAATCGCTATATCCAGCAAAGCACACATAGGACCCACAGGAGGTAGAGCCAAGCATATGACCTCAAACATTGTTGAGACTCGTTATGGCAAAGTGCGTGGTACACAGGATGGCCCGGTCCAGGTCTGGAAAGGCATCCCTTTCGCGCGTCCGCCGGTGGGCGCGTTACGCTTCCGGCCACCGCAGCCACCTGAGCCGTGGAGCGAGGTGCGTGACGCCACAGAGTTCTCTCTCTCGTCACCCCAGGTAGCGATGCCGGGTATTTTCGGCTCTGAGCCGGTACCCGCCAGCGAGGATTGCCTCTATCTAAATATCTGGTCGCCTGCCGCAGACGGAGGGAAACGACCGGTACTGGTATGGATTCACGGGGGAGCCTTCGAGGGCGGCTCCGGCTCAACGCCCTGGTATGATGGTAGCGCATTCGCCCGCCACGGGGATGTCGTGGTGGTGACCATCAATTACCGCCTGGGCGCGCTCGGCTTCCTCTATCTGGCCGAGTCTGGCGGTGAGGCCTACGGGTCATCCGGCAATAACGGCATTCTTGACCAGGTAGCGGCGTTAGAATGGGTGCGTGATAACATTGCCGCCTTTGGAGGAGACCCGGCCCGCGTCACCGTTTTTGGTGAGTCTGCCGGGGCCATGAGTATCGGCACACTGTTGGCCATGCCCGCCGCGCGGGGCCTCTTCCAGCAGGCCATCCTGCAAAGCGGCGCGGCTCACAGCGTGATGGACCGCGAGAAAGCGACCAGGCGCGCGCAGAGGTTCATGGACTTTGCCGGCGCGGACAATGTAGCCACGCTGCTTGAGAAGCCGCTTGACGCGTTGCTGGATGCACAGTCCAAACTGATGAAATCGACGAGCGGCCTGGCCTTCATGCCTGTAGTAGATGGTGTTGTGCTGCCCCAGGCGCCTATCGAGGCCATCACCGCCGGCTCTGCCAGAGATGTGCGCGTGCTGATCGGCAGCAATCGCGACGAGTGGAAGCTGTTCACCCTGATGGATCACAGCCAGGCCGAGGTGAACGAGACAGAACTCAAGGCCACCTTTGGCGAGGGCGCCAGCGAGGCGCTCGCCACCTACAACGCCGCGCAGACCGAGACATCGGCCTCGACCGTCTGGGAGAGCATCATCACCGACCGCACGTTCCGCATCCCGGCACTGCGCGTGGCGGAGGCCCAGGTGCGGCAGGACGCGCCGGTCTGGGTGTATCGCTTCGACTGGCGCTCGCCGTCCTTCGGTGGTATGCTGGGAGCCGGTCATGCCCTGGAGATCGTGTTCGTCTGGGATAACCTCGATAAGCCTGGTGCAGAGTTCTTCACTGGCGACGCACCCACCCGTCAACCGCTGGCAGAGCGCATGCACGCCGCCTGGATCGCTTTCGCACGCGACGGAGACCCCATTACACCGCAATTGCCTCCCTGGCCCGCCTACAACCTGCAGGAACGCCCAACCATGATCTTCGACGAGCAGTGCCAGGTGGAAAACGACCCCCAGGCCGCTGAACGCAAAGTGTGGGAGGGTGTGTTCTAAGCCTGCATGCTGCGTGGTACCTCCAGACGCATAGTACTTTTTGTCGTTTTTCACGCAAGACTTGTAAGCGGTTCGCGCTATGAGTAGAGTATGTGCAAATATTCATATGAGGATAGATACAACTATCGTCTGGAGGAGAGCCGCGAGATGGTCTCTGGTGTAGGGCAGAAACTGGGGAACTATCGACTGATCCAACTACTCGGCCAGGGGGGCTTCGCCTATGTGTACCTGGCCGAGCATATGTACCTCAAAACCCCTGCCGCCATCAAAATATTACAGCTACACCTGACCAGGAATGCTTTCGAGCAGTTTCTTGCCGAGGCGCGCACTATCGCGCGCCTCGCACATCCCCATATCGTGCAAGTGCTAGATTTCGGCATCGAGGAGAGCACACCCTACCTGGTGATGAGCTACGCGCCCTATGGCTCGCTGCGCCAGCGTCATCCTAAAGGCAGCGTGCTGGCGACGACCACGATCATCAGTTACGTCAAGCAAATAGCGCAGGCCTTGCAGTACGCCCATGATCGTGGGGTCATTCATCGCGACATGAAGCCGGAGAATATCCTGCTGGGGCCAGACCAGGCTCTGATGCTGGCCGACTTTGGCATCGCTATCAGCGAAGATGGCACGCCCGGCGTACCCGTGGATCGGGGATATACACTCATTGGGGTAGTCGGCACAACGACGTACATGGCCCCGGAGCAGTTTGATGGCAAGTCGTCCCAGATGAGCGACCAGTATGCCCTGGGTGTGGTTGTCTACGAGTGGCTCTGTGGCGCGCCGCCGTTTCGCGGCTCCAATATAGAGATCGCGCGCCAGCACATCCAGGAGCCTCATCCTTCGCTGTTGACGCGCGTCCCGACCCTGGCGCCGGCCATTGAGCAGGTAGTGATGAGGGCGCTGGCGAAAGACTCACGGGCGCGCTTCGCGTGTGTGCGAGATTTCGCCAGCGCTTTAGAAGCGGCCTGCACATCCGTCGTTTCAACGGGCGCCATGCATCACGCCCCTGCAGCGGCAGCCCTCTTCGTGCCAGCCATGCGCCCGCCCGCCCTGGTCCCAAATACACCTCCACTTGATCCCGAACTCGCCTGGCATGCCTCGGCCACGGTGGCTAACACCTTCGCTGGCAAGCGAGAGCCTGCCGCGCCCCACGCCGGCGCGTTGCACCGCGTTCAGGCGCCAGCGCTACCTCTTCAACTGCCTCCTGGCTCGCGGCGCCCTCTTTCAAGACGGCAGGTCGTCGCCGGCCTCTCCATTGCGGGTATAGCCGCGCTTGGCGCCGGGGGCATCTGGTCCGCGCTCTTGCATTCCCAGCAAGCAACACCTCTCCAGAGTCACCTTCCCGATTCCGACAGAGTGCAGCCTGTGGCTCTGCCCACCAGTCCTCCAACCATCACCACCATCGACACACGGCCAGCCATCACCGTCTGGAATAGCGGGCGCCTGGATATGTTTCTACGCGGCGCCGACAATGCTCTGTGGCACAGAACCTACGCCGGCTACTGGCAGGCCTGGGAGTCCTTAGGCGGCGTTCTCGCCTACGATCCCGCCGTCGCCTCCTGGGGGCCGGGACGCTTTGATGTCTTTGTGCGCGGCGCCGACAACACGCTCCTGCACAAATGGTACAATGGCGGGACCTGGAGCGACTGGGAGGTCCTGGGGAGCCTGCTGTCATCTGATCCCAGCGTGACCTCCTGGGGCGCCAGGCGGCTCGATATCTTTGTATGCGGCTTAGGCAACAGCTTATGGCACAGGTGGTTCGATGGCACCTGGCACGATTGGGAGCCGCTGGGCGGCATCCTCACCTCCGCGCCCACAGCGACTTCCTGGACCGCCGGCCAGCTCGATGTCTTCGCACGCGGCGCCGACAACGCCCTATGGCATAGACGCAACGATGGCGCCTGGCACGATTGGGAGTCGCTGGGCGGCATCCTCAACCCTGACCCCACAGTGACCTCCTGGGGAGCGGGCCGGCTCGATATCTTCGCGCGCGACATAGGCACCGCATTGCAGCATAAATGGTACGACAACGGGACCTGGCACGACTGGGAGTCGCTGGGCGGCGTCCTTACCTCCAGCCCCACGGCTATATCCCGGGGCGGCACCCACATGGATGTCTTCGCGCGCGGCACAGCCAACACGCTACAACACACATGGTACGACGGCACCTGGCACGCGTGGGAGCGGCTGAAGTAATGTCCAGCAGGCTACCACGTAAAAGCGAGCCTACGCCTGCCGGGTCAGCTCCCACCAGAACTCCTGCACTGTTGCGAAGCGCTCGGCAGCGTTAATCGCCATCGCCCGCCTGAGAGTCTCAGAGAGCGCCTCTGGCACCAGCGGGTTAAGCTGATAAGCAAATTTGAGAGGGTCGCTGCCCTTGTTGTTTTTCATGATGCGCGCGATCACATCGGGCGGCACAACCCCCGTCAACAGGGTATAGAAGGTGGCTCCCAACCCATAGATGTCGGTCCGTGGACTGGTCCCGCCCATATAATGTTCAGGCGCCGCGTAGCCTGGCGTGCCACGCCGGATAAGAGCGGTGGTGGCGTCTGGAATATACTGCTTGGCGATACCGAAATTGACCAGCACCGTTTCTCCAGTAGATGCCGATATAATGATGTTCGCAGGTTTGATATCTCGATGCACAATGGGCGGCTTTTGCGTATGCAGGTAGCTCAGGGCGTCCACCACAGGAGCGAGCAGCGTGAAGGTTGCCGGCACCGCAAAGCGCTGGGCCGGAAGCTTGAGATACAGATCTTCCAGGTTGTTTCCAGTTACATAATCCATGAGCAGATAGACACGCCTGAGTTTCTCGTGCTCGAATATGCGGTAAATGCGCGGTAGCGCTCTGTGCTTCAAGCGTTTCAAAACCTCACCTTCAAAGGTGACGCGCTCGCGGTCTTGCGTAGAGGGATCAATCACTTCTTTGAGCACAAACATACGCTGGAGGCGCCGCTCTCGCACCAGGTAGACCGCGTCGGACTCACCTCTGCCAAGCAAGCTTTCAATAGTGTAGCGATTACCAGATGGATCGCGTATGGTGACCCCTGGAGGGAGCGTTACATGTACTTGCGACATACCAATCTCATGCAGGGATCGCGTCCGCTGCGCTAGAAACATAGAAGCTACATAAGGCTGCGATTTAGCACGTCTGCTGCAATGTTTCGTCTGCAACGTGCGCCTCTGCGCCAGGCGAACCATGTGGGCTAACGTGATGGGCCGCGTCCTTACGAGCTGCTATCACCTGCTGGTAAACGTGTGTATAGTTCTCGGCCATGACACGCGCCGAGAAATTCTCCTCCACATGCGAACGAGTTGTATCTCGATCAATCTCCTCAAGTCTGGGAATAGACGCTACCATCTCATCAACATCGCGCACAAGGAAGCCTGTTCTATCGTGTACCACAAGCTCAGGGGCCGCGCCACGCGCAAACGAGATCACCGGACAGCCCACCGCCATAGCCTCAAGCATCACCATACCAAAGGGTTCTTCCCACTCTATCGGATTCAGGAAGCCGTGTGCGCGGCCCAACAGACTCAACTTCTGCTTCAAGTTCACCGATCCGATATACTTGACCTGCTTGTTATCAATCTTCGGTTCGATCACATCGTGGAAATAGCGCAGCGACTCCTGGCGGTAGCGGTCAATGGTCCCGGCCAGCACAATAGGCATACCTGCTCGCTCAGCGGCCTCAATAGCCAGGTGCGCCCCCTTCTCAGGGGAGAAGCGTCCCAGCCAGGCCAGGAAATTTCCCTGGCTGCGCGTCTTCTTCTGAGAAGTAAAATCTTTGGCCAGCAAGCCATGATACACCACACCCACAAAATTGAGGGTACCCGGTGCCGCAGCCCTGGCGCTCTGACTGATCGCTACCATAGGCGCCGAGGTAAGCCACTGCATATAGTACTCATCAGCCTTGCCAAGACGACTTTTGGGCGCGATATCAAAGGGAAAGGGACTATGCAGCGTGGTGACAGTAGGCACGGCAAGCGAGGCCATGAGCGGGAAAAGATACAGGTCCGAGGCCGAAGACAGGTGCAAGTGTACCACGTCGAAATCTTGCTCCTTGAGCGCTTCTACGGCGCTATGGAAATGATAGTACGCTTTGAGATGGGACTGCCAGGACTCACCGGCTGTGAGAATAGACTGCGGAAAAAATGAGACCAGGTTCGCCGATGTTTTAGCATCGCCAGGCGCAAACAGGGTGACATCGTGCCCTTGCGCGACCTGTTCCTCGACCAGGGTATAGATGACATTTTCGGTGCCCCCGTAATTCTTGGGCGGTATCGCCAGCCACGGAGGCGCGATGTGTGCTATTTTCATAATGCATTTCCACGACAAAGAAACTAACTTCACATATGGCACGTAGAGCCTCTTCAAATCGTTTCGTACACTTCCAGGGGAGAAGATGGCATGTCCACACCAGGGAGGGTGCTGCCCACGAAAACAAAGCTGTGCTGTCACTCTTTGATCGCGAATATCGTGATATAGTTAGGTGTGAAAACATGCTGATGCATTTTTAAGAGTGGTGAAGAATGCCACAAGACGGTTTCTTATTGAAAGGAGAAAAATATTTGTTAACTCAACAAAACGCTGCGGTCAGATGGGCTATGGTCGCAATTGTGGCCGTTGCCGGCCTATGGACGCTGGTGCATATCATCCTGGGTCTTACAGGTAGTACCATCAATGACGCATGGAACGTAGCCTTGCTCATCCTCTTTGTCCTGGCACTGATTCTGGCTTTCGTTGAATTTGCACGAGAGCGCCGCTCTTTAGTGTCAGACTCTCCAACAGAACGGTTTCCTGAACCGGCGATCTCGAGGTTTTTCCTGGCCTCAGAAGGCTCTTCCGTACTATGGTTTGTCATCCGCATGTACGTTGGTGCCGAGTGGTTCCTTGCTGGTTGGGAAAAGGTGACCTCGCCCGCCTGGGGCACATCAGGCAAAGCCCTTGGAGGCTTTGTCGCCGGCGCGTTGGCCAAATCGGCCGGGCCGAACCCAGCCGTCCAGGGATGGTATTCCTGGTTTTTACAGAATAGCGTCCTCTCCAATGCCGGATTGTTCTCGTTCCTGGTGAGCTGGGGAGAAGTGGCCGTCGGTCTCGGTCTCCTCTTCGGCATTCTGACGGGGATCGCAGCTGGATTTGGCGTGTTGATGAACCTGAATTACCTGCTCGCCGGCACGGTCAGTGTGAATCCGATACTGGGTATGTTGGGATTATTCCTGGTCATCTCGTGGAGAGTCTGCGGGTGGGTCGGCCTTGATCGTTGGTTGCTACCTGCATTAGGCCTGCCCTGGAAACCGGGAGCCTTGTTCCGTGCGACAACTCCGCCAACTCCGACAATGCCTACAGCACCAGCAGGCAATCCATAAATCGGCTGATCTCCCTTCCAGACCTTCTTTCTATGCTGGAGAAGGAGAGAGTCAGGAACCCCACGCCTACAAGGGCGGGGGCTTGAAGAAGCCCACCTGACCAGATTCAGCCAGAGGTGAGCAATCACCTATCGGGCTCCGTTACGAGCGAAATAGGGACGTTCGGGTACTTTCC
>JALYTT010000423.1 GCA_030854145.1 Chloroflexota bacterium | reverse complement strand
CGCGCAGCTCTTTCGCTTCTCTCTTCCGTGTTTTCTAGAAGAAGGCAGACTACGGAGTCTCAGGTGGCGTTAGCGTGCCGGCCATGATTTGCTGCGCGAAACTGTCAGCCATGGCCTTGGCATCAGCGGGAACATCGGCGCTCACAGGAGCGTAGCCGACACCGCTGTGTGCCAGGTCGAACTTCGGCGGGTTGTTGGTATACTTGCCATCAGCGGTATCTTTGATGATATCGTAGACGGCGGTATCCACCCGCTTGAGCGCACTGGTGATGACGCTCTTATGGATGAAGCCCTGGTCGGCATCGACCCCGATCCCGAAGACGCCAGACTGGTCGGCGGCATCAAGCGCGCCGATGCCACACCCGCCGGCAACCTGGAAGATGATATCGGCCTGGTGCTGGTTGATCTGGCTCTGCGCGGCATCTTTACATTTGGCGGTCGCGCTAAAGTCCTGGGAGTAGTTGATATAGACCTTTACGGCCGGATCGACCTTCTGCGCACAGAACTTGTAACCGGCAATATAATGGTTCACCGGGGGGATGGAGAGGCCGCCAATAGCACCAATGGCGCTCGCGCCTTTCAGCTTGGAGATCTTGGATTTGCCATCCTTCTCCATCTGTCCGGCGATAGCCCCAACCAGGCAGCCAGCTTCCTGCTCTTTAAAGAAGAGGGGAGCCACATTGGGGAGGGTCTCGCAGGCGCCGGTCGCCGAGTTGGCGGCGGGCACGGCACAACCGTCGACAATAGCAAACTTTTTATCAGGCAACTGGTGGGCAACCTGGTCCAACGGAGTCTGCATCAGGAAGCCTACCGCCACCACCAGGTCCGCGCTCTGGGCAGCCAGCGTCAGATTCTTCACATAATCCGACTGTGACTTCGTCTGGATGATACTCGTCTTGAAGCCATACTGCTGCTGGGCCTTTGTATAGCCAAGATATGCCAGGTGGTTGAAGCCATTGTCATTCAAGCCCCCGATATCGGTAACCAGGGCCACCGTCACAGTGGGCGTAGCAGCCGTCGGGGTAGTGCCACTACCGGTAGTGGTAGGGGTAGTGGTACCTCCACACGCGGCGAGCACCACCATAAATATGGCCAGGAACGAAGCGATACGGGCAAGACCGCCAATCCTTCGCATGCAAGCTTCCTTTCTTCTCGACACCAAGAAAAACGCACTAAATAGTCTTGATATGTTGCCAGGCAGCCAGGTCCACAGAGAAGCGCACCCGCTGGATCATCCCGGCGCTAGAGAAAGCGGCGCGGACGATCGTTTTCTCCCGATTACCTGTATAACATAAAAAACATAGCTCATGAAACTATTTCCAGGCAATGGAACAATCTCATGAGAAAATATCGGTCACCTATCTACTATATACGCCCTGACCCGGCTATTTCTCACAGATCATCTTTATAGCTAGAATAACATAAGGCGACGCATGCGAGGGGGAGAGGCAAAGTCTTCACCTTGCCTCTTCCCCTCGCATGCATCGCCTCATGTTATCAGGCGCGGATCTCCTCAAGCATAGAGAGATTGATGAACAGGTCACAGCTCTGGCGCAGGGTCGCAGACATAGCCTCATCGAAGGCCGCGACTTCAACGCGCACACCATGATCGGAGCAGTAGTCGAGCATCGGCATAAAATCGCTGTCGCCGCTGACCAGTACGATACAGTCAACGGACTTCCCATCGACCAGTCGCACGACATCCATGCACAGATCCAGGTCCAGGTCGGCCTTTTTGGCGCCGCTGGAGAAGGTCTTATAGTTTTTGGTCGTGATACGATAGCCCAGGCCCTTGACCGCCTGCAAGAACATCTGCTCATCGCCTGGCTGTGGACTGGTGGGACAATAGGCGTGCGCCCGTATCAGGCGGCGATTACCGCGCAGGAAGTCGAGCAGCTTGCCGAAGTCCACGGCCATACGCAGGGTACGCGCCGAGTACAGCAAGTTGGCAACATCCACGAAGACGCCCACCCGTTCGTTGGACGGGAACGGCGGGAACGTCACCGAGACATTTGTCGGCGCCTGGTTCGCGCGGCGCAGTTCGGCCACCATACGGTCCGTCTGAGCCTGGAGCGCCTGCACAACGCCATTGGTGAGATGGTTGAGGCTGCTGGGTGGCAGTCCGGACTCGCCGGTGCGTACAGAATACAGCGACGGGGTCGCGCGATGACTCTCACGCGAGGCACGCGCCTCACGCGTATTGACGCTCCCACGTGCCGGGGAGGGATCAGGCCCCATAAAAGGCCCGCTCGCTTCGTTCCCCTGGTTCATCTGATTGACTGTGTACCCGGAGACAATATTATACGCGTTGCCTGATATACTGGGGCCAGGGCTGACCGGCGGTGGCAGGGCCACATTGCGCTGCACCGCGACCGGCACGATGGCGGCTGGCGCGGCCGGGATCGGTCCCGGCACCTGCTCTGGCACGATGGCTTTGACGGCGGGACTCGCTGGCGCAGCGACCGGGCCGGTTGTGCGGCGGCGACGGCGACGGCGCGAGGTAGCCGCCTGGATCTCCGCGTACTCCAGCGGCGGCAGGTCTTCGGGAGAGACGCCCACCACTTCCGCTATACCCGGCTTCGCGGGCGCGGCAGAAGGCACGGGAACCGCCACAACACTCGTGGGAGGGACGACTACGGCCTGCTGTTCCTTCTCTTTCTCTTTCTGCTTGTCCGACCCGTGACGGCGGCGGCGATCATGCTCTACGACCTCGACGGTTGCTCCTTCCGCAGGTGCGGCCTGTTTAGCCGCCGCCTGGTCAGGCGCCTGGGTACCGGTAACTGGTTGTTTCGCAAGCGCCTCTGCGGCCGCCGGTTCGTTTTCTACGCGCGCCGGGGTTGCCGAGGCAGCACCATTCGTGACCGCCGGTCGATCAAAGCGATAACGGCGGGCCGGGCGGGGCGACTCCCCGCTGGCGGGATCGGCTTCCACTACTGACGCGGCAGGGGTCGCCGGAGCGGCTCCTACAGTGGGGGTTTCCGCCTGGCGCTGCGCCGCTTTCTCCGTCGCAGCCGCGTCCCGATGGCGACCGCTATAGCGGGGTAGGCGCACACGCGACGCTGGTCGCAGCAGAGGCGATACTGGCCGTGAGGCGGGCGCCGCTGGCTCGGACGTTTCAGGTACTGCTGGCGCACTCTCGCTGGCCAGCGATGTTGTCATGGCCTGCTCAGCAATAAACGCCTCACCCGCTATGCCAGAAGAGCCAGTTTCCATGCCTGGAAATGGCAAGGTGGTCTCCTCAAACACAGGTCCAGCAAGCGGGGACTCCGTTGCAGCGCCTGGGTGGATGGCAGATGCAGCCTGAGCGGGATCTGCCAGGGGAGAGGGAGTACGCACATCCGCTGTTCCATAGGGTGCCTCTGGTAGAGCCGACCCATGGCGGGCTTCCGCCTGGCGAAACTCCTCGATGAAGTCGGTAAAGGGCCGAATGGGGCTCTCCTGCACACGCGGAAGCGCCGCATCAGGGGGAGCAGTGGTTCCTTCCGCAGCCGGAAACTCATGCCCAGGAGTGCCCGCGCCAGGCTCCTGCCCGGCGACTTCTTCCTGATGGCTGGGCTCAGCGGCATGAGCGGCTGGCATATGCGGCTCTACAGGGTCGGGAGCCGCCTCCGACTTCGTCTCTTGAAATTGAAGGCTATAGTGCCCTGTGTTACCCTCGTCTGCCTGCCCTTTTGGGGGGGCGGCAATCTCTGGAGAAGAGGGAGTTGCGGCCGTTTCGGGAGCAAGGGATTGCTCCTCGACGGACATGTCAACGTCGCTCTTCTCTGGCTGTGTATTTTCTGTTGTCACTAAGATCTCCAGTCTCAGTTATGAAGGACCGGAGCGTATATGCTTGCCATAGAGAGCCTACGGCTGAAGTTGTCAGGGCGCATCTTTGTATCGCGCCTATCGCTTACTCTGCATCCAACGGGTGTTCGGGAAAAGGCTAAAAAGCGGTATTGCACCTCGCTTGTTTGCTCATAAAAGAACAACACATATTCACCGATCCGCGTTGGCTTGATGGGCGGAAAGACAGCGCGATCCGCCCTGCGCCCGCCGTATGCTCGGACAGGCCTGTCACACTACATACACGATCCAGTCCATTCTCCTCTACGCCGTTATCTTACTTTACTCTGATTGCACGCCACCACTGAACGGCGGAACACCAGTGGGTACAGACCGCCCAGCGGACTCGCCAGGCTCACTCGTCCTGACTATGATCGGCGTGTGATGATCGGTTGCACTGAGTTCTTGTTGGTTAGCGAGCGCATCGGAGGAGAAAGCAGGAACCCTGCTCACCCCTGCTTCGCGGGGCGTAATTCGCCAGACATGCACGATGCGCTCCAGCGCGGTCACATGTGAGAAGACCGCCAGCACGACTAACGCCCAGACCACAGTGCCGGTCAGAAGGCCGATAGCCAGGATAACGACCCGTTCGGGGCGAGCGAGCAGGCCAGTTTTACACTCTAACCCTAAGCCCTCGGCGCGCGCTTTTGTGTAACTTACCATCAACGAGCCGACCACCACCATAAAAATCAACGCGATCATCCAGAATTGCTCATGCGCGAAAGGCCAGAGCAGATCGTGCAATGCCGGTCGCTGAAGAGCATAGTAGAGCAAGCCAAACAGGATGATGCTTTCCGAATAGCGGTCAAGCGTCGAGTCGAAGAAAGCGCCGAAGGTTGTCGCGGCCCGCAGGACACGAGCCATCGCCCCATCGAACAGATCGAAAATGCCAGCAAACAGCACCAACAAGCCCCCAGCGAATAGGAACCCCTGGGCAATCACCAGGGCTGTCAGTCCACTGAGCAACAACCCTATAACTGTCAACGTATTTGGAGTGATACCTAGCCGGGCTAGCGGTCGAATAATAAAAGTGACTACACGGCGAGCTTGTTGCTGGATACGTCTGCTAAACATACCCCTATTGTATCATACTTGACCCCGTTCGGACTAGCTCTTTTTGGGCAAAAGCTCACCAGAATACATGGAGGGACGCAATTCGTTACGTCCGGGGCCATTTGTAAATGTATAGAGGCACGCAATAATGCACTGTGCCAATCAATATCGGCAATACTCACAGATCACTTGTTATCGCTCGGCGTAGAGTATCCAGGCGACAGGCCATCACTCTCGTTCTTCGTAGCTGCGCGATTTATCGCGCGGAGGCCGACCCGACGACATGGTTACCCCTCGCGCGATAAATCGCGCAGCTACGAAGAACGAGAGATCCCTGTTCGGAGAGCCGGTGCCCGGCCATTCAGGCCAGGCGTGCGGCATTGGCCCGCTGCTCGATCAGTTCATAGTAGTACTCCAGGATGCGGCTGGCGACCTGGGGCCAGGCATAGGCGCGGCTCTTCTGGAGGCCCGACTGGATGAAGCGTTGGCGCAGATCCTCGTTGGCGAGCAGGCGGCCGATGGCGGCGGCAAGTTCCTGGCTATCGCGCGGGGTAGTCAACAGGCCGTTCACGCCAGGGGTAATCACAGTCCCATAGCCCTCGATATTGCTAGCGACGACGGCTACGCCCGAAGCCATAGCTTCCAGCAGGATCACGCCCAGGCTCTCGCTACCGGTAGCGGGCGAGCAAAAGACATGGGAACTGGCGAAATAGCGTGGTAAATCTTCCTGGGAGGCATAGCCGGTAAAGATCACATCTTCCCAACCGCGTCGTTCGACGAAATGCTGAAAGCCGCGCCGCAAGCTGCCATCTCCCACAAAGAGGAAGCGCGTGTTCGGATGGCGCTCGCGAATGGCGGGGATAGCGCGCAGCAGGTACTTTGCGCCCTTGCGTTTCTCGAAGCGCCCGACAAAGAGGATATTGTGTTTGCCATCCATGTACTGTGGGAACGGGGCGACACGCGGGTTGAAGCTCTCAAGATCGATCCCGTTGGGAATGAGACGATACTCGGAAGCGAAGTAGCGCGACACGAATTGATGCGCGGCTCTGGAGACGACGATGCGCCCTGAAAGGCGGCGAAAGTACGGACGCAAGAAGGGGTGCGCCGAGGTATACGCCAGATACGGTGTGGAGGTAAAGCCCGGTCCGGCATATGCATGAAACGTGCCCACGTTGATGGCACGCGAGAAGCGCAGCACTGTCAGTGGGAGTCCGGGGATCAATGGCTCGTGCAGGTGGATCACATCAAAACGCTCGTGCTGCAATACCGAGCGCACCCGCCGTCCCAGGTACGGGTTTAAGGCCACGCGCGCGATTGAGCCATTAAAAGGCACAG
>JALYTT010000422.1 GCA_030854145.1 Chloroflexota bacterium | reverse complement strand
CGTGTAGCCAACGCGGGCGAGGCAAGCCATAGCCCCTACGCGATCCGGGGACCGTCCGACGGAGCATGGACGCGCCCGATGGAGCAGGGGTATGCTATGCTTACTTGCGTCCCTGGAAGAAGCGTACGGTCAGGATAGTCGCGACGGTGACGACCAGAGCGGTGAACACGGAGATAGTGCCTATCATGAGCTGGGAGCGTCTCTCCTGCGGCAGGCTGGTCCACTTGCTCTGCGCCCCGCTGATGACTTCCTTGCCCTTCTCCTGGGCAGTGCCGACGAGCTGCTTTCCGCGCTCTTGCGTCTGGACGATTACCTGGGGGAAGGGTAGCTTCTCAGATAGGTTCTGAGCCGCTGTTTTAATGTCCGCTTGTAGTGTCTTGGTATCAATCATAGAATTGTAACCTTTCTCTAGTGTGTTGTGGAGCTATCTTGCATGACGTAGTTGAAACGGGGAAGTTTGCGTTTCCGTTCCAATTGTACTATAGCATCCTCTCAAAGAGGTCACTATATCGAAGATCTTTCTCACAATAGGGACACGATTAGCTGTGCGCCCTGGTTCCAATCTGGAAACGCAATGAGAAGATCGTATGAATGCTGGGGGATTGGGAATGAGACGTTGGTCATGGAAGTAGGTGAATGAGGGAGGCTGCCATCTGACAGCCTCCCTCATATTTCCTGATTTGTGAGTATGCGTGCCATACACAGGTGGTGCGTTACGGTATAACCTTGATCAGGCCTAAGGCACCCTTGGTCGCATCAGCGAAGGAATGTGTGACGAACGGGTAGAGACCTGGCTGCATGATGGTCAGCTCGATCATGGTGCCGCCCCCAGGCGGGATCGTCAGGGTCTGGTTGTCGCGCGTATGGTTCGCGGGGTTGCCGTCCATGTAGACATCATCGAACAGCGCGCCGATGATATGGAAGGCCGAGAAATTAGAGGGGCCAGCATTTATGATGAAGAGGCGCAGTTTCTGCCCGACCTTGACGGTCAGTGGAGCCGCTTTGTACTGGTCCTGGTAGCCGTTGAAGACAACGTAGTCAGGGTTGACGCTCATCATCTTTTTGTAGTCTGCGGTGTATGAGCCATCGGCGTTCTTGGTCGTGTAAAACTCGCTCTGGACCAGCGCGTACTCTTTGGCCGGGGACCAGCCATTGGTGGGGTCAACAATAATGGTACCATACATGCCATTGGCGATGTGATAGATCACGGGCGGAGTGCCACAGTGGTACATAAACACACCGGGGAACATGGCCTTCCAGGTGAATGTAAAGCTCTTTCCGGGGTCAATGGACTGGTAGTTGACGCTCCAGGGAGTAGATGCGGCGTGGAAATCGATTGAGTGTGGCATGGTGCCATGATTGATGATGGTGGAGACCACCGTTTGTCCCTGCCGCACGCGCAGGACCGGTCCGGGAACGGTGCCGTTGAAGGTCCAGCCCTGGTAGGCAATACCCGGTGCAATCGTAATCAGCGTGTCTTGCATAGTCAGGGTGATATGGACTGTGCTCCCAGTTAGCGCCGCCGGCGCCTGCGCGTCGTAGGTCTTATGGGCCGGAACGGCAACTTGCGCTACGTTGCTGGTCGTGGTTGGCTGTGTGGTCGGTGTGGGGGTACCCACAAATAGTTGTGCTACAAGCAGCCCAATAATCAGGCCGAGAATCAGCCCGGTACCTATCAATCCGACAATACTCCACGGCTTGCTGGGAAAGGGGCGCTCGTTGATAACCTTCCGTCTGGGCATTGCTCCATCGGCCCTTGCCTGTACCTCGTCTGGTAGCTCGCGGATATCCTTACTCATGAGTTCTGGCCTCTCTTGTGATATAAGATAATTGTCTGCAATCTTCTGGTTGTTGTCTAAAAGAATGCCGTCAGCGTCCCTCTTTTGTAGGCTTGACCGTGCATCCAAAGTTTGCATATGGGTATGATACCGCGCGGACTTCTCAAAAAGATCACAACGGAGATATGTTGCATCACAAACTGCTCACGGTGCGTCACAGGCCGGGATAAAGTGCTGATCAGGGGGTGCCGGGGCGCAATTTTACCAGGCAGACGTGCCTATAACCATAGCGCCAGAGGTGCTATGATAGATGCGCGGCGCATACCCAATAGAGACGTTTCACGTTGATGCTCAGGTTGCAGTAGTGACAGGAGATATACAATGGCGGTACTCCGCACACCAGACAAGCGCTTTGAGAACCTACCCGATTTCCCGTACCAGCCCCATTATGTTGAGGTGAACGGTCTGCGGGTCCATTACCTGGACGAGGGCCGGGGCGAGGTGACCCTCTGCCTGCACGGCGAGCCTTCATGGTCGTTCCTCTATCGCAAAATGATCCCCACGCTCTCCAGGAAGCAGCGAGTTATCGCGCCGGACTTCATTGGCTTCGGTCGCTCGGATAAGCTCACAGAGCGCGGCGATTACTCGTTTCAGATGCATAGCGCCACGCTGGTGGGTTTCATCCAGGCCCTCGGACTTGAGGGCATCACCCTGGTTGTGCAAGACTGGGGTGGCCTGATCGGGCTGCCTGTGGCGACATGGCTGCCAGAGAATTTCGCGCGCCTGGTGATTATGAATACCGGGCTGCCTACAGGCGAGGAGCCGATGAGCAAGGCGTTTATGCGCTGGCGCGAGTTCGCGGCCAGCTCGCCTGACCTGTCGATTAGCAAGTCGATTGTCACGGGCCTGGTGCATCGCGATCAGGTGGCGCCGGGGGTGATCGAGGCATACGAGAGTCCCTTCCCCGATGTCTCCTACAAGGCCGGCGCTATGGCCTGGCCGCTGCTGGTCCCTATTCATCCTGACGACCCTGGAGCCGCCGAGATGCGCCAGGCGCGCGAGGGCCTCTCGCACTGGCAGAAGCCCGCGCTGGTGATGTTTTCCGATGGCGACCCCATCACCAGAGGCGGCGAGCACTTTTTCCGCGCGCTCATCCCCACTGCGAAGCAGCAGCCGGAGCTGGTGATTAAGGATGCCGGCCATTTTCTGCAGGAGGAGAAGGGCGAGGAGATCGCGCAGCACATTGCGAAGTTTATTGAGAGCACGCCTGGTAGTGCTAGCTGAAACACAGGTTTCGTCGCTCCTATTTTGTCGCGTAAGCACCGATTTCACAGCAGTATTTTATTGAAGAGGGTAGGTGTCAGGTGACTGATTTTAGGCCGGATTTTGCTGAAATGACCGACTTTATCAAGGAAAAAGTTGCGCTGCTTCGCATCCCCAGCAGGCAGTGGGCGGACCTGGCCCGGCTGGCCGTTCAGGGACGGCCCTATAGCGTCCAGCGCCTCGCGGAACTTGAGACCTTCATCAATAGTGTGCGCGGCGAATTGCGCAGCGCCGTGATTGTGGCGTCCGAGCATTTTACCGAAGAGCAACTTGAACTGCTGCGAAAACAGGCTGTTATGAGCAAAACCGCCTGGCGCTCGTACAAGAAAAGCCGGCCAGTGACTCTCAAAAGCGGTTTTACGCTTGTGACCTACTAGCTGGCTGGAAAAGCATTTCGTTGGTATAACAAGCGACTTTTACGAAGCCTTGTTATACCAACGAAAAGTCGTCATCGAATTGCGTGCCTGCTGCATGGATGGTTGGCTGACCCTGGCGATAGAGGGTGATGGCGCCGCGCCCGTAGACGCGCCAGGCAGACTTGCGCGCGCCTGCGCCATCATCAATCATGCCAGTTTGCTCATCGATGCCGAGTAGCACGGCGTTGGGGAGCAGGGCGGTCACCTGCTGTGCCCAGTTCTTGCCGAAGGTGTTGTGGTGAGGCAAGACACAGGTATTGGGAAGCAGGCCCAGGCCCTCAACGACCTGGCGTGTGTTGGGATCAACGTAGTACTGGCACATCACCATAGCTCCCGCGCTGCTGCCGGCAATGAGCGCGCCAGCTTCGTAGGCGGCGAGCATTGCGCGCCAGCTCGCGCTGTTCGCCAGCGTCTGACCCAGGTAGCCTGTGAAGCCGCCGAGCATATAGAGCAGGCGCGACTGGCCGATGCGAGCGGCGATAGCGGGATCGTTGGCGGAGGCTGTGTCGATGAGTGGCAGCAGCTCAACGTGACGCGCGCCCAGGCCCTGGAACCAGCGCACGCCGTTGCGCCCGGCTCGCTGGTGATTGTTGTCGGGTGCCGCCGCCGTGGGGATGATGCAGATCGACGCGTCGAAACCGCCAGCCAGATCGATAGCGCGCCGGTCTGGCTCTGCCATACGCCCGCCGAATTCGGCGCCGCCTTCCAGTACAAGATAGCCTGCCATGTTACCCTCTCACATAATGATCTTTAGTTATGTCTACGAGCCGAATAATCCTGGGGCTACAGTTGTAATCATGATCATAGCCGTCAAAATTGTCATAATGATCGTGGTAGCCCAGGCGATCACGTTAAAGATGCGGCCATTCACATAATGCCCCATCAGGCGCCGGTCGTTGCAGAGAATAATCATCAGCACCAGGACGAGCGGCAGCAGCATGCCCCCGACCACGTTGGGCAGGTTGAGCACAAAGATCAGCCGGTCCGCCGGGACGAACAGCGTGATACCCGCGCCCATCACAATGATGAAGGTGTAGAGCGTCAGGAACTGCGGGGCCTCTTTAAATGTGCGTCCGACTCCCCGCTCCCAGCCAAAGGCCTCCGCGATCGAGTAGGCCGTCGAGAGCGGTAGGACGCTGGCCGCCATCAGCGAGGCATTGAGCAGGCCGGCGGCGAAGAGGATCTCCGCGAGGTGCCCGTTGCCACCAACGAGCGGGACCAGCGCCAGGGCCGCGTCCTTTGCCTCCTTGATCTGGATATGATGCACAAATAGCGTGGCTCCTGTGCAGACGACGATGAAGAAGGCCACGAAATCTGTCAGGAACGCGCCGACGTAGGTGTCGATGCGTTCGTAGTTCAGGTGCGCGATCGAGATCTGCTTGTCCGCGATGGCCGACTGCTGGTAAAATTGCATCCAGGGCGCGATGGTGGTGCCGATGACGCCGACGAGCATGAGCAGGTAGCCCTGGTTAAACTGGAACGCTGGCACCAGCGTTTGATGCAGGACCTTACCCCAATCAGGGTGGACGATGAAGCCGCTGAAGATATACGTCAGGTAGATGAGGCAGAGCAGCAGCAAGATGCGCTCGACATACTTGTAGCTTCCGCGCACCACGAGCACCCAGACGACGACCGCCGCCAGCGGAACCGCGATGAACTGGCTAACGCCAAAGATCGACATTGCCCCGGAGATACCCGCGAATTCGGCGACGGCGGTCGCGGTGTTGGCGATCAGCAGGAGCAGCATGCTCCAGAAGGTGATGCGCACGCCAAAGCGCTCGCGAATGAGGTCCGCCAGGCCCTTCCCGGTCACGACGCCCATGCGTGCCACCATCTCCTGTACCACGGCGAGGCTGATTGTGACCAGCACAACCGCCCACAGCAGGCCGTAGCCGTATGTGGCCCCCGCCAGCGAGTAGCCCGCGATGCCGGTGGCGTCGTTATCAACGTTCGCGGTGATCAATCCAGGGCCAATCACCGAGAGTATGAGCAGCAATTGGCGCATCCAGACGCGGCGCACCTTGCGCTGACGCGTTAAAAGAAGTTTGTTCAAAGGAATACCTCCCTGGTCAGGGGCATGCCCGTAGAATCAGAAATGCCCCCTGGTCAAGAGGGGGCGTGATGCGCGGTATGCTGCCGCTTCATAGATGTCACATCCCCTCTAGTTGAGCTTTGGCACTGTACAACGTAGGACAGCGATGAGGCTATCCAGCCACTTTGGATCTCGCCTTGTGCCGACAAGATCTGGCCTGACCGTTGGCGTCTCTCGACGTTTCTGATCAGTGGCCTATGTTTATACAGCCGCCTCACCTAACGAGGTAAGACAGGATCTTACTTGTACCTGTACTATAGCGCTTGCACGTAAGAGGTGTCAAGGGTTGGCTGGCTCTCTCACCCTGCCTTCTGGCGATCCAGCACCCGCTTCAATAAGCCCACAAAAGCAATCGTACCGAACCAGAGGGCAACCGTGACCCATGATTTGCGCTCGTCCATTAGATACCTCCCGCAGGATTGTATAGGGAAACTTTTCTTTGTATGCGTAACAATTACCGCTGTAAATCTTTTATATTGTATCATATGATTTTTGAAACATGTCCCCGCAAGGGAGGGCCATCATAAACGTAACATAAAGCGAGCGGCGTGTCTGTAGGGACGATGGCTTTTCGCACGAGTAGGTGTTTGCAGGGTGGCAGACATGTATGAGAGGTAGGGGCGCCGTTTACAAGCCCGCGC
>JALYTT010000042.1 GCA_030854145.1 Chloroflexota bacterium | reverse complement strand
CCGATACACATCGTTGGCCAGCGCGGGCGAGGCAAGCCATCGCCCCTACGCGGATCGAGGTCAGATCTGCCATGGCACAACTTCTAGATCTTATCGAGGTGCCAGTGCGCGCGCTCGTTGCCATAGTGGGCGCAGGTGGCAAGACAACCACCATGTACACGCTCGCGCGTGAACTTGCTGGCAGTGGCAGGCGTGTGATCACAACCACGACTACCAATATCTATCTCCCCGGCCAGGACGAGACCGACACCCTGATCGTTTCACCTGAGACCCCACACCTGCTCAAGATGGTTCATGCTGCCTGGGAAAAGCACCAGCGTATCACTGTCGCGGGCAGCCCCATTGGTGCTGGCAAGCTGGCCGGACTGCAACCCGATCAGCCCTCTGAACTGCTGGTGAAGGGTGGGGCCGATGTAGTGATCGTCGAGGCGGACGGCGCGCGGCACCATATGCTAAAGGCGCCTGCCGAACATGAACCGGTGATACCGTCGCAAACCACTATAGTGCTGGTAATGTTAAGCGCGGAGGCGCTCAATCAACCATTGAGTGCTGATGTGGCGCACCGACCGGAACGCGTGACAGCGGTAGTGGACATGGAACTGGGGGAAGCGCTAACACCTGCACGCGTCGCGCGCCTGCTGCTGAGCGGGCAGGGAGGAATGAAGAGTGTTGGAAGCGCCACAGTCTATACGCTGGTGACGCACGTGAGCGAAGATCGCCAGGACGCGGTGCGGGAACTCGCGAGACTGCTGCTGGGTGGCGGGCCGCGAGTGACGAGCGTGCTAGGTTCGGAGCGGGCAGGGGACTGGTGGTTGGTAGAATAAAGGAGGACTATCTTGCCTCATGCAGGTGTGGTTGTGATTATGCTGTGTTTATGGTACCCGCAAGATAGATTTTTTTGCAGAACACTTTCCACAATGTCCCTATTTGAGAGAAACGCGTAGGAGACGTAGGGGCGCCGTTTACAAGCCCGCCTGGCTGTCAAATACGTGTTTGGTTGCTAGATACGCGTATGATTACCAGGCGGGCTTGTAAACGGCGCCCCTACGTCTCCTACGCTCATAATACCTTTTCCATGCCCCAACAAAACACTCCCTGCGCATTACATGTGCGAGACTGCCGCGTGTATCTGCTCCATATGTTCACGATAATGTTCATACGAATTGGAGCCAATGAACCACACAAGCGCCTCGCCCTCGGTCCAGGGGAAGCGTTGCGGGTCGTTCAGATCCTCCTCCGAGAGAAGCTGGATCTGCTCCAGGAAGCGCTTGTGGGTGGCGTTGGAGGCGGCAATGATCTCCTGGGGGGAGCGCTGCTGGTTCTCAAGGAATGTGCGCTCATTGAGTTGATCTATATCGCCCCATGTCACGCCTGGCTCTGGCCTTTGTGGCGTCTCGCCGTGCAAACTTACCGTGATCCAATCTGTACAGCGCCGCTCCCATGAAGCCAGGTGGGCCAGCATGTCTTTGATCGCCCAGCCCTCGGACAGGACCGGCGAACTGAGTTGAGCATCGCTCAATCGAGCAATGGCCTGCTCCAGATCGGCCCATGAACGCTGAATGTGCTCTAGCAGTTCAGCCTTGCTCAACTGCATAGGGACAAAAGGCTCGTTAGCAGTATCGCTCATGATCGGCTCCTTTCGTCTCATCTCATCTTATCACAATGTGTCGGCTGGCCAGCAAGGCACCCGCATTGTCGGCGGGCATTGTTGGCGGGCAAGGGGAGCCAAAGAGGAGCCGAAGGGATGCCCCTACATTTCTGACTCACCGAGACACCGAGCAGGGTAGCGCATCGATTGACAGAGGGCTTCTTTCTTTCTATACTTGCTCCATGCCGATAAATGCAGCCAGAAAGACAGCAGCATTGAGGCAGAGAAAGGGAGTTCATCCACATGAACAATGATCCAGGGAGCAACTTCTCCTCGCGCTTCCGGCGCATTGAGGACACGTCGCATGCATTTGAGAGTAGCGCGTTCACATATGATGCCAACACGCTCCACCAGAATCTCCAACAGGGCATGCCTGGCGATCAGGCCTGGGCCCATTGGGAATATAACGCCGAGGAATGGGCATTATTTGATCACATCGATTGGCAAGCTGCCAGGCGCGGATACTGGCTCCCCAATCTGATAGGGTTGGTATGCCTCCTGATCCTGGGATTGTCCCTACTCTTCCTGCCTGCTTATCGCCCGCTTATACTCACTCCCGCTATTTTCCTCGTGATCATTGTCTTCCTTCTCTTTGTGTTACGCATGCATGCTTACAGCGAAGCGAAAAAACGCCACCAGGCCCGCCAGAACCAGGCCCAACCTCACAGAGTGACTTTTTCAAAGGAAGGGGTCTGGGAGGCTGGTACCTACTTTCCCCTCAAAGAATTGTTCTGGCGTTTACGAAGTGTACGCATGACATCCCAGCCAGCCGTCCTCCACTTCCATCGCGAACAGCGACATATCCGTGCCTCCAACGAATATGATGCTCTCCGCGTACTTGTCCCCCGCGGCCACGAAGAAGAGGCAGCGAGACTGATGCAGCGCTTTCGCGCGGAGGTCATCAAAGCGAAGAAACCCACCTATAATCGTCCTGAACCTGTTTAGGAAAGAGTGCGCTTTCTTGCGGCATTGCCGATGATGCCTCACAGTCAACACCAAAACGCATCCTTCTGGGGTGATGGTCCTTTCCTACCAGCCGAGAGAGTAGCGCGATATGTGATATACTCTGCCTATGATGAAGGGTACAATAGACCTGGCACAGTTCTGGCAGGTATGGCCGATTGCAGGGCCATGGCATCTCTCGCCTCTCTCCGGTGGTACCAACAACCTGGTATGGCGCATGGCCGGAAATTTTCCTCCCATGGTGGTAGCCTTGCAGGAGGTCCTGCACCTGCTCGCGCAAGGGGCCTCCAACCAGGAGATTGCCAGGCAACTGGTGGTCTCGCTCGCCACCGCCAAGAAACATGTCGCCAGCATTCTCAGCAAGCTCGGAGCAGAGAATAGGACCCAGGCCATTGCCTATGCACGCGCGCGCTCTTTGCTCTAGCGAAGTCCCAGCATGACCAGGGCCATCCCTTCCTCGCCTCCGCATAGTAGCCAAAAGCATACCATCCACACTTCTCTGCTCACAGTTTCTCCTCACGCAAGAGGGTAGCCTTATCGTATCCTTTTGATGACTGTATTCCGCTTGTCAGGAGGGTATCCTTCTTCGTAGACGATGAAACATCATCCGACCGGAACACAAGCGTATGAGATATGTCATTAAAGGATAAGCATACATGAGCACGCAAACGACCAGCAACAATCAAGCGACTGCCCACCGAGTCACCGAGAGCGAATGTTGGACGATCTGCCGACGTGTGGTAAACTGTTCCTCCACAGACATAGTCATTCGTATGAAAGCATTGATTGCGGGGTATGAAATGTAGGGGCACCCCTTCGGCTCCTCTTTGGCTCCCCTTGCCCGCCGACAATGCGGGTGCCCTGTTACATCACGATATCTCGCTCCCTGTAGTATCTATTTCAGTTGATCGACCAGCTTGCGCGCGGCGTAGAGCCATTCCTCTGGGGTGTCGTCGGGGACCGAGCAGCCGTTGGCCAGGATGAAGCAGCGACCTTTTGTCTGCGAGATAGCGGATATGATCTCATTGGTCAGTTCTACTTCGCCCCCGCGTGTGAGCGGGCCACGCTCATCCAGGCCACCCATCAGGCACTTATCGGTCATCGTCTGGGCCTCGCTCAGGCTGGGGCCGGTGAGACGGTCGCTCCAGCTTATCACTGAGACGGGGTAGTCCGCGAAATCCTCGAAGTAGATCTGATCGCCGGTCTGGCTGGGATCTGCGTGAACGTGGACGATGTTGAGCCAGGCGGCGCGTGCGCCTTCCAGCGCCTGCAAATCATAGGGACGAGCAATGCGCGCGTACTCTTCACGTGTCAGGTCGGCGCTGGTCGCGCCCATGCACGAGAAGAAGATACCACTGACGCCGGCCTCGACGGCGGCCTCAATCAGCGTGCGTAGATTGCTGGCCAGGATCTCCAGCCCTTCCATAGCGGCGGTGGGGTCCTGGCGGAGCTGCTCGCGCGCCTTCGGCTTGCCTAGCCAGCGCATCATGTAAGTTAGAGGGCTGAACAGGGTAAGAATGAGCGGGTAGTCGGGTCCCAACTGCTCACGCAGGCGGCGAATGCAGAGAAGCTGCTGCTGGAACATAGGGGTATCCAGGCCCAGGCGTGGTAGCGTGCGCCACTGGGCGACGCCGGTGATGGGCGTTTCGGGATCGGGATAGGGCAGGTCCGGCATGATCTTCACGATATCGAGGTCGAACTTCTGACGGAAGAACTCCATCGTCAGGTTCGCCATGCGCTCGCCCGACCCTTGCGGGCGGAAATGGTGCCAGAAGCAGAAGGGCGCGCGGTCCACCGGCTCCCCGGCCAGCGTGGCGCGCACCCGCTCGCCAGGCGTCATCGCGGTAGGTTGTGTCGTCATAAGTATTGCTCTCCTGATGATTGCTGTGGTAATTGTTGCTGCTCTTTGATCGGAGCCAGCCCCTGAGCGTAGCGTGTCTTGTCGTAATGTGATCGCTTCTCAATCTCCGCTGCCATGAGATCATCATACCAGCGAGCCAGCAACGCACCGGCTACTGCCCCGGTTGCCAACACAGCCACTTTCACCAGAGCCGTACCAATGTTGCTCATGTCAAGTCCTTTCTGTGCGCTGAAACGAGCCTTCGTGCAAACTATCTCATTTAGTATACGTTCCAGGGAGGGGGTATGGTAACTGTTTATAAAGAGTCTGTGTACCTCGCTCATTAGAGTGCTAACATAACCTTACCATGTCAAAATTCGAGATAGTATTCTACTATGGTCCTATGATAGAATGTAGACGGAGAACAAGGCAGGAAGAGGTGAACTGGATGGATGTGGATGAGTTACTAAGCCGAATATATGCTCAAGCTGCTGCGCGGGCCATACGTATTACTGATCATGCCCGTGAGGAAATGGAGGCGGAGGAAATCACTCTTGCTGAAGTGTTGGAATCCGTTATTGCTAGTCAGATTATCGAGAACTATCCAGACCATCGACGAGGAGCTTGTTGCTTACTGTTTGGACTGACGATGCAGAGACGCCCCTTGCATGTGGTCTGTACAACATCGTTATCTCTATTGGTCATCATTACTGTATATGTGCCTACTCCACCCAAGTGGATAAGCCCAACGGAGAGGAGTTCCTTATGAGATGTAGTATCGCTGATTGTTCAGGCCAGTACGAGCAGCGAGAGGTGGTGCGTGCGGTGCGTCATGGTGACCGCATCATGGTTATCGAGCATATTCCAGCCGAGGTGTGTGATGTGTGTGGCGATGTCCTTTTTACTCCTGAAACTATCGAGCGTTTAGAAGCTTTGCGGCAGATGAAGACACCACCGATACGGACAGTGCCGCTTTATACATTTGCTGAATCTGCGTAATGTGAACTATGATTGCCCCTTGTTATTGTAAGGACAGTATGTTGTATGGATAGTGCTGTGTCGCCTGCGGCCCCAGCGCGGCTATATGCCTTCTTGTTGAAGCTGCGCCCGCTCCAGACGGGGACACTGATGGCTTTTACGGGCGAGCTGGTGCATGGGGCGTGGATGGACTGGATGCGCTCGACGGCCCCGGATGTCTCGGCGTTGCTGCATGAAGAGAACCGGCGGCGCCTCTTTACCTGTTCGAGCTTGTTGTTCCCACTCCCCTTCGCCCGCATGCGCGATGCTGAGCGGCGCAACGTGCATCTCCCCCTGACGCCGGAACAGACCTATCATGTGCGCATTACTCTGTTGCGCGCCGACCTGTTCCCACTCTTTCATCACGCGCTGACTACGTTCTCCCCGCAAGCTACTGAGGGCGAGAGGCGATCTCCACTCATACAACTCGGCAAACAGCAGTTCTTGCTCGAAGAGGTCATCGCCAAAAACGAGGATGCCACTATGTGGGCCGACTGGACATCGTTCGCGGACATGATCGCGCAGGTGCAGGTCCGGCGACCGGGTCGCGTAGAAACATTGAAGCTGGAGTTTGCCTCGCTCACCACCTTTAACCGGGGAAGCACGAAGGGAGCCAGCTACGGCAACTACTTCGCGCGCCTGCCCCTGCCACATATGGTCTTCCCCGGCCTCGCGAAACGCTGGCACGAACTGGCCCCGCCGGAGGTAGCGCCTGTGATCCAACCCGATCTCGTGGAGCGCTATATCCAGGACGAGGGCATCGTCATCGACGAGTACGACCTCATGCCCCATACCGTCAAGTTCACTACTCACTGGCAGCCTGGCTTTATAGGTACATGCACGTATGCCCTGCGCGGTCCCGATGAGCCGGCGACCGAAGAATCTGTGCTGACGGTGCGCCAGCAGATAGTGCTGCTGGCGCGACTGGCGTTCTATTGCGGCGTGGGATATAAGACGCCGATGGGGATGGGTCAGACGCGGGTGGTCGAGAGTGGCGGCAAACGGTGAGCTGGCGAGTATCAATAAAGCTCTTCTATCAGGGGTACTGCCACCGAACGCTAGTATAGCCACGCCCGCCATACGTGAAGCGCCTCCTCATCATTGGGTTGAAGCCTGGTGGCATAGATTGCTCCTCGGTGGGTTCGTCTTCGACCAGGGTGTTCGCGCTGATCATCTGCTCGCGCAGCACATTTACCTGCTCGCTCATCACCTGCTCCATCGTACCCTGTTCTGGCTTCGCGATCCAGCGCATCATTGAGGATAAGAATAGTTCCTTCAAGTAAGCAAAGGAAAAGCCTTCTGTCAGGGCGCCCATCTGGCTGGCTCCTTCCTCGGAGAGGCGCAACGCCGGTTGTAAAGTGGTGTTCCACATGACAATATAGGCGTGACGCTCCGCCTGTTCTGGAAGATCGAAGGGATACTTGCGGTCAAAGCGGCTGGGCCGATCGAGGATCGCCGGGTCCAGGCGTTCGGGATGGTTGGTCGTCGCCAGGGTCACGATGCCGACGTTGGCGGCGAAGCCATCCAGTTCGTTAAGGAAGAACGAGCGGTTCTGCGGTGTCAACTGGGCATCCAGGTCCTCGAATACCAGGATGCAGGGGGCCGTCTTGCGTGCGCGCTCGAAGACCGCGCGGATATTGAACTGGTCAGCGCCGTGCGGGGCCTTAATGCTCTTGACATAGAGACAGGGCTGCTCCATCGCATTGATCAGCGCCTTCACCGTGTGGGTTTTGCCATTGCCCGCTGGCCCCACGAACAGGATGCCACGTTTCCAGGGGATAGCATACTCGTCGTAGAGGGCGCGCGAGGCGAAGAATTGCAGCAGGTCGTCACGAATATCCTGTTTGAGGCTGCCGCGCAGGATCAGGTTGTCGAAGGTCGCCCCTTGAATATCCTGGAAGAGGTGCTCGTCTTTGTACCAGCCACTGCCATCGTAGACCAGCACTTCGCCGCGTATCTCCGTGTTCCATTTGCAGACGGCGGCCAGGAAGCTCTCAGCACTCTTCTGGCTGTCGGCGAGAATCCAGTGGTGCGGCTGCCTATCAGTCCAGTTCATGAAGAGTACGTCGATGGTGGCTCCCTGCCATTCCACTTCGAGCCAGGCATTCTTGACCCTGCTGGCGGTTTCCTGGTCCGCACCTGTGGTGTCCTGGCCTGGATGGGTGCCGAAATCACCAAAACCTCCTACGCCCATGGCCTGCGGCTCAGGGCCGATCCAGAATGTAATCACCTGATTGTAGAGGAAGGTTTGTTTTCTGAGGACGCAGTGACCGGCCCGCGCGTACGCCTCCACGTCGAACCCCCCGTCTTCTCCCTCGATGAGTGCCCTCTCAGGAAAGAGCGTCGCCAGGTGTTGACCAACACCGTATTCAATGGAAGGCGGCGGCAGAGCGAGCATCTTGCTGATAAACTTCTTCTTGTTCATATACCTCTCTTGTTCTGCTAAAAAACTGAGTTCTACTCTTTATAACGCTGGTGAGTGTACGAATGTCATGGGTACATAGCTCTACTTCAGGTCGGATGACCTGCGTTCTCCCCTTGCAGAGGAGCGTCAACAAGCCTGGAGAACGATGTCTCTGTGGGAAATATGAGGTGATTCAATCGCTTGCGCGCGCGCAGCCCTTCTGCAACGGAGTTAGAGGGCCGGGGAGATGCAATTTTTAATGGTTCAATCGCTCACGCGAAAAGCCCTTTTGCAACACCAGGACCCAGGTCGCACTCCCCAGATGCCAGGAGTCGTTTCAATCGCTCAAGCGCGAGAAGCTCTTTTGTAACCCGTCGCATCACACCGGCTCTCTGCCCAGGTGCTGAGTTTCAATCGCTCAAGCGCGAGAAGCCCTTTTGTAACGGAAGACTACGGGGCGGCGACGGCGTAGAAGCCGCCCGTTTCAATCGCTCAAGCGCGAGAAGCTCTTTTGTAACCTCGTGTGCTTCGCTGTGTTGTGCCGGATCTCCGACCAGCGTTTCAATCGCTCAAGCGCGAAAAGTCCTTTTGCAACTATATCTTCCTCACGTGGGAGAATTCTCGCTTCTCGGTTTCAATCGCTCAAGCGCGAAAAGTCCTTTTGCAACCTGCCCCGTTTTTCCCTGCACCTATTGTGCAGGATGCTGAGTTTCTGACGCGCGAAAAGTCCTTTTGCAACCTACGGATGATATGCCCAGCAAGTGGAATGTCTGAGTTTCAATCGCTGACGCGCGAAAAGTCCTTTTGCAACTCCCCTTTCGAGTGTTGGTTCCTTTGGAGAAAAGGAGTTTCAATCGCTGACGCGCGAAAAGTCCTTTTGCAACTTCGTAGGAGAACCCAGTACAGACTTGCGGGGGTATGTTTCAATCGCTGACGCGCGAAAAGTCCTTTTGCAACTTTGGAATGACATCTACAACTCCCTGACGTACTACATCCAGTTTCAATCGCTGACGCGCGAAAAGCCCTTTTGTAACCCTGCTGACGGTCAAGCCCGACTATCAAAATATGGAGTTTCAATCGCTCAAGCGCGAAAAGTCCTTTTGTAACTGCCGGCACATCCCCACCTCATCGAAGATCTTGGAGGTTTCAATCGCTCAAGCGCGAAAAGTCCTTTTGTAACTCCAGACACCCCACATTCAGGCGTCACAGCCTGCTACGTTTCAATCGCTCAAGCGCGAAAAGCCCTTTTGTAACTTCGCCGCGCTTTGCTGGTCTATGGTTATGGCTGCGTTTCAATCGCTCAAGCGCGAAAAGTCCTTTTGCAACCTGAAGATCAGCAACTTCACGCAGGCTGGTATCTCTATGTTTCAATCGCTCAAGCGCGAAAAGTCCTTTTGCAACCAGAGGGAAACATGGGTCCGTGTATCATATGCAACCGTTTCAATCGCTCAAGCGCGAAAAGTCCTTTTGCAACAGGAATACTGAAACGCATTGCCAGCGATGAGCAGGAGTTTCAATCGCTCAAGCGCGAAAAGTCCTTTTGCAACATCACTGCCCACTCCTCATCGCCGGTCAGGAGCCAGGGTTTCAATCGCTCAAGCGCGAAAAGTCCTTTTGCAACCCCCTATCTCATATGAGCCAGTATATCAGCCTCATCGAAGGGCCACGTTGCGAGAGGGTCTTGTTAAAAGCCATTATAGCACACCTTATTGGCCATTATCAATGCGTTATCACCTCTATTGAGCACAAAAATCGGCGCGAGAGGCTGTGCATGGAGTCGCCACAGCCGAGCCTCTCGCATTTTTGTGAGAAATAGCATAACCTCGCCCGTTCTGACGCAATATAATCGTCAGCTAATTGAAGTTTATACGTAAGGTTTGCGCTTTCGGTACCTGAGCGTTGCACCACACGTTTTGTTGCCGCAATGTTATTGGAGGTCACGTTGTTGCATGTGGTTCAGCCGCTCGGCCAGTTCTTCAAGGTCCTTTAGAAACCACACCTGGGTGCCACGGTTCGTTTCGTACACAAAAGCTTTGAGCGCGCTACTCTGAGCCACATGCCTTGAGATGTCGCCCAGGATCACGAGCCGCCGTCTGTACATCACGAATTTCTGAATGATGTGACCTGCAAGTCGGGTCTCGAGTTGGAAGAAATCGTCTTCAAGCCGTTCCACCGGAACAAGAATCCACTCGACGCCTTGGGAAATGGCCTCGCCAATCAGATCCACGGCCTCACGTTCGCTTTTCAGCTTCTCCCCATCTGGCGCGCAGACGAGCACCTGCATGCTCTGAATCGTGGCAAGCGTGTCAGACATCATACCTCCTCTAGTTGCGTTCAACATTTGCTTAGATCTTCTCTCCAGCAGCGTAACACACTTTTTTGCCCATGACAATGTTGCTCTGCTTTGTAGAACTTGCGACAAAACGTGTGGCGCAACACTCAGGTACCGAAAGCGCAAGCTTATGTATAATCCACACTAATCGAGCTTCATTAGCATATTTGTTTGGTGTTCACGTTTTTTCGTTGCCTATTGCTTCTTCGCCAGCCACTCGCGGAGAGAGGGCATATGGTCCTCGTAATGCTTGAAGGAGTTGCCAGCGATCAGTTGCCAGGGTTTCCACTCCTGCGGCATATTCTTGAAGCGCTGAGGGTCGTTCAGGTCCTCGTCGCTCAGCGTCTGTACCGCTTCGAGGAGAGCCGTGTATGCTTGCCGCTCTTCGGTGACGATGTCGTGTAAGGGTCGGTCCTTGTTCTGCTGGTATATGATCTCGTTGCTCTCATCGTCGGAGAGGTTCCAGAGGTCGGAGCCAGCAAGGAGGTGTGTGCGCAGAACCGGAGCGATCTCGCTCTCGCACCATCCGACATGGGCGATGATGTCTTTCACCGACCATTTGCCAGCAACGCCTGGCCTTTGCATCTGCTCCTCGTCGATCTGGGCCAGCAACGCCTCCCAGGCGGCTCGCGTCTCTATAAGTGTCTTGAGCAATGTTGCTTGATCCATTTCTTCCTCCTGTTGTCCTTTTCAGTCCCTAAGCGGGCTTTCTCTACTGACTATAGCATGAAAAAAGGACATTTCTCACCCTCTTTTGATGGTATAGTCAATGGGAGTTGGCAAAAGCCGAAGCTGTATGCAAACCTCAATTACAATCGGGCACAGGGCAAGGTCCTCTTCAGTGCCGATGCTGGGGAATTGTTGGAGGTGGTGATGCAGGAGCTACAGAGTAGGCTGCCGGTGAGCAGCCCGTTTACGCATTAGGGTGCATCCATAGACCCGTAGCGCGAGGTGAAGCTATGTCGTGTTGGAACAGGGCGCCCGCCAGGGGTGTCCTGTTCCAACACGACATATGGCCCCCTATGGCCTTGTACTCTGACTACTCCTTCACGTCCCGGCGCCATGTCAACACGATGCCGATGGCGGCGAAGATGATGGCGTACACCAGAGTGACGACCAGGGTGTGAGTGCCGTCCACCTTCGTGAATGGTTGAAAGCCGATGACGGGGAAGTTGGGAGAGACCACCGAGGCCGGCATCACATTGAGATTTGGGCCGAGCAGGTAACCGGTGATATCCATCCAGAACTGGGCCTTGGTGAGACGAAAGGCCAGGTACAGGAAGAGGCCCGCGAAGTTGTCCACCGGGAACCAGGCCAGGGCGGCGCTCAGGCCGAAGACCTGCGAGCGGCCCACGACGGCCATCGCCATCGCCATCAAGATGGTGACCCCCATGCTTGCCATGACGGTCAGCAGCGCCAGCCAGGCGTCCGACCAGAACTGGGAGTTCAGCGCGTTGAAGGCGTTGAGGTTGCCGGTGAGTGCAAGAACTAACCCGCTCAGTAGCAGGACGTTCAGCACGATGGCGACGATCAGGAGCAGGACCGCGACGATTACGACGGCGAACAACTTGGCGAAGAGCAGTTGCAAACGTCCAACGCCGCGTGCCAGCAGGACACGAATCGTGCCGAGGCGATACTCCAGGCCGATAGCCTGGGCCATCACGATCAGCAGGAAGATGCCGCCGAAGATGCGCACTATGCCTGTGCCATAGCCCAGCTCACGATCAAAAAATCCTAGCGGCGACTTGTGGATTTGATCCGCGATATTTGGCGCGACCAGCGTCAGGACATAGGGCATGAAGAGCGAGCCTAGAAACATAACGGCCATAATCCAGGTGGCCCACTGGCGCGACATCTTGAAGAACTCGCCGCGCAGGATGCCAAAGAAACCTGGCCTGGAGGCGTGAAGCTGGGGATATTCAGTTGACGGGGGAGTATCGATGGTATTTGTGGTACTGACTACGCTCATTGTACTTCTCCTGAACCGCTATTCGTCAGGCGCAGGAAGACCTGCTCCAGATCCTCTGTTGTGTTCGCGATGGTATCGGGGACAAAACCTGCCTTGACCAGAAAGAGGTTAAGGTCGCGGCCTCGTCCCTGGGGGGCTGGCGTGATGAGGGTGCCATCGGAGGCGAGGCGTGCCCCGCTGCCCCATGGCTGGGCCTGCACAAGCTGGAGCACCTCCTGCGCGCGCTCAACCTTCACCGTGAATTCGCCGTGTCCGCGCGTCAGATCCTCGACCGTCGATTCTGTCACCAGCTTGCCGAGGTTGATGATGGCGACGCGTGTGCAGATCTGCTGCACCTCGGTGAGCAGGTGGCTGGAGATGAAGACTGTCTTGCCTTCGAAGGCCAGGCGGTGCATCAGGTCGCGCATCTCGACGATACCGGCGGGGTCCAGGCCGTTGGCAGGCTCGTCGAGGATCAGCACATCAGGGTCCTGCAAGAGGGCCATCGCGACGCCCAGGCGCTGCTTCATACCCAGTGAGTAGGTACGCACGCGGTCCTTCTGGCGCAGGCCCATGCCCACCATCTCCAGTACGGCATCGATGCGCTTCTCCGGCACGCCGCCGAGGACTGCGGCCACCGCGCGCAGGTTGTCGCGGCCGGTCATATACAGGTAGAGCGCGGGCGTCTCCACCAGCGCGCCGACGCGCGGCAGGATGCGTGCCCGCTGCGAGATGACATCATGGCCCAGAATCTCGCCGCTGCCGGAGGTTGGGGTGATCAAGCCCAGAAGCATGCGGATAGTTGTGGTCTTGCCCGCCCCGTTGGGACCCAGGAAGCCGAAGATCTCGCCGCGCCTCACCTCCAGGCTCAGATTATCGACCGCCATCCGCTGGCCATATTGTTTGGAGAGGTTGCGTGTTTGTAGAACTACTTCATCAGAGCGCGATTTCGTAGTATTCATATCAGGTGCTATCATGACGTTTTCAGGCATACTGCACTGTCCTTTCATGCTATATATAAATTGGGGTCTTCATTGTGTTAGTAGCACACTATGAAGAAAAGGTTCACACGTAAAAGCGAGCACCAGGTATCCGGTGCTCGTCTCTGTCTAATGCTCGCGACCGATCTAATAATACATACCCATGCTTTCAATTCTGAGGGCAAGAATGTTACAGCTCATCCTGGCACATGCCATTCGTCTTTGAGCAGCCCAAAGTAGTTTTCGTCCCAGTAGCGGTCGCGGAAGTAGAAGCGCTGGCGTAGCGTACCCTCCAGAGTAAAGCCAAGCTTGCGCAGCAGCTCTTTGGAGCGCTCATTTACATCATCGACGACGGCTTCGATGCGATGTAGCTCAAGCCCGCTAAACGCGTAGGTGAGGATGGCGGACAGGGCTTCGGTCATGATGCCCTGCCGCCAGAAGGCGCGATTGAGTTCGTAGCCAGTCTCGGCGTGACGGGAGCCTGCGTCGAACAGGTAGAAACCGCAGGAGCCAATCACCCTGTCCTCGCCCTTGAGGGTGATGCCCCAGCGGATACCCTCGTGTTGCGCATACCAGGCCTGTTGCTGGCGGATCAACTCATGCGAGTCATCCACGGATCGGTGAGGCATCTGCCCATAGAACTCCATGACCTCCTCATCAGAGAAGGTGGCAAAGATCGCTTCAGCATCGCCCGGCTCAATCTGCCGCAGCAACAATCGCTTCGTGGTGAGAGCCGGAAACTGTGTGAACATCACGTCGATGGCCATAAAAACTCCTCTATGAAAACAAGCCGCATTGCCTGGATTCTACCATATCTAGCCTGACTTCGTAGTTGGGTGTGCCCCGATCCGCGTAGGGGCTATAGCTTGCCTCGCCCGGTGGCCAACCACACGGGCGAGGCAAGCCATAGCCCCTACGCGGATCGGGATGTAGCTGCGAAGGCACGTGGCCGCGAAGGGACAAAGGCCAGATATGCTATGATAGATATTGAACATAGCGTATAATTTATATCCAGAACAGGCAGAGCGGCCGCCTTATAGTGGGGCCAGAGGATGCCTGTCACCATAGATGACGAGGAGGTCCCATGAAAGCCGTAAAAACACACGTTGGGCGCTGTGATACCTGTGGCGAGCCAGCGGCCTATGCCCAGCTTCTATCTGGCAGCCGCACGTTTCGCTTTTGTGAGCAGCATGTGCCGCTGCAAGTAAAGAGGCAGGCGGAGGCCACGGCGGCCAACGAGACGCAGAAAAAGTAGCGGCGTAGAGGTCAGTCTGCTAGTAACAGCTTAGAGGCCAAGACACAGAAAAGCGCCATAGAACACCATTGACTTAAAGGGATAGACCGTGCGGTTCAAGGGCGTGACGACCAGGATATCTACGCCTGGTTCTGAAGGGAAGCGCGCCACCCGGTAGGTGATGCCCTGTGTATCGAGAATCTTCAAGAGCAGAGGATAGCGGTATACCCGCAGCGTGATCGTGATAATACTGGGTCGGTCGGCATGTTCTACAGCGTTCGTGTAGGCGGGGAAGCGATCGAGCAGTGGGAGATGGCGTAAGAGCGGCAGCGGGTCGGCTACGATAATGCTGCTGTGCGTCTTGAAGAGCAGCGGGTCGGCGATCCAGTTGTTGGCCCAGGCATAGCGGATATGTTCGTGTTGCATATAGGCGATGAGCTGGTCATTATTCGCGGGCGCGAGGGAGCAGTAAGGCGATTGGAAGGTCAGCCCCGGATCGGCGGCGCGATAGGTCCAGACCTGGGGGTAGACAATGACCAGCAGCGAGGCCAGGAGCATGGCTTGTATGAAGAGCGGAGCGCGTTGACCTCTCTCTCTGCGTGCTGTATCGCCTTCCGTGTTCTCATAGAGTCGGCCCAGCAGCAAGATGACCAGCGTGAAGGCTGTCGCGCACAGGAAGGGCAGGGCCAGCATCAGCGGGGTGGCGTAGCGACCGGTAACATCATAGTTGCATGAGAGCAGTCCAGGGGCGGCGGTGGTTGTAGCGCAGAACATAAACGCGGTACAGGCTGCGAAGAGCAGGGGCAGCGCGGCCAGGCGACGTATCTGTATGAGGAGCAGGGGGCGGCGCGGGAGCAGCGACGCGCTGAGCAGGATACCTGTGATAGCCATGCAGGCCACTCCCATGTACAGGGTGGGGTTGTGGAGCGCGGTGAGGAGGCTATCCTCGCCTGGCAGCGAGCCGCCGATGACGCGGGGGGCGACGCAGTCTTTGTAGAGCGTGGTGATGCCGCGCGCGAGGCTGAGGCGATCGGGATAGCGAGCCTGGAGTTCCGGCCAGACCACAACCTTGCTGCCAAGACTGACCAGATAGGTCACGTTGGCCCACCCGTGGGTAGCGCCCCACACGAGGGCTGGCGCAAGGCCGATGATGGCGGTGGGAATGGCGGCTATAGCGGGCAGAAGGTGCGCAAACGTGACCCGCTGGGCGAAGATGTTCCAGGCAATCCAGAGCGCCGCCGCCAGCAACGCGGAGACAATCAGAGGGTCTGTCCACAGACCCAACCCCACGATCAGCCCGATCCCAGCCCAGCGCCACGCCATTTCATGGGTGGATACCTTCTCTCTCCCCTCTGTTTCCTGAGAAAGAGCGCTGATGCGCGCTGCGCGCCAGCGCTCGGTCAGGCGCAGCACAGAAAGTAACAACAGGAGCATAAACACGAACGTTTCGATATAGCCGCCCAGCGCGCGTAGTTCTGCCACGGTATCATAGAGGGGAGGAATCGCGGCCAGCAGCGCAGCGACGTTTATGAACCACTGGCGGGCGTAGGCTGGCAGGCGCGCGTGCTCGGCCAGGGATGCCGCCAGGCGCCAGGTCAGCCAGACGATGACGAGCGAGAGCAGAATGGCTTCGGCGCGCAGCGTCCAGATCGAGGAGCCGAAGATGGCGAAGAGCGCGGCCACGAAATAGGCCTCCAGGCTACCCATGTAGCTCTGACTATAGAAGTAGATCGGGTGGTCGCCATGGAGGATACCCAGTGCCTGCAGGCCTGTCAGCGCCTCGTCCCCGTCGATAACTCCATGGGTATGGATGACCAGGTAGACCCTGATTGCCAGCGCGAGCAGCAGATAGAACCAGGGGAATGAGTAACGCAGCGGGTGAGGTGCGAAGGAGCGTAGGGGAAAGGAGAAGCGCCCCGCTACCTCTTCATGCGCGCTGACCGTGCGCCTCTCCTGCCTGGCCGGGTCCTTGAAGGTTTCGATATACTGTCCCATGCCAGATAGAACGGACGGCAGCAGGCGGTGAGGGGCAGATGGGATTAATGGGCCAGCGGCAACTGCACATGGAGAGCAGCGCCTTCTCCCGTGATGCCGCTGCTCTCGATCCAGATCCGGCCTTTCATAGCTTCCACCAGGCGGCGTGAGATATAGAGACCCAGGCCGGAGCCGCGCACAGGGCTATTCAAATCGCGCTCCAGGCGTTCAAAGCGTTGGAAGAGACGAGCCTGATCCTTTGGCAGAATGCCCAGCCCCTTGTCGGCTACGCTGATGACCGCGTAGGGGATACGCTCGGTCACCGTGTGCGCGGAGAAGGTGAGAGGTGATCCCGGCGGCGAATATTTAAGCGCATTCATGCTGAGATTGAGCAGAATCTGGCGCAGGCGGCCGGGGTCGGCTCGTACTGCCAGGTGGGCTGGAATATGGACATGCACTTCGCGCTGCTCCTGGGTCACCTGCGGCTCAATCAACTCAAGCATATCCTGTACCAGATCCAGGAGGGGTACGTCCTCGATGTGGGCTGCGCGGATACCGGCGTCTACCTCAAGGCGGCTGGCATCCATAACGTTGCTGAGCAGCAGCACCAGCTCTTCGCAACTGCGCTGGGCCTTGTGAAGAAATTCCCGGCGCTGCTCAGGGGGGAGGGCCTCGTCGTACTGGGCTATCAATTCGAGATAGCCCTGGACGGCAGTCAGCGGTGTGCGCAGTTCGTGGGAGGCCGTAATCATGAACTGGTCTTTCACCTGGTCAAGCTCCTGTAGTTGGCGGTGCGCGGTATGTAATTGCTGGTAGAGTTGGGCGTTGGTAAAGGCCACCGCGGCCTGTTCAGCGAAATCCTGGGCCGGTTGCAGGTCCGCGACGGTGAAGGCCCGGCTATCGCGCGCACCCGGCTGAAGCGAGCGGGCCAGGACGAGCAGGCCAGCAGGGTTGTTGCGCGTAATCAGGGGCGCCAGGATAGCGGTTGGCACGTGGCGCCGGGCCAGCACCTCGCGCAGAGAGAGGGCGCGCTGTATACGATGGCGCCTGGTTGTGGAGTAGGCCACGTGCGCGAAGGGATAGTCGGATGTGGGCTGGGCGAGGGCATCGAGCGTGTACAGGGGATCGATTTGCAGCAGGGTCGGTTGGAGTAAGATCAGCGCCTGGGCCTCGTGTTCGTGCTCGTATATAGCCGGCCAATCGCTGAGGAGCGAGACCGGTTCCTGCTCGCTCACCGAGAGCGCGACCGGCACGAGGCTGCCGCGCTGATCGGAGACGTAGAGCAGGGCATAGTCGGCGCGCAAGGCGCTTGCTCCCTCCGTACAGATAATCTGCTGCATCTCAATCTGCTCTACCACAGCGGCGTTCAAGCGCGTGGCGATATTGGCGAGCGCGGTAGAGAACGCCTCGTGCTCGCGCGCCTCGCGGTAGAGGTAGGCATGTTCCAGCGTGGTTGCCGCCTGCTCGGCGAAGGCCCTGGCGATGTACTTTTCATGCTGACTGAAGGATCGCATTGCGCGACTGGCAAAGCCCAGGCTGCCCAGGATTTTTCCCTGATAGGTCAGGGGAATGAAAAGGGTGGTCTGGATACGTTGTTCAGTATGCCAGATTGCCACTTCCGGCGGCAGGTTCGGAATGTGTTGCGTCCACATAACCTCCAATTCCCTACCATGGAACAGGTCGCAATACGCTATGCCCGACCCGTAGAAGCGCCAGCTCACGATCTTATCGATCGCAGATACCGCGGCATACACCCCCATCGCGCCCGACGTAGTAGAGGGCGTAGGATGTTCTTCGACGATCAGTAAGGCGGCGTCGAAGGCCAGCGCGGAGCTTGCCAGAGCGGCAATGCGTTCGAGCAGGGGTTCGAGATCGAGCATTTCGGTCAGTTGCGCGGTCAGCAGGCGCAGTTGTTCTGCCTCCCGGCGTCGCTGCTCGCGTTCCTGCAACAGCAACTCGTTCTCATAGCCGGTCAGGAGGTAGCGCACCACTAGCAGTATCCCGATCACCGAGATCAGGATGACCAGGAAAAGCGTCAGGTCCTGGTCGTGTGTCGCCTCGCCATAGATAGTGAGGAGCAGGAGGATGATCAGGGGAATATAGACCAGAAAGCTCTGCACAAAGAGAGAGCGTTGTGGCTGCCTTTCCGGGTAGTTCAGGGGCGTATAGTCGGGCTGTACCTGGGTCCTGATCTCGCTGGTGCGTTCGTTATAGGTGTGGCGCGCGATGGCTGTATACTGGAAAAGTGCAGCCAGTCCGACCAGAAGCGAACTGATGTACCAGAATGGATCGATGTAGACTGTGCCAGAGGTATAGGTGCCGATGGCCAGCGTATAGCTATAGCCGGTATCACCCCAGACAGAGGCCAGCATACCTATGCCTATGAGGATCAGGGATGGGCGTAAGAGCCGCTCAGCCGGTCGCACAATGAGCAGCGCAATTGCGAAGATCAGCAGCATGTCCAGGAAGGGATAAAGGAGGGTAGTTACCAGCCGATCAATGAAGTTCTGGCCGTTTGTTGCCAGGAACGCGGGGCCAATGAAAAAGAACCAGCTTGCGCCCAGGAGACAGAGCGTGGTGATCAGGGCATCGATCCCGATACGGACGCGGAAGCGTTCGAGCTTGAACGCGGCAGGCATAAGAAGCACACCGGCTAAGAGGAGAGGATAGTTCAGCGAGAAGCACAGATCGGCAAACGAAGGCACAGGATTGATGTGCCCACTATATTCCAGGTAGGTATAGTAGATGCCGCCCAGCGCATTGAAGCCCTCACCGATACCTATAAGCAGCCATACAAACTGGTAGCGCGGTTCCAGCTTGAGCGATCCATAGCGCGCCCGGTATGCCGTTATCAGGCACCAGGCCGCGCCGGTCAAGGCAGCGACCGCGTACAGGCTATCGGCGAAAAGTGTGGTACCCTTGTCTCCCCCGATGTGGAAAAACATCCACCAGGCACTAAAAAGAACCATAAACGCGGCAAGCAGCGCAGCCAGATAGCTCTGCCAGTTCAGCCGTTGCAGATAGGTAAGCGTCAATTTTTGGGTTGCGATGGTTCTCATGCGAATCCTGTTGTTGTTGCGATCCTGGCATGGGCGCAGGCCAGCGGCGCCCGTACACGAAATTGGCAAGGGCGCCTATACAACGAGATATTGTGATGGTTCGGGAGCTAAGCAGACCTGCGAGCAGTAATGACCGTAGTATATCATAAAAAGTCTATGCTTATTTCCACAAAACGAGACAAATTTGTATTGGCATTCCTATCGCGCTCAGGATATCAAGGAGTACCAGAATAAGGCTTTGCTGGGTATCCGCAAAGAGCGCATTGATCCGGTCCGAGCCAGCCGTGGCAGGACTATCTTGACTAGCGGCTGGTCATAGGCTCTAGAAATCGCTCCAGTTTTGTTCGTGTTGCGGCATTGGGCGTGTAGATCATAATCCTGACATCAGGATCGCTGGGAATTTGCAAGGTCATATGCTTGAACTCCAGGTGTCCCCACATGGGATGCTCCATGACCTTGTGCCCATCTATTGAGCCAGGAGTATCCTGATGGGACCACCACTGGCAAAATTCGGGGCTGACCTCTTTGAGATCCTTCACCAGTTCCTCGAACCAGGCGTCACCTGGATAGCGAGCGCTGGCCACGTGAAACTCCGCTAAGATGCCTCGCGCCCTCTGTTCCCAATTGGGATAGCATGCCTTGCTGGTGGGGCTGGTGAAGAGCCGCCAGATCAGATTGTTCGAATGAGGGGGTGCTGGTTGAGCAATGGCAAACACGTTCTCAGCAGCGTTGTTCCACGCGAGATAATCCCACCGCCGTCCCATGACGTACACGGGATTGGGATGCAGGTCAGAGATCACCTGTTGGAGTACCGGGCTAACACGCTCCTCCGTAGGGAAGGCGTGAGCGGGGAGGGATTGCCCGGCCAGCAGAAAAAGATGCCGCCGCTCATTGAGCGTGAGTCTGAGCGCTTGCGCAAGACTTTCCAGGACAGGTGCCGAGGGATGGACATCGCGGCCTTGTTCCAACCAGATGTACCAGGCGGTGCCAATATTGGCAAGCTGCGCGACCTCTTCGCGACGCAATCCAGGCGTCCGGCGACGGAAGCCCGGCGGCAATCCCACCTCACTGGGAGAAAGGCGCGCGCGCCGCTTGCGTAAAAAGTCGGCGAGAGCCTGACGACGCTCACTCTCATGCATGTCAATTGCTCCTTATCCTGGTAGTCAGAGATCTATGATCAGAAAACCCTGGTTCTGGTATCAGCAGTCCAGTATACTTACATTGAGCACCTGGGTCAAGGGAACACGAACAGAACGAGTGGCCAGTCGGAGTGTGCCCATGCTTTGAATGCTTCCTGTACAGATGATGAGAGGCGAGGTGCTATTCTGCATCCGTGAGCAACATCATCGTATAGTGTACGTTCTATCACTACCCTGGTCGCTGCTGTGCATCAACTGTTATGAAGAAAAAAGAGGTGTGAGAGTGAGTCAACAGAGATCTGAAAAGGTGGCACTGATCACTGGTGCTAATAAAGGGATTGGCTTTGAAACCGCTCGCCAACTGGGCGAGCAAGGCATCACTGTTCTGGTGGGAAGTCGGAACCAACACCAGGGAGAACAAGCAGCCTCGGCGTTGCAGGCAAAAGGCGTGAAGGCGCGAGCGCTTGTGATAGATGTCACAGACCAGGATACGATAGATGCCGCTGTAGAGGAAGTTACCCGCGCCTTTGGGACGTTGGACATTCTGGTGAACAATGCTGGTATCACGGTTGGGTACGTCCAACCAAGCCAGAGCCAGATGGAGGATGTGCGGAAGGTCTTTGAAACGAATTTCTTTGGGGTCCTTGCCGTCACGAAGGCGTTCCTGCCTCTCATCCAGCAAGCCGGGGCGGGCCGGATCGTGAATGTATCCTCCGATCTTGGCTCACTGACAACCGTGAGCGATCCGGCATGTGCGTTCTATGCGATCAATAACCTGGCATATACTGCATCGAAAGCCGCTCTGAATGCCTTGACCGTCACCCTGGCCAAAGAATTGCGCGCGACATCGGTGAAAGTGAACTCTGCTAATCCAGGTTCTACCGCAACTGATCTGAACAATTTTCGGGGAGCGCAGACGCCAGAACAAGCCGCCGCCGTTATTGTTCGTTTAGCGACCTTGCCTTCGGAAGGCGCGACAGGCATGTTTTTCGAGCAAAGTGGTGCGCTGCCCTGGTGAGGACCAGATACCGTCGT
>JALYTT010000041.1 GCA_030854145.1 Chloroflexota bacterium | reverse complement strand
CGATTGGGTGATTTCTGGCAACGATGTCGCTTGGGGTTCGCTCATCAGTGCATCCACGGTATTGAACAGCGCATCTTTGGCTCTGGGAAAGCAGTCATAAATATCGTGACGAAACTGTCTCATTGTGGTACTGTTCATGGAAGTAAAATTCCTTTGGTGTTTGATTACTGGAACTTTACTCGATCAGGCCACCCTCCGCAAGGTTGGGAGGCCTTTTGTCTGATTTAGTCTAAACGCCAATCAAACCTTACGCTTTAAGCTATTGTTTTCCTTATCAGTAACAGTTAGAACATCCGGCATACCATAGATCACATATTGCACGCTTATACATCTGTTATGTATGCATCAGCACCTGCCCTTCGTTGTATTGAGCAGTATCCCAATCTAATACATCTGCCAGGGCCTGCTGAAAATCCGCCAGAACTTTTTCGCGTATTGCCTTATCTGGCATGGCAGTGCTGCGCCAGATGAGTGAAATTTCTACCTGTCTGGGGAATGTCTCGCTTCTCACAATGAAGCGCGCGACCGTGCCAGGGAAGAGATACTGCTCTCCTTGCCTGATCTCCTCCAACCTGCTCATGAGAAGATCCTGGGCACCTGCTTTGATTTGCACCACAATAGAGGTGGAGAGGAGCACGTTATTTTCGGGAGAGATGCGCCAGCGGAGAACGCTTTTGCGTGGCCGTCCGGCAATGTTGGGCTTAAAATTCTTGACCTCTTCCAGAGGTATAAGAATAACGTGGGCAGCTCTTACAGACGAGAACCGACCATCCTCAACATATTCATAAACTCTACCAGGCGAAAGACTAAGCATCTCCGCTGCTTCCTTGATGGACACATAGCCTGGAACACTTGCCTGACCGTCATTTACGTGCATACTTACAGTCTATAAATCATTGGTATTTACCGTCTAACCTGTAGCTTCGGGTATTTATCGTCTGGCCTGTGGCTTCAGGTATTTTTCATCCAACCCAATTGGTGATATATTCATTATATTCCTCGGTATATAGACGATAAATATCACGCATGTCGGATCAATCCCGATAGAGGACAACAGGATTCGTGTGGTAGAGTATCTTGAGGAAACTGAAAGCTGGCTTCTTCTCTCAGAAGAGCAGAGCTCCCAGATCTTTCCCGCGTGTACCGCAGTGCTTCATCACGGGAGGGATCGGGACGATCTCGCAGGAAGTTGAGTTCGCAATTCTATGCACGCAGGATGGTGATACCAGACGCCTTATAAGGTGCCAGCACCTCGTCAGAGACGGAACGTTCTGTCACCAGGTATGTCAGGTCGCTGAGCGGTCCGATGATGTAGGACGCGGCTGTGCCGATAAAAAAAGCTGTCACCGTTGTTGGAAAGAACGGCGTAGAATATACTGCCTCTTGATCCTGAAAAAGAGCGAGCAAGATGCGCGGTGGAGCAAAGCTCAATACAACTAACAAAACAAAAAGCAACCCCTCAAGATCGAGCGCATCTGCGCAGATGCGCTCGATCTTGAGGGGTTGCTTTTTAGTATCAAGCTGGAGGAAACGCCTGTTCCCACCTACCCTTCAAGTACCGACAATATATTGCCGGCCGGGTCTTTAAACCAGGCGATCTTCGGACCCCCGCCGTGGAAAATCCCCTTTGCGTCTGTCACCAGGCCACCTTCTTCATTATAGGACTCAAAATGCACGCCGCGCCTGGCCAGCTCGTCTACGGCTTGCTCAACGTTGTCGACAGGGAAATTCAGGATGGTGAATGTGGCCGGAGTATGGTTCTCCTTCGGATACATCAAGATCTTCGTCCCGCCAGCGATATGCAGCTCTAACATCCCGTGCGCTTCGGTTACGTCTAGCCCAAGCGTCTGGCCATAGAACTCCTTCGCTTTTTGCACGTCGTTTACCGCAAAACCGGAAAATGCTTTCGTATCGTTGAACATTGATTTACTTCCTTCTTTCACAATGACTATGCGGAATTTGGAGAGACAGTTCTATCGAGGGCTATATCTATCCCCAAAGAAAGTGTAGCATACCAATGGTGCTTTTTCTTCTTCAATCTTGCTCTCTTTGGACAGCAGAGAGAGAGAGATCCAGGAAAATCATACTGCAACTAGAACGCTTGTTTTTCCTGTTGGAATAAGGTATGCTTGAGGCGTTGCATCACCATCTGCTAGCGTATTCAACATGAGATCGCAGAGGAGGACCCCGATGACGAAGCGTCAGATGACCTTTGGCGTCACCTGCTTTCTTGTAGGTATCCTGGTCGGCCTGAAGATCGCAGGGAGTCTTGATGCGCTTGTTCGCGTGGTCATTGTCGTGGCGATTCTTCTGCTATGCGTCTACCTGCTGCTTCCCTACCTACCACGAAGGCCACGAGCCCAGCGCGGCCCGGCACAACGTGTGTCGCAAAGGCGTATGCAGAGGAAGCCGTGAAGACCCTGGATGTTGGATTGTAACAAAGGGAGAGTACATGAATCCATCTGAACGTATCGACCAACAAATCGCAGAACTTGCCGGCTGGCGCGGCCAACTGTTCGCTCGACTGCGCGCACTTATCCTTGAGGTTGATCCCGACATCACTGAAGAATGGAAGTGGGAGACTGCGGTCTGGTCTCACAAGGGGCTTGTGTGTGCCGTCGCCACTTTCAAGCAAACCCTAAAAATGAATTTTTTCCAGGGTGCCTCCCTGGAGGACCCACATACACTTTTCAATGCCGGCCTTGATGCGAAAAAAACGCGAGCGATAGACTTCCGTGAGGGCGACACAGTTGATGAGTCAGCTTTGAAAGATCTCATTCGTGCTGCCGTCGCCCACAATGTTGCCTGAAGAAGAGAGTCAACCCAAGTAGGAGCTAACTACTTCACTGTCTATCTTTATTTCCCTTCCATAGATGTAGAAGTGGATTCAGATGTAGGGGTGGATGCGCTGGAAATAGTCATGTCTAGTGGTAGAGTCAAACAGCGAACCGCCCCTCCGGCCTTTAGAAACTCGCTTACTGGTGACACGCACACCTCATATCCCCAACCTTCGAGGATGCGACCGACACGAGGAGGGCAGGCCGGCATAATAATGACCTTGCCCACAACCACAGAGTTCGCGCAGAAGGTCAGCGCTTCATCCAGATTGAGCACGAGCGGCTCAGGTACGAGTTGTTCGATGATGGCGTTACTCGCCCGATCCCAGGCAGCCGGATTAATGATCGCATGGCGAGTATCAAGCGGAGAGAAGCTGATGTCGAGATGGTAGAAACGCGGATCGACGAGCTTGATCGAATGTACCGGGACTCCCAGCAGCCGCGAGAGCACAGCGTGAGAGGCAATGTCCGAACGGAACCCATAACCAGCCAGCAGACTGCCGGCAAATGGGAAGGCATCGCCACCCCCCTCAAAGGATAGAGCGCTATCGCCAGCCAGTTCTGCTACTTCACACCCGCGAGCCTGGAACCACTGCGAAGTGTAGATTGATTCGGGCTGGCGCTCAGGATGGAGAAATCTGCTCAAGATAAGGTGCTGACCATCAACAAGGCCCGCATTGGCGACGAAGACCATATCGGGCAGATCTTTCACTGGCTCGATAATTTCGACTTTTGCTCCCGCGCGCCGGAGGTTGGCCACGAGATTGTGCCACTGTTCAACTGCAAGCTCGAAATTCGGACGAATTTCTTGATGCATCCAGGGATTGATCTCGTAGAAAACCCCAAAGTAGTCGGGCGGACACATAAGATAAGCGTTGCCCCATGATAATGGGGTTGCTTCAACTGAAGTGTTTGCTTGATTTGCTGCTTGAGAGTGCTCGGAATTGGCCATCTGTAATCTTTCTATGATGATGAATGATTTCGCTTACTCTAACTAGAACGCGAGGAAATGATCTAAGTAACAGCGTTGCTGTAGAGCATGTTTCATTTCACCATGTATCGATGAAAGGCCGCCGCCGGCCCTCGCCGGGGGGTGAAGCGGGGACAGAACGCAGACCCCGCGTAATCCAGTGCCGTGTTTCCAGCGGGTCAATGACATCGTCGATCTCCAGGTAGGACGCCATATTGATGGCCTTCCCTCGCTGGTAGGCCTCATCGACCATCGTTTCAAAGGTGGCCTGGCGTTCCTGCGGGTCGCTGATGGCCGCCAGTTCTTTGCGATAGCCCAGGCGCACGGCACCCTCCAGACCCATAGCGCCAAACTCTCCGCTTGGCCAGGCGACGGTGAAGAAGGGCGCGTGGAAGCTGCCGCCGGTCATGGCCTGCGCGCCCAGGCCATAGCCTTTGCGCACAATCACGCTGAAGAAGGGTACGCTGATGCTGCCGGCCGTCACAAACATGCGGGAGACGTGTCGCACCTGCGCGGTCTGCTCCGCCTGTGGTCCGACCATGAAGCCTGGCGTGTCGCATAAGGAAAGCATGGGCAGACCGAAGGCGTCGCACAACTGCATGAAGCGCGCGGCCTTGTCGGCGGCGTTGGCGTCTATCGCACCGCCCAGATGCTGCGGGTTGTTGGCGATCACACCCAGGGGTCGGCCCTCGATTCTGATGAAGGCCGTGATGATGCCGGGACCAAACTGGCGGCGCAATTCCAGCACTGAATCCTCGTCGGCCAGTGTCTCGATCACGGTATGCATATCGTAGATGCGCAGGCGATTCTCAGGGATAAGCTGGCGCAGCAGACGTTGATCGGGGCAGGTCCAGTCAGTCGTGTTGCCTTGAAAATATGACAAATACTGTTTGCCAACGCGCACCGCCTCAGCTTCGTCGGCTACCAGCACATCGATGACCCCATTGGGGGCTTGCATGCTGACCGGGCCAACCTCCTCCGGCGCGAAGGTACCCAGGCCGCCGCCCTCGATCATGGCCGGGCCGCCCATGCCGATGGTCGCGTCTTGCGTGGCGATAATCACGTCGCAGCAGCCGAGCAGGGCGGCATTGCCGGCAAAACAGCGCCCGGAGACGATGCCCACCAGCGGCACCAGCCCGCTCAGGCGCGCGAAGTTGAGGAAGGTCGTGTTGTCCAGGCCCGCCACGCCCGACCAGTCAGTATCGCCTGGTCGCCCACCGCCGCCCTCGGCGAAAAGCACAATGGGTAGTTTCCATTGGCGGGCGAGGCGCAAGAGCCGGTCGGTCTTCTTGTGATTCATGACACCTTGCGTGCCGGCGAATACCGTGTAGTCGTAAGCCAGCACCATGCAGCGCGACTGTTCAGCGGGAAACACTGTGCCGTTGACCGTCCCGATACCCGTCACCAGGCCGTCGGCCGGACTTTGCTTGATCAAATCCTCCAGGGGACGCCGCCGGCGCTGGGCAGCAAGCGCCAAGGCGCCATACTCGATGAAACTGTCAGCGTCGCACAGATCGGCAATGTTTTCGCGAACGGTGCGCTGCCCACTGCGCCTGCGGCGCTCTACGGCCTCCGGTCGCGACTCATCCCACCCGATAGCATGCCGCTCCCGCGCTTCCCGCAGGTCGGGACGGATGGCGTCCAGGTCTATGGACTTCACCTGCTCCACACGCTCACGGGTAGCCTCTACCGGCTCGATGAACAGCAAAGGCTGCCCGGTCGCTATAGCATCTTCTTCGGACACCACGATCTCGCGCACCACACCATCCAGGTTGGCCTCCACTATGAACTCCATTTTCATAGCTTCCATGACGGCGATAGGCTGTCCGCGATGCACCACATCACCGACTTTGACATCGATGGATACCAGCATTCCCTGCTGCGGAGCCGTAATCGGCAAAGTCCTCTTCTGCATAAAACTCTTTCCGTTAGCGTCGCTCAAATTAAGAAAGGTGCCGGTTTCGACACTCTTCCATGTTATCTTATCACGTGTGGCGCATGAGTGTGACCAGAATCGACCTCTTCACCCAGACCCCGGTTGATACAAACACAGTCCCAGTGTACATGGATGTCATCCAAATTTGGGAGCCGTTTGTATACTGATTTTATGAGGGGCCTGAGTAGGGGCGAACGCACTTGAGAAAAGGGAAATGGCCATCACTCGTTCTCAGGCAAGCAGGAGAACTATGAAGCTCCAGGCCAGAGATACTGTAGCGCTAAACTGAAGCATAAACAATTAGCCCTTGATAATTGTATTTCTATATGTTATCATCGAAAAGTGATGATTCTGCTAGTCATTACGGGCCAGGAATAAAGTATAATTCTAAATATTTTAGCGGGCAAAAAGGAATATGTGTCTCCCCTCGATGCAGATACATATTTCCTATAGTCTGAAATCCTGGCTTTCTTTGGAAGAAGTATGGGTCAGGTTGCTGTGTAGCCTACTCGAAAATCTACCCCGCACCGCATGATGCGCCGATCACCCGAGGTGGCATATGCCTCACCGTTACCTTCGTTTGTCGTACTTATAATATGTTTTCCACTTATACTGTATTACAGTATACTGGGAGACCATGAGCAGAACACGCTTCAGGAGGTACAACATGGCGGCCAAAGTGGAGGATGTCCACATCATCTGGATTGTAGAGGGACTGGGATGTGAGGGAGACACTATCTCAGTCACGGCAGCCACCCAACCCAGTATTGAGGATCTCGTTCTAGGGGCTATTCCAGGCATCCCTAGAGTGCATATCCACAATAAATGTATTGCCTACGAGTGGGGCAAAGATTTTATGGAGTGGTGGTATAAGGCTGAGCGGGGTGAACTCGACCCCTTCGTGCTCGTCTTTGAAGGCTCGGTGCCAAACGAGAAGATCAAGGCCGAAGGATACTGGTCAGGCCTCGGCGTTGACCCTGTAACCAATCAACCCATTCCTGTCTCTGATTGGATTGATCGCCTGGCCCCCAAGGCGCTGGCTGTGGTAGCCGTAGGGACCTGCGCCACCTATGGTGGTATCCATGCCATGCAGGGCAATCCTACTGGCGCCATGGGTGTCGCTGACTATCTGGGCTGGGACTGGAAATCGAAAGCCGGTATCCCCATCATCAACGTCCCTGGCTGTCCCGTTCAGCCTGACAACTTCATGGAGACCGTACTTTATCTTCTTTACCAGGCAGGGGGCATGGCCCCGATGATTCCGCTCGACGATGTCGGGCGACCTACCTGGCTCTTCGAAAAAACCGTTCATGAAGGCTGCGATCGCGGCAGTTACTACGAAGAGGGCCTGTTCGCCACCGAGTACGGCTCGCCGCAGTGCCTCGTCAAATTGGGCTGCTGGGGACCCGTCGTCAACTGCAACGTCCCCAAACGCGGCTGGATGAACGGTATCGGCGGCTGCCCCAACGTTGGCGGCATCTGCATTGGCTGTACCATGCCGGGCTTCCCTGATAAATTTATGCCCTTTATGGATGAGCCACCAGGTGCGAAGCTCTCCACCGCCGTCGTCAGCATCTGGGGCGGCACCCTGCGCCGTCTACGCAAATTAACCAACGACACCCTCGACAAGGAACCCTCCTGGCGGCACACGGGCCGGAAACTGACCACTGGCTATCGACCAACGTGGAGAGGATAAAGAGCACACGGCGCCCAATCCTATTAACAAGGAGATAGTTTTCATGACCACGCAAGCGAAACGCGAAGAGACCCCGACACCGCCGCCGCAACTGGTAGAGATGTCGTGGGATCCCATGACACGCATCGTTGGCAGCCTGGGCATCTATACGAAAATCGACTTTCAGCAGAAGAAGGTCGTCGAGGCCTATAGCAGCTCCCATATCTTCCGGGGCTACAGCCTCTTCATGCAGGGCAAAGACCCACGCGACGCCCACTTCATCACCAGCCGCATCTGCGGCATCTGCGGCGATAACCACGCCACCTGCTCCGTCTATGCCCAGAATATGGCGTACGGCGTAAAGCCTCCGGCCCTGGGTGAGTGGATCATCAACCTGGGTGAAGCTGCGGAGTACATGTTCGACCACAACATCTTCCAGGAAAACCTTGTCGGCGTTGACTTCTGCGAGCAGATGGTGAAAGAGACCAATCCCGGTGTGCTTGAGCTGGCCAATAAAACCGAAGCGCCCCACGCCGCGGATCATGGCTATCGCACCATCGGCGACATCATGCGCTCGCTCAACCCCTTCACAGGCGAGTTCTACCGCGAGGCGCTGCATGTCAGCCGCTATACACGCGAGGCATTCTGTCTGATGGAAGGTCGCCACGTCCATCCCTCGACCCTCTATCCAGGAGGCGTGGGAACCGTCGCCACCGTCCAGGTCTTCACCGACTACCTGGTGCGCCTCATGAAGTACGTCGAGTGGATGAAGAAGGTCGTGCCCATGCATGACGACCTGTTCGACTTCTGGTACCAGGCCCTTCCCGGTTACGAGCAGGTTGGCTACCGCCAAACGCTCCTCGGTTGCTGGGGCTCGTGGCAAGACCCCGACGTGTGCGACTTCGATTATCGCACCATGGAAAAATGGGGCCGTGCCATGTTCGTCACGCCTGGCATTATCGTGGATGGCGAGCTGATCACTACCAGCCTGGTAGATATCAACCTGGGCATCCGTATTTTGCTGGGAAGTTCCTACTACGAGGATTGGGACAACCAGAGAATGTTCGTCGATCGCGACCCACTGGGCAACCCGGTCGACAAACATCATCCCTGGAATCAGACCACCATCCCCAAACCGCAGAAACGCGACTTCAACGACAAATATAGCTGGACGATGTCGCCTCGCTGGTACGACAAGCGCACTGGCAAGTACCTGGCTCTGGATACTGGCGGCGGTCCCCTCGCTCGCCTGTGGTCAACGGCCCTGGCTGGCCTCGTGAACCTGGGAGGCCTGGTCGAGGCAACCGGACACAGTGTCAAGATTCGACTGCCCAAGAGCGCCTTGAAGCCGGCGGTCGAGTTCGAGTGGAAGATCCCGAAGTGGAGCAATGCTATCGAGCGGAACCGCGCGCGGACATACTTCCAGGCTTACGCTGCTGCTGTCGCGCTGCATTGTATCGAGAAGGCGCTCGATGAGGTGCGTGCCGGCCACACCAAGACCTGGAGCGATTTCACGGTGCCAAAGGAGGCCATTGGCTGCGGGTTCCACGAAGCCGTGCGCGGTGTGCTTTCCCACCACATGGTCATCGAGAACGGCAAGATCGCCAACTACCATCCCTATCCGCCGACGCCCTGGAATGGCAGTGTGCGCGACAGCTATGGCACGCTTGGCCCCTACGAGGATGCTGTGCAAAACACACCCATCTTCGAAGAGAACGGCCCGGATACCTTCAAGGGCATCGACATCATGCGGGCAGTGCGCAGCTTTGACCCCTGCCTGCCATGTGGTGTTCACATGTACCTGGGCGATGGGAAAGAGCTTCAGCAGGTCATCTCACCAACATTTGGCCAGATGAAATAGCACCGCTACCTCTGTCGGGAGGGTGGCTGTAACGTAACCTTTCATCTCTGCAAGGGGCAACAATTCATTGCAGAGGATAGTAAGAGGAGGAATACGATGGCAGAAGAGCAGAAATCGCCTGCTCCGGCTCAACCTGAACCTGCACATATACCGGGCACGCCTAAAGGCGAGGAACGGAAGAAAAAGGAGGGCAAGGAGGCTGGTCGCCAGGATACCGGTGCCACAGGGGAAGCTAAACGCCCCGCTGGTACGTTGACGGGAGAGCCGTCCACGGGCATCAATCCGAAAGAACCGGTGGACCCGGATAGCCCGCATTTGCAGGCACCCTGAGATAGCCATACCAGGCAGCACATCACACTGCCATTCCCTGGGCCGGAAACACTGTCTGGCCCAGGGTAGTATCTGGGAAGCTTAAAGAGGAGAATGGGTCATGCCACAAGAAGTGCAGGCGCACCAGCGCCAGGCGGCACGTATCGAGGAACTGGTCGAGGAGGTAGCCGCTTTCCCTGACTCACGAGCGCGCGCCACGGCTGAGGAGCTTGTCCAGGCACTCCTGACTATGTATGGTGAAGCCCTGGCACGGCTGCTCGAAATGACCGCGCAGACAGACGCTGCGGGTCTCGCATTAATCGACACCTTCGCGAGCGACGACCTGTTGGGTTCCTTATTTCTGCTCCATGGGCTGCATCCCCTGGATCTCGAAACGCGCATCCTGCAGGCGCTGGACGGAGTACGGCCCTCTCTCAAGTCGCATGGGGGCAATGTCGAATTCGTCAAGGTTGAGGATCGCGTCGCCTATCTACGTCTCGAAGGCAGTTGCCATGGCTGTTCCAGCTCAACAATGACACTCAAATCGACAATTGAGGAGGCCCTCTACAAAGCGGCCCCAGATCTTGAGGGGATCCAGGTTGAAGGCGTCAGCGATCCACCCCGGCGTGCAAGCATACCGGTGACATTCGTTCCCCCACGGCGGAACAAGGATGCTGCCAGCCCGACGAAGCGAGATGGTGAATGGAGCGTGGTGGAGGGACTGCCACACGTAAGATGAGGTGAGCAAGCATGTCGTCATTCGAACCTACAAACAGCGGTGAGGGTCGTTCCGCTCCCTCCCTTGATGTGCTCCGTCAGTTCACGCGCAAACGGGAAATGCGTCCTCCGACGGAGCAGTGCGAACTATGTAGCGCGGGGATTCCCGCGCAGCACCGGCACTTGCTGGCACTCGCCAGCCATACGCTGATCTGTGTGTGTATTCCCTGCTCAATCCTCTTTGGTGACCCTGGAGCCGGACAGGGAAAGTATCGACTTGTGCCCTCGCGCGCGCTGCTCTTGCCGGATTTCCAGATGACGGATGAGCAGTGGGAAGAACTGCTGATTCCGGTGAACATGGTCTATATCTTTCACAGCACAGGCGCCAGGCGTATCATGGCCTACTATCCCAGTCCGGCAGGGGCTATGGAGTCTACGCTCACCCTGGAAGGGTGGGATGCGCTTGTCAGCAATAATCCTATCCTGAACGACCTGGAGCCTGACGTCGAAGCACTCTTGATCAACCGGGTGCAGAACCGGGGCGGCGCAAGCTATCGTGAGCACTATATTGTGCCGATAGATGCCTGCTACGAGCTTGTCGGCTTGATCCGGCTCAAGTGGAAAGGGCTGAGCGGCGGAGAGGAGGTCTGGCAGGCTATCGCGGGCTTCTTCGCAGACCTGCGGAAGAAGGCCATCACGGTAGAAGGGGACGCTGCGGATACCTCTCCGGCATATAGTCCTCCTGCCTGGAGGAGAGGCTAATGCTAGACCTGAGCTTTGAGGTAACCGGCGCCGAGGTTGCAAAGTATAGTGTGCTGCCGATGCTCATCTTCAAAATGCGCATCGCCAACGCGAGCGAAGATGTGAAGATCCATAACGTCAACCTGAAGTGCCAGATTATGCTCTCAGTGACACAAAGGCGCTACCAGGCCGAAGAGAAGGCCAAACTGCAGGAGCTTTTTGGTGAGCCGGCCCGCTGGGGCACGACCTTGCGCACCTTCCTGTGGACCATCGTACCTACCGTAGTGCCCCGTTTCTCAGGGAACACCGTCTTCGATCTGGCCGTCCCCTGCCTCTACGACTTTGAGGTGGTGAGCACCAAGTACTTCAATGCCCTGGAGGATGGTGACATTCCTCTGAGTTTCCTGTTCAGTGGCACCATCTTCTATGAAGGCGAGGCAGACAATGTACAGATCGCGCAAATTTCCTGGTCGAAGGAAGCAACCTATCGCCTGCCGGTCGCGCTCTGGAAAGAAGCCATAGAGACCTCCTTTCCCAACAGCGCCTGGATTCGCATGCATAAGGATGTCTTCGACCAACTCTACCAGTATAAGATCACCCATGGCCTTCCCACCTGGGAGGATGTTCTTGAGCGCCTATTGCAGGCAAGTAGCGTGGAGGTGCAGCCATGAGGATAGAACACATCAAGGAAATCGCTAACGCGGTGCTCTACGAGGGCTATCTGCTCTATCCGTACCGGCAATCTGCCATCAAAAATCGGACCCGCTGGACGTTCGGTGTGGTCTATCCACGGGAGTATAGCGAGGCGAACGGCGCTATAGAGCCCTGGACAATGCACACCGAATGCCTGCTGGAGGGAGAGCTACAAGATATATCGCTTGCTATCACCGTGAGGTTTCTGCACCTGCTTACGCGTACTGTTGTGCAGCCCGAACCCGTGAAGGTCGATGATGGCGAGGCGCGCGCTGACGAGTGGAGCCTGGCAGGCCTTTTTGCCGGCGAACCACAGCAGGAGGGTGTGGAACGCGAGGTGAGTATACTCGACCTTTCATTGAGCGAACTCGTGGCCCGGCCCAGGGTTGTGGAGATGGCTTTTCCCGGTGGCCGTATCGTGGATGATGCGGACGCGCTCCCTGGAAGCTCTCCCCCCTTGACGGCACGCAGCGTTCTGGAGCAGCAACCGCTTATGGGAGCCGTTATCCTTGCAGCGGAGCCTGTTGGTGAGCATCTTTTCAAGCTCAGTGTTCACATCGAAAACAGGACACCCGATACCGGCGGAGTGACAAACCGGCGCGATGCTGCCGTGTTCCAATCCTTCGTCTCCACTCATACTATCTTACAGGTACGTCAAGGTGCCTTCATCTCGCTGTTGGAGCCACCTGAGGAGTTGCAACCCTTCGTCAGGGCCTGTCAAAACCGCCACACCTGGCCGGTGCTGGTCGGTAACCAGGGAGAGCGTGATGCGCTCGTATCATCGCCCATCATCCTGTACGACTATCCACAGATTGCGCCAGAAAGTCCCGGCCCCCTCTTCGATGGAGGTGAGATCGACGAAATTCTCAGTTTGCGCATCCTGACGCTGACCGATGAAGAGAAAGAGCAGATGCGGCAGGACGAGCGCACACGTGAGATACTGGAGCGCACTGAGGCTCTCACGCCCGCGCAATTCATGAAGCTCCATGGTGCCATCCGCGACCTACGCCCTGTCAGTAAAGGAGAAAAAGCATGATGCGTCGTGAAGGCTGGAACTTCCCAGGCGAGGATTACCCCCCACCAGAATCTGTGACTATCGCTGGCAGAGAGGTAAGGGCTGGCGATCGGGTACTCCTGCATCCCAAAAAGGGCCGCGCTGACGCTTTCGACTTGATTCTTGATGGGAAGACGGCAACCATCGAGGTCATCCACCAGGATTTCGAGGATCGCATCTACCTGGTTGTCACGGCGGATGATGATCCGGCCATGGAGCAGATGCGGCTGGATGACCGTATCCTGCCGGGTCATCATTTCTTTTTCTTCCCGGAAGAGGTTGAGCCGCTGGCAGGCGGAGAAGGCTAGCTATGGAAGAGGTAGTACAGCCTGCATCAGCAACGAAGCGCCAGAGCAGGCAGGCCCTGATTGCGTGCATAGGCAATATCTTTTGGGGTGACGATGGCTTCGGAGTCGAGGTGGCCCAACGTCTCCTGGCCCGGCAATACCCGGAAGGCATTCGCGTTGTCGACTTTGGTATTCGAGGCATGGACCTGGCCTACGCCTTACTCGATGACTACGACGAACTCGTGCTGGTTGATGCAGTGCCGCGCGCTGGCGCGCCGGGAACGCTTTACCTGCTTGAACCAGATCTGTCAGGTATCAGCCCCGCGACAGGCGTAGAAGCTGGTAGAGCGGCACTGGATAACCATAGTATGGACCCGGTGAAGGTTCTGGCGTATGCCCGAGCCCTGGGCGCAAAACCCACCCATACCCTGCTTGTCGGCTGCGAGCCTGTCCCCCTGAGTGCTGGCGAGGACTACCCCGAGATGCACATGGGATTAAGCGCACCCGTGCAGGCAGCCGTCGACGAGGCCGTGAAGATGATTGACTCGCTCGTTGAGCAAATGCTCGCGGGGGAACATGCGAAAAAGTGAACACAGTCAAGATGTAGTCTATACAGTCTAGTGAAAGGAAGATTATCATGTTCAAGCTCTTGTTTTTAGTCGTTGCCATTGGCATAGGTGCCTGGATTTTTCAGCAGTCGCTTCCCGATATCCAGCGCTACCTGAAGATGCGTTCGATGTAACGGATCATACATGATATTCTGCATATTCCGCGCTCTATGCGCATCCATTCGCTGTAGCACATACAGGTAGTGAAAACTGGAGACGAGGTTGGCCATGCACGAACTCGCTATCGCTCAGAGTATCGTCGATGCTGTGGAGGAGAAGGCCACCGCGTGCAACGCGACGTGCGTGAAAGGCGTACGGCTCAAGATTGGCGAGGCCAGCGGCATTGCCGGCGCTTCGTTGACCTTCTGTTTCGAGATGCTGGTCAGCCTCGATCCAGTGCTGGCAGGCGCCCAGTTGTTGATAGACGCTGTGCCGCACCGCGCCTATTGTCGTCACTGCGGCAAAGAGTTCGCCGTCATGAACTTCATTGTCCAGTGCCCGACCTGTCAGGAATGGTCGAGCGAGGTCATTGCTGGCACCGAACTCCAGATCATCGAGATGGAGATTGAATCTGCATAACGAGGCGAGGAGGAGGTATACCATTGGTTAAAGTCACCATTGCGCAAAATATCCTGGCGGCCAATGATACCATTGCCCGCAAGATACAGGGAGATCTTTCAGGAAAGGGTATCTGTGTGCTCAATATCATGAGTTCACCGGGTGCGGGTAAGACAACCCTGCTCGAACGCACGATTGAGCGGCTGCGCGGGCGGCTGGCTATCGGAGTGATCGAAGGAGACGTGGAGACAAGCGCCGACGCGGAGCGGATCGAGGCGGCAGGCGCTCAGACGGTGCAGATCAATACACGCGGAGCCTGCCATCTTGAAGCGCATATGGTCCGCGACGCGCTCGCACAGATTGAACTGGCGAGCCTCGACCTGCTGGTGATCGAAAACATTGGCAACCTGGTCTGTCCAGCGGCATGGGATCTGGGGGAAGATACGCGCGTCGTGGTTGTGAGCACAAGCGAAGGCGACGATAAACCAGGCAAGTACCCACAGATGTTTGCGGTAGCGGAGGTGATGGTCGTGAACAAGATCGACCTGCTGCCTTATGTTGACTACGATGTGCAGAAGGTCAGACGGCAGGCGCTGGCGATCAATCCTCGCCTGCGTATCTTCGAAGTGAGCTGTCGCACAGGAGAGGGCCTCGACGCCTGGTGTGCCTGGCTCGTCACCTTGCGTCACGCGCAATCTGTCAGGGCGGCACGACACTAAAGGAACATGCATGTCATCGGTAGTGGATTCGACAATTCAGCGACGACGCATCCTCGTTCAGGGCATTGTCCAGGGCGTAGGCTTCCGGCCCTTCGTCTACGGCCAGGCCTTGCGCTGGAACCTGGTCGGCTTTGTGTTCAACGATAGCCAGGGCGTCACCATTGAGGTCGAGGGCAGTGTCGAAGCACTCGCTGGCTTCCAGCTCGCTCTGAGCCAGCAGCTCCCTCCTCTGGCGCGCGTCGATGCTGTTGTGACAGAACTCATACCCCTCTCTCATGAGGACAGCTTCAGTATCGTACACAGTCAGAAAGGCCCTGAACGTCAGGCCCTTATCTCGCCCGATAGCGCAACCTGTGACGACTGCCTGCGTGAGTTGTTCGATCCCGCCAACCGCCGCTATCACTATCCGTTCATCAACTGTACCAATTGTGGTCCACGATTCACCATCGTACAGGATATTCCTTATGATCGTGAAAAAACCACCATGCACGTTTTTCCCATGTGTCCGGCCTGCCAGGAGGAGTATGGCGATCCGCTCAACCGGCGTTTTCATGCCCAGCCGAACGCTTGCCAGCTTTGTGGGCCGCAGGTTCGCCTGCTCGCTTGGTCCTCCTCCTCTTCTCAGTACTCTGCTGATGCCATAGACGAGGCGGCCCAACGACTCGCAGCGGGCGCCATTCTCGCTATTAAAGGTCTGGGTGGCTATCACCTGGCATGCGACGCATTGAACGTGGAGGCCGTCCAGCAATTACGTGTACGCAAGCGGCGCGAGGCCAAACCCTTCGCGCTGATGGTGCCTGATGTGGCAACTGCGCGTCTGCTGTGCGCGGTGAGCGACGCCGAGGAAGCCTTGCTGCAATCACATCGCCGGCCGATTGTCCTGCTGGAACAGCATGCCGGCTGCCCGGTATTACAGGGTGTCGCTGCATCCTCTAACACGTTGGGTATCATGCTGCCATACACGCCGTTGCACCACTTACTCCTGCGCGCTTTCGCCTCTCACGTTGAGGCAGACAAACCGGCCGCGCTGGTCATGACCAGTGGCAACGTCAGCGATGAACCGATTGCTTACCAGGACGAAGATGCGCGTACACGGCTGGCGGCCATCGCCGACGGGATGCTCACGCATAATCGCGACATTCACATGCGCTGCGATGATAGCGTGATGCGTATTGTGGCTGGTAGCGCGCAATTTCTCCGCCGTTCGCGCGGCTACGCGCCGGAGCCGCTGTTGCTCACTGCGGAGCTGCCCGTGCCATTGCTTGCCTGCGGAGCCCACTTCAAGAACACCTTTTGCCTGGGCAAGGGAAGACAGGCGTTTGTCAGCCAGCACATCGGTGACTTAGAGAATGTGGAGACGCTGCTCGCGTTTCGGGAGGGGATTGCGCATTTCCAGCGTCTCTTCGCTATCTTCCCGCAGGCTATCGCGTATGATTTGCACCCCGAATACCTGGCGACAAAATACGCGCTCGATTCAGACATCCCGCGCAAAATCGCTGTCCAGCATCATCATGCCCACATTGCCAGCGTGTTGGTCGAGCACGGCTTGAGCGGGCCGGTCATCGGCGTGGCCGCCGATGGCACCGGCTTTGGAAGCGACGGCGCGATCTGGGGCTGCGAAATTATGTCGGCGGACCTGGCAGGTTTTGCACGCCTGGCGCACCTGGCATACATCCCGCTACCTGGTGGTGCCCAGGCTATCCAGCAACCCTGGCGCGTAGCCGCGGCGTACCTCGACTGCGCCTACGGCGAGGCTTTTCTTGATCTCGCGATCCCGTTCGTACAGCAGTTAGATCGATCAAAGTGGCGCACACTTTCGCGGATGATCGCGCGCGGCCTTAATAGTCCAGCGACTTCCAGCCTGGGAAGGTTGTTTGACGCCGTGGCCGCGCTGCTAGGTCTGCGCAGCGAAGTCATCTACGAGGGCCAGGCCGCCATCGAGCTTGAGATACTGGCGCGATCCGCACCTGGCGACCGCCAGGATGCGCATAGCGCTGCTAGCAGGGAGGCATATCCATGGATCATTGGTGCTCAAACACCTGCCCTATTGGATGTCGCCCCTATGATACGCGCCATCGTCAGCGATATCCAGCGAGGAGTACCAGCGCCACAGATTGCCAGGCGCTTCCATCGCTCGCTTGCCAGCATACTGGCGGAGATAACTTCCGAGGTACGCGAAGGGACCGGCTTGAATCGTGTCGCCCTGAGCGGCGGCGTATTTCAGAACAGCCTGTTGCTTGAAATGCTGATCGCCCGCCTGGAGGCGATGGATTTTCAGGTATATATCAATCGACAGGTGCCGCCAAACGACGGCGGCATCAGCCTGGGCCAGCTTGCGGTAGCGGCTACCCGGTTGCAACAGATGTAGGGATGCGCTTGATCGCGTCCACCATAGTTCCTGAAAAGGAGGGTCACATGTGCCTTGGTATTCCGGGTCAGATTATAGATATCGTGGACGATGCCAATTCCATCGCCAAAGTGAATGTTTCCGGCGTGAGACGCAACGTGAGCATCGCCCTTGTGCGTCCAGAAGGCATTGAGCCGGGAGATTGGGTCTTGATCCACGTAGGCTTTGCCATGAGTAAAATTGACGAGCATGAGGCGCGCGAGACCATGAAGGCCCTCCTGCTCATGGGAGAGGCGTATACCGACGAAATCGATATGCTGCACACCAGTCAAATTGAGTAACAGACGCTTCCCCTCTCGCGTAGGGACCCGGCTTGCCGCATCCGTCCAGATTGAGTGACGGACGCTTCCCCTCTCGCGTAGGGACCCGGCTTGCCGCATCCGTCACTCTGCCCAATGAAGCTTGATGAAACAGGAGTATATGGTCATGACAAGGAGGCAGGTTGATGCCAACTGAGATGGATGTGCCGCAACTGAAGGCGCTCGTGACAGCGCGCTTTGCACAAAGTATGGCTGTCCCTGAGATATTCTTTGCGGCAGAGGCGGAACGCATAGCCGCGTGTTGCTGGGCCATGGCGCGTCGCTTCCACCAGGGAGGACGTTTGCTAGCCTTCGGCAATGGCGCGCTGGCAACCGATGCGCAACACGTTTCCGTCGAGTTTGTGCATCCAGTGATCGTTGGCAAGCGAGCGCTCCCCGCCCTGGCGTTGACGAACGATAGCGCCGCGCTCAGCAGTCAAAATGAGGGCTACGCTGAAACGCCCTATGTGCGCCAGCTCAAGGTGCTGGCCCGACCGCAGGATATCGCCATGGGCTTCTCGCTGGATGGCAACAGCCCGAACGTGGTGGCAGCTCTGGAAACAGCAAAGCACATGGGTTTACTGACTTTGGGTCTCACAGGAGGAAATGGTGGGTTGCTGAAAGAGAGCGAGGCCGATTACTGTTTCGTTGTGCAGACCAGCGATCCAATGGTCATCCAGGAGACCCATGAGACGCTTTACCACATTTTATGGGAGCTGGTGCATATCTACTCCGAACATGAGGGATTACTCACATGAGCAACGAGCAAAGGCCATCTATTGAGCTGACAGAGTTTGGAACTTCCAACAATAGCGCCAGTTGCGAACTTGATACAGAGGGACATTGCATCACCTGTTCCGACGAGGCATTAGAGGCTCGCGTGCTGCGCGTCGATCAACAATTGGGGGTCGCCTTTGTGACGATCAGCAATGCGCTGGAAGAAGTTGATATTTCGCTGGTAGACGATGTTGGCGCGGGAGATATGTTGCTGGTGCATGGCGGCGTGGCTATTTCACGAGTAGGCGAGGCGCATGATGCCTGATAGCGAAGGGTCAGAGTACGACCGGCTCTTTTATCCCTATCTCTTTGAGGGAGGCAAGTCCAGCATAGAGGACGTGCAGGCCCAGGTGCAACACTCGACACTTGAGAAGTGTCGGGAGGTGATAGCCCTGCGGCAAGCAACGCTCGCGTATTCCCTGGAGCACATCATTGCTGCTGGCCGCGCCATGGCGCTCGCCTTCGCGCATGGAGCCACGCTGCTGGCTTTCGGCAATGGCGGAAGTACGACTGACGCCCAGGATCTGGTGGCCGACCTGCTGACTCCGCCTTTTCCCGACTGGACGCCTCTGCCTGCCATCGCCCTTACCAACGACATCGCGGTCGTCACGGCCGTCGCCAACGATGTCGGGTTTGACAATATCTATGCGCGACAGATGATTGCCTTCGGGCGCCGGGGCGATATCGCCGTGGGTATTTCAACCAGCGGCAATTCGACCAACGTCCTGGTAGCGCTTGAACAGGCAAAGAAGCAGGGGTTGCTGACCATCGGGCTGGCTGGTTATGACGGTGGAAAAACCGCGCGCTCGCCGGCAGTAGACTATTGCATCACCTCGCCCAGCGACCACATCCCGCGCATCCAGGAGGCGCACGCAACAGCCTATCATGCGCTTCTTGAGGTAATTCAGGCAGTATTGAGGTCCACATCTTAGATGGACAGTTACAACGCTGCGTGCCCGGTAGTTTTAAAGCAAGGACCAGAAGGAGAAGTTCCATGGACATGAAATATGTTGACGAGTATCGCGATCCTGAACTGGCAAAGCGCATCTGTGAAGAAATTGCGAAACTCTCAGCTTCCCGACCTCTCAAGTTTATGGAGGTGTGCGGGGGCCATACGCATACTATCTACAAGCATGGCATCGAGGATGTCTTGCCGCCCAACATCGACCTGGTGCATGGGCCGGGCTGCCCTGTCTGTGTCTTGCCGATGGGCCGCATCGATGATGCCATCGCCATGGCGCGTCTGGATGGCGTGATCTTCACGACCTTTGGCGACATGATGCGCGTGCCTGGCTCAAAAGGCAGCCTGCTGGATGCCAAAGCCGACGGGGCTGATGTGCGCTTCGTCTACTCGCCGCTCGATGCCCTCAAGCTTGCTCGCCAGCATCCCGAGCGCCAGGTCGTCTTCTTCGCCATCGGCTTTGAGACCACCGCTCCCTCGACCGCCGTCACTCTCATGCGCGCAAAGGCCGAAGGGATCAAGAATTTCTCAGTCTTCTGCAATCATGTCACGATCATTCCTGCCATGAAAGCCATTCTTGACTCACCCGACCTGCGCCTGGACGGTTTCATCGGCGCCGGCCATGTCAGTATGGTGATCGGCATGCGTCCCTACAACTTTGTGGCGCGTGACCACCACAAGCCCGTGGTGATCGCCGGCTTCGAACCGCTGGATATCATCCAATCGGTCTACATGCTGGTGAAGCAGCTAGATGAGGGTCGCGCCGAGGTCGAGAATCAGTATGCGCGCGTCGTGCGAGCGGAGGGCAATGTGAAAGCGCTTCAGGCCATGGCTGCCACCATGGAACTCCGACCGTTCTTCGAGTGGCGCGGCCTGGGCTTCATCACGCACAGCGCCTTGAAGCTGCGTTCAGAGTATGTCGATTGGGATGCCGAGGCGCGCTTCCAGGTGCCTGGTCTGCGTGTGGCTGACCCCAAGGCCTGCCAGTGCGGCGAGGTGCTCAAGGGCGTCATTAAGCCCTGGGAGTGCAAAGTCTTCGGAACTGCCTGCACGCCTGAGACACCCATCGGCACGTGCATGGTGTCGCCGGAGGGCGCATGCGCCGCGTACTTCAACTACGGGCGCTTCTCTATGGCATCTGAGCGCACACGCCTCTCAATTCTACCCATGGCCAGATCGTAGATATGCACTAAGGAAGGTACTATGGATACGTTTGTAACAGGTGACGCGACACGCGTGGATGACATCCTGAAGAAGATCGAGCGCAGTAAACAGGCGCGCCGCCATAAATTCTATTTGCGCGATGAAAAGATTACCCTCAGCCATGGCAGCGGCGGAAAATCTACGCACAATCTCATCGAGGGGGTTATCGCGCCAGCTTTCTCCAATCCCATGCTCGATCCCATGGATGATGCCGCCACCTTCGCCATTGAGGGAACGGACCAGCGGATGGCCTTCACGACCGACACCTACGTTGTCAGCCCACTTTTCTTCCCAGGGGGAGATATCGGAAAACTGGCCGTGCATGGCACGATCAACGACCTTGCCATGTCCGGGGCTGTACCTTTATACCTCTCGGCGGGCTTTATCCTGGAGGAAGGCTTTCCCATTGCTGACCTGCGCACCATCGTCGCCTCGATGGCCAGCGCGGCGGCGGCCGCGGGTGTGGCCATTGTGACAGGCGATACGAAGGTCGTCCAGCGCGGCAAAGCTGATGGCATGTTCATCAACACGGCAGGGATTGGGATTATTCGCGCGCCCTTAGCGATCGGACAGACCTGCTTGCAGCCGGGAGACCGGGTGTTATTGAGCGGGCCGGTGGGAGATCACGGTATCGCTATTATGCTGGCACGCGAGGCGCTTGAAATCGAAACGGACATTCAAAGCGATAGCGCGCCGCTCCACACGCTGGTCGCCGCTCTGCTGGAAGCGGCAGGTGCTGGCATCCATTGTCTGAAAGACCCGACGCGCGGCGGGGTCGCGACTTCACTCAACGAGATGGCCCTGGGGTCGGAGGTTTCAGTTGCGCTTGACGAGCAGGCTATTCCCGTGCATGCCGAGGTGCGCGGCGCCTGCGAAATTCTGGGCCTCGACCCTCTGACGATAGCCAACGAGGGGAAACTGCTGGCTATCGTGGCCCCGGAGAAGGCCGAGCGTGCGCTGGCCGCCATGCGCGACCATCCTCTTGGTCGTGAAGCCGCCATTATCGGTACCGTCCAGGCTGAACCAGCGGGTATGGTTTTCTTACGCACAGACATCGGTGGAATGCGTGTACTCGATATGCTGGTGGGAGATCCCTTGCCGCGCATCTGTTAGGCGTGTGGTGACAGTTAACTTCCAGGGCTATAATCGGCAGGGTTCTCTTCTGTATGCGAGTGGCACGTAAGGGGTAGGGGCGCCGTTTACAAGCCCGCCTGTCCGCCGAAGAACAG
>JALYTT010000421.1 GCA_030854145.1 Chloroflexota bacterium | reverse complement strand
GCTTTCCTCTTTGGGTTTCCCCGCCAAGTAGGTTGGTTGTCCTAAAGGTCTTTGTTTGTTCTCAACCTTTCTCCCCTCAAGGGAGGATCTTACACGCGCCGAAACGGCGCACCTGAGCCGCATTTGCGTCTCTGTCGTGACAGGCACCGCAAACCGGACACACCCATTCACGCACATCCAGCGTGAGCGTTTCCAGGATGTACCCACAGGCGCTACACGTCTTACTCGATGGATACCAGCGATCAATCTTGACCAGCGTGCGCCCATACCACGCCGCCTTGTACTCTAATTGTCTCAAGAATTCGCCCCAACCTACGTCGCTAATCGCCTTTGCTAGTTTGTGGTTCTTCAGCATATTCTTGACTGCCACACTCTCGATGCACACCGTTTGGTTTTCACGGATGAGCCTTGTTGAGAGTTTGTGCTGATAGTCTCGTCTCTGATCGGCAATTTTCGCATGGATACGAGCAACGATCTTTCGTGCTTTGTTTCGGTTTTTGCTTCCTTTGCGTTTCTTTGCCAGGTGCCGCTGTGCTTTCGCTAACTTCTTCTCAGAACGAGCATAGTATTTGGGATTAGCAATGCTCTCCCCCGTGGAAAGCACCGCAAACGATTTTAGCCCAACATCGACCCCAATCTGTTGCTCCACTCGTTGAAGTGGTTGAATATCCTCTTCAACCAAGATCGAGACAAAGTATCTGCCTGCTTTATCTTTGGAGACGGTCACGCTTGATGCCTTTGCTTTATCTGGCAAAGGTCTCGACCAAACGAGAGGCAATGGTTCTTTGTGTTTTGCCAAGGTGAGCGTGCCATCTTTCAGGATGAAAGCATTGTCGGTATAAGTAGCCGATTGCTGGTGATGTTTCTTTTTGAACGTGGGATACTTCGCTTGCTTTTTGAAGAAGTTTTTGTACGCTGTGTGCAGGTGCCTCAAAGCTTGCTGCAAAGGAACGGCTGATACTTCGGAAAGCCATGTCGTCTCTTCCGCTTTTTTCAGGTCCGTCATGGCGGCACTCAGATCTTTGGTGGACAGTTTGATACTCTGGTCAAAGTAGGCGCGTTTGCGCTTGTTCAAGGCCCAATTGTAAATGAAACGGACAGACCCAAAGGTTTGCGCAAGATTCTGTGCTTGCTCATCTGTTGGGTAAAACCGATATTTGTAGGCCCGTTTCACGTGCATGGCTACTTGCCTTTCTGGTTTTCCACATAACGTTTGACTGTTTCCAGTGTCACGCCTCCCGTCGTACTCACGTAGTACCTATTCGTCCAGAGGCTGGGAAGCTTCTGTTTCAAGGCCGGGTATTCCTGCCTCACCTGGTGGGAGGTTGCGCCTTTCACACATTTCACGAGACGATGAATACCAAATTGTGGGTCACATCCAACCAGCAGATGAACATGGTCAGGCATGACCTCTACCTGCACAAACTCTTGCTGCCACCGTTCCACGCATTCTTGGATGAGCACTTTCAACCGCTCATCGATCCCGTGTACCAGTACTTTGCGCCGATATTTGGGACACCACACCACATGGTAGTGGCAATTATAGACAATATTTACGTTGCTTTTAGCTACTGTACCCATGCACAGAGTATAGCACAAAACAATAGATAGTACACGAGCTAATTACTACCACCCATCCCCACTCCAACAAGGAACGCCCTTATATCCCCATGTCTAAAGGACAAGGAGTTTTACAGGCGGATCTGATAAACGCGATGGTGGCGGGAATTCAGGTGGATAGATATGGCGGGTTGTCCCTATTTGTACCAGGGTACCCGCCAGAGATGCCCCTACATATCCGGTTCTTCCTTGATATCGGGTGGGTCGGTATCCTCCTCGGCGTCCAGGGGGATCACTTCCTGGCCGACATGGGCTACCATCGAGGGGACGGTGCGGCTCTGGACGATGATGCCACGCAGCAAGGAGGCGGCGGCCTGAGCGAGGAGGGGCCGGAGGCGCTCCAGGCGTTCGCGCTGGACACGTTGTTGTTCCAGGCGTCTGGCGGCATGGGCGCTGGCGCGGCGCTCGTTGGATGCGTCTTCCGCCGGCAGCGGCGTCTCCTGTTCCCAGATATCGCGGGCATCGAGGACCTGCCCCACGGCGGCTTGCACCTGCTGCAGGAGGTCGATGGTCTGATTGAGCAACATCAGCAGATCGCCCTCGGCCAGCTCGATGCGCTGTAGCAGGCCATTGAGGCTCATGCCGCGCGACCAGGAGAGGGCGATACCGTGGAAATCGGGGATGATGCCGGGGGAATAATTGATATGCGCGCGCTCCTCAACGCCGTGGACGTGCTGCTGCACACGCCACAACTCGTTGCGCACTTCAAGCAAGCGCGCGTGGAGCACATGGCGATTGTAGAGGCGGCGGTCGTTGTCGTAGGTGAACCAGCTACACACCTCCGCCATTTCGGCGGCGGTGAGCTGGTCGAGGATGCCGAGCATAATCAATTCCACGATGAGCACCCCGGCGGGATGGAAGATGCTGCGCAGCAGGCGGCCGCTGATGGTCAGGCGGTCGTCCTGCCCAATGAAGCCGAGCGTGCGCAGCGCGAAGACGGTGCCATCGAGTTCGGCGGCACCGGCGCGGCTGAGCGGGTAGGCGCCGATCTCGTCGCGACGTTTGGCCAGAGCCTGGGTGGCGACCTCGGCGGCCTTCAACTTCTTTTTGCCGACTTTGCGCCCCTTCTGCATGCGCCGCTCCACCGCCTCCACGTGCCGCAGTTCGCGCTGCTCCCAGGCCATGTAGCGTTGGTACTCGCGCAGGCTGGAGGCGCAGATGCGGCGCAGGTGGCGGATATCGCCAGGTCGCCACAGGTTGAGCACGGAGTTATAGCGAATGACAAACGAACTGCTGACGGGCAGGAGTTCGCCCGTGATCTGGTGGAACGAATCCTCGAAGGGTTCCCAGGGAGAATAGGGGATCACCGCCGCGCCGCGCACATCCATGCCGCGTCGGCCAGCGCGACCGGTCAACTGGCGATACTCGTTGGGGGTCAGCAGGCGCATCTCGATGCCATCGAACTTGCTCAGGCTGCCAACGACGACGGCGCGGGCCGGCATATTGATGCCCAGCGCCAGAGTGTCGGTGGCGAAGACGGCGCGCAGTTGTCCGCGCCCAAAAAGCGTCTCCACCAGCACCTTCAGGCCGGGCAGCAAGCCAGCGTGGTGGAAGGCCAGGCCGCGCGGCAGGATCTCCGCCAGGGCATGCACTTGCTGGAGGGTGCGGTCCTCTTTGGGCAGGTGTTCCAGCCAGACGCCGATCTCCTCCCTGATAAGCTCCTGCTCCTCCGGCGTGGTAAAGCTATGGCGGGCCGCGCCCATCGCCGCCTCCTCGACAACCTTGCGTCCGGGCAGGAAGAAGAGGCAGGGGAGCAGGTCGGCATCGCGTAGCGCCGTCAGCACCTCGCCAGGCTCAGAAGCACGGTGTAGTTTGGGGCGCGCTGGCTTCTTTGGCTCGTTCTCGCCCTGCGCGCGGATCTCTACCGCCGCGGGCGCCTGCTCTACTGGCATATCAGCGGTGGGCGGCTTCTCGTGCTTGCCCTTGTGTTTCTTGCCATTTTTGAGGTCATTTTTCCAGGGTTTATCTCTGGCATCGTCGTCGCCGCCAAAGGTATACGAGCGCGAGAAGCGAGACTCGCCGCCAATGCCTGGGAAGCGCTCAATACGCTCACCATCGGCATCCATTGCCAGGTGCAGTGTGCTATCAACGAAGTAGTAATGCTCCAGCGGGACGGCGCGCTCTTCATGGAAGACCAGCTCGATAGGCCGGTGCACGCGGCTGATCCAGTCGGCCAGGTCCTGGGCATTGCTGACGGTCGCCGAGAGTCCCACCAACTGGATATAGGCGGGCGAGCAGATAATCGCCTCTTCCCACACGGGGCCGCGCTGCTTGTCGCTCAGATAATGCAACTCGTCGAACACGATAAAGCCCACGTTCGCCAGTTCGGATGGCACCGCGTCGCTGTCATCGGCGAAGCGCTCGCCGCCCTCCTCCAGCAACATATTGCGATAGACCTCGGTGGTCATGATCACGATAGAGGCGCGGCTGTGCTCGACGATGTCGCCGGTGACCAGGCCAACGGCGTCATCGCCATACAAGGCGCGCAGATCGCGATACTTCTGGTTGGAGAGCGCCTTTAAGGGCGTGGTATAGATCACGCGCTGGTTGCGCTGTTGGGCGCACCAGATAGCGTATTCCGCCACCAGCGTCTTCCCCGTGCCCGTGGGGGCAGCCACCAACACCGACTGCCCCTGGACCAGATGGGTTATGGCCTCGATCTGAAATGGGTCAAGGGGAAATGGGTAGCGCGCCGCGAAGGCCTGTATCTCTGGGAGAGTTTCCACGGGCTGGGACCCTGCCACCACTTGTTCATCGTCCATGTTTTTAAAAATTTTCTCCTGCGCGGGATTGTGTACGTCCGTTTCATTAGTGGGTGTATTGTAGCATGGAAGGGGCGAAGGGGACAAGCGGGTAACCTCTTGCGCATCCTGGCGTTCTCCGCTATACTACCTGTGGTACAATAGCAACAGAGAATATACAGCCAGCGGTGATGAAGAGGAGTAGCCTGTCGAGGGTAGCAGCGAGCCGGCGGATGGTGCAAGGTCGGCAATCCAGAAACGGGTGAAGGGCGCTTCGGAGCTGGTTTCTAATGAGTGGCTTCACGCCTTTATTGTGGGGGCGTGGAGAAGCAGGGTGGAACCGCGCATGATGCCATAAGACGCCGTTGGAAAAGGGAAGCAGCCCCAGGCGGTCTTTGTTACGGTGGCAGACATTCGTCCCTGGCGTTCTTGAAAACGCCTGGGGCTTTTTTTATTGTGGAGGCCAGGAAAGGACCACTCATTCCTATGACACAGACACAACAGGACCAGGTACAGTCCACGGGTGATGCGTTCACCCCCATCGATAAGATCGTGTCGCTGTGCAAGCGGCGCGGCTTTGTGTACCCCAACTCCGAGATTTACGGGGGGGTCTCCGGCATCTATGACTTCGGGCCGCTGGGCGCCGAGATGCGCAACAATATCAAACGCTACTGGTGGTGGTCGATGGTGCAGACCCAGGATAACGTGGTCGGCATCGAGGGGGCCATCCTGACGCATCCGCGCGTGTGGGAGGCCAGCGGACATGTCGAGAACTTTGTTGACCGGCTGGTGGACTGCAAGAAGTGCAAGCGACGCTTCCGCATCGATCATTTGCCTCCTGAGAATCTCACGCAGAATAGCTGTCCCAACTGCGGCGGGGAGCTGATGGAGCCACGCGCCTTCAATCTGATGATGGAGACCTACCTCGGCGTGGTTGAGGGCGACCGCATGAAGACCTACCTGCGCGGCGAGGCCTGCCAGAACATCTACCTGGATTACGATAACGTCCTGAAGTCGTCGCGTATGCAGATCCCCTTCGGCATCTGCCAGATCGGGAAGGCCTTCCGCAACGAGGTCACGCCCGGCAACTTCCTGTTCCGCCAGCGCGAGTTTGAGCAGTGGGACTTGCAGTTCTTTGTACACCCCAGCGAGATGCAGAGGTGGTTTGACCACTGGAAGCAGTTCCGCTTCGACTGGTACACAGGGCTGATAAATCATAAAGATCGCCTGCGGCTGCGCGCGCATGGGTCCGACGAGTTGGCGCACTACGCGAAGCAGGCCTTCGATATCGAGTACCAGACCATTCTCGGCTGGCAAGAGTGGGAGGGCATCCACTGGCGGCAGGACTGGGACCTCTCGCGGCATAGTCAGTTTAGCGGGCAAGATCTGAGCTACAGCAACCCGGTCACCGGCGAGAAGTTCATGCCGTGGATCGTCGAGACCTCGGGGGGCGTTGATCGCACCTTCCTCAACCTGCTGATCGACGCCTACGAGGAGCAGCCGGAGCCCAACGGCAAAGATGTGCGCACGGTGCTGCACCTGCACCCGGCACTGGCGCCTGTCAAGGTGGCGGTGCTACCTTTGCAGAAGAACAAGGAGCCGCTGGTGCAAACGGCGAGGGATATCCATAAGCGCCTGCAACGCCTGATGGTAGCGCAGTACGACGACGTGGCCAGCATCGGCCGGCGCTACCGCCGCCAGGATGAGATCGGCACGCCCTACTGTGTCACCATCGACTTCCAGACGCTGGAGGACAAAACGGTAACTGTGCGTGAGCGTGACGCCATGACGCAGATCCGGCTCGCCATCGATGAGCTGCCGGCATTCCTGCTGGAACATGTGACCTGGAAGTAGCGCCGGCTTGCAGGAGGCGAGCAGCGTTTCCGTAGGGCGTGGCTTGCCTCGCCAGTCCACCCGCAGAGCGGTTTCAGGTGACTGGCGAGG
>JALYTT010000040.1 GCA_030854145.1 Chloroflexota bacterium | reverse complement strand
GCTTGTAAACGGCGCCCCTACATCCTTCTCCCTCTTTTATCTGATTGTGCCTCACCCTTCTACGAGTCCGCAAAAAAACTACCCCTGCGAACCAGCGGCGCCCCTATACGAAAGAGAGGACATTTCCGTTTCTGTAACGGGTACGGTGAGGCAAACCGCGCTACGGATGTGAGGGTTCACCGTGATCTCCGCTGGGAACCGCGATCCTTTTTCGTGTACGGGCGCCGCTCGCCTGCGCCCTGCTCCAAGCACGCGCGCTCTGCCACACGACGCAGGTTCCAACCACGCGCGTCCTGCTCCCGTGTCGCCATCTCGCCCATGTTTCCTTCTCCTGGGATGCTTCGAGCATCGCGGGTGGGGCTTGCCCCTCATCCTGCTGAATGAGGGGCGGCCTCCCAGGCCCAGGGGCCGTTCACATGGACGCGGCAAGCCGGGTCACTGCGCGAAGAGCTTTGGCAGGAACTCCCTGGCGGCGGCCAGGGTATTCAGATAATCTTTGTAGAGCCAGCCTTTCAATTTCTGCCTGGCCATCTCACCTTCTTGGGTCCACCAGATGGGGTGTGTTAAAAGTTGAATGGGTTTTCTGGCCTTGAATGCTTCGGAGTCGAGAGGATGACCGAAGCGCCACCTACCCGTCGAGTCGCTCAGATAGGTCATGTCCTTATTGAAGATAGACCCATACACGTTGTGTAGCTCTTTGAAGGCTGCTAATGGCATCTGCTCCAGATTAATCGGACTGTGTAAGCTGGCCAACTGCGTATTGATATAGGGATAGAATTGGGCGAGTGCCTTGATTTCCAGAAGCGCTTTCGCAAAGTCTCCCTCATATGCTGTTTGATCCACATGCAGCGCAATCTGGTGGCCCCAGAGGTGTAACTGCGCCATATGCTCTGCATTGGAGCGACTCAACGTATTATAGAAAGGTGAATGCAGCGTGACAAAATAGGTCGCCCGTATCCCCTGTTCGTGTTCTATACGCGCAATCTTGAGAGCCAGGTGCAGGCTGATGTCGATATCATGCCTGAGCACGACAAAGGGCTGTCTTTCCCGCAGGCGCTGGTGAATCTCCTCAAAACTACAGAAGGCATAGCCAGCACTGCTAAAAGCGCTAAGGAGTGCGCGGTAATCCTTCTCTGAAAATCCATCGGGGGCTGGCGCCTGCTCACTTTCTATGTAGGAGCGCGGTTCTTGCCGGTGGGCAAGGGGAGCCGAAGCGACTCCCCGGTCTAATGAAAATTTTTGCATGATTTCCCTTTCCTTCTTCCCCCTTCCACATAGGAACGATGGCTTACGTCGTTCCGCATAGGAGCGAGTTATCTACTTAGTATTGATTGATAGAGTCTTTCAAGTTTCAGAGCCACATCTTGATGGCTATGGTAGTCGATGACCCAGCGCCGCGCCCGTTGCCCTAGCTCGATGGCGGCTTCTGGATGCTGAAACAGATCTTCAAGGTGCTGATCCACATTTTGAGCAGTCGCGGCCCGGCATACCGGAGGCGGCGCAGGATACGCGTCTTCATAGCGAAACAAGGCGATCACAGGCCTGGCACAACTCATGGCCTGTAGCTCTGCCAGGCCTATTGCTCCCAAGAAGACCTGCCCAACGACGACATCCGCCGTGCAGATCAACTGCTGCACTAACTCCGGGGCCACAAAAGGCACGAACTCAAAGCGCTCTCCATAGCGCCGCCTGTACTTCTGTGTTTCGGTGCCCCAGTCAAGCAACTTCACGCGCACCTCTGGATGGCGCTCGACAAAGCGCGCTATGCCCTGAACCGCGATTTCACAGCCCTTGATCACATCGAGGCGCGCAAACAGCAGAATCGTCCAGGGGCGAGCTGGCTCAGTGCCGCCTGCACCTGGCGCAAAGCGCTCGGTATCAATCGGTCCAGGAAAAAATACGGCATCTGGCCGCACCGCCTGAATCACAGGCAAGAGATCCGGGGTGCTGCACAATACCAGGGCGGCCCGGCGCAAAATAAACGTCAGAGCAGTACGGAAGAAAGGTTGCTGTAAACGGTAGCGTATATCGCTCCCATGGCAATGCACAACAAACGGGACCCGGCACACCAATCCCAGCACACCATAGCTGGCCCAATGAATGTGAACAAGGTCGCAATAGCTGGAACTAAGCCTGCTAATAACGCGGCGCATATCAAGGATACGCCCTGGCATCATGGCGAGTTTGAGCGGCAGGGGCGCCGACCCTCCTTTCAGACTTGGTTCGTAGATTGTCACGGTATGACCACGGCGCGCCAGCTCCTTGCCGAAGGTTCTGGCCGCCTGATTCAAGTTATGAATGTAGAGGATGCGCAACAGGTTCTCCTTCCTGGGCATAGGTAGCCTCGTCTGTAGAGCGGACCAGCGCGCTATGCAGATGGCGCCCAGGCTTGCGCTTGAGGAGGACAGTCTCATACAGGTGGAGCAGAACTCGACTCTCCTTCTCCCAATTGAGATCGCGCCTGGCCGCTTCTAACGCGTGGCGCCGCATCCGTTCAAGCTCGGCACGATCAGCGAGCATAGCATTGATCTCTGCCCCCATAGCGGCGGGTTCAAGCGAAGTCAGTATGCGCCCAACGTTATAGGTCTCGATCATCTCCACAATGGCAGGAAGTTGGGAAGCAATCACGGGCAGCCCACACATCACATACTCAAAGAATTTGTTAGGAAGCTGTGGCTGAGCATTGAGCGCGCCATCGGGTGCGTAGGCAATCACGCCAATATCGGCCGACACTATCCAATCAAGCAGTTCCTCATAAGGAACGGGAGGAAGGATCTTCACGCGCTCAGTTAGCCCTTCCCTGACCGCCAGGGCCTCAAGCTCAGCTTGCATGGACCCCACGTTTCTGCCCATCAGCACAATCAGCACGTCCCGCTCTACAAAGCGCGCCACTCGCACAAGATTGTCGAGGGTGCGGTCGGCTTGTAGATTGCCCGAATAGAGCACGATGCGTGTATCTGCACTGAGGCCGAGGTGTTGCCGCAAGCGATCACTTCTGGGTACAACTTGATAGGGCAGGATGTTACGCACCAGCGACACTTCCGCAATGTGATAGCGGTCGTGCATCTCATCTATGATGGGAGGTGAGACGGTAATCACACCTGCGCAGCGTCGTACTATAGCCGCAAAAATATGGGTCAGCCCTGTAAAGACCTGGCGCACATAGCTATTTTTGAGCTTCTCAGGAGACAGCTCATGAAAGGGCAGTTCATGGGAATCAAAGACCAGCAGTTTACGGCGCAGGCCTGCCACGATATAGCAAGGCAGCAGCGCATTGAGATCGTGGGCGTGATAGATGTCCGCTGGCGTCCGCAACAGCCGGAAGGTGCTACTGACCAGCTTCTGCATGGTTCTGACAGACCGCCAGAGCCTGGAACGCGCGGGAACCAACCAGCCGGGTCGAAGAATATGCTTCAGGTGGATGCCCTGGAGATCTTCTTCAGCAGGGCGCGTAGATTCCTTTTCGATATCAATGATACTGACATCAAATCCCGCTTCTTTCAGCGCCATTGCTTCGCGCATTACGCGCACATCTGTACGCGCCACGCCTCGCACATGCATGCACACCTTCACGGGTGCTGGCGCTGGCGCGCTTTCCACGATACGAAGTAGGGTAGCAGTGGATGTTTTCATATATGTAAAGCCTCCTTTGGTCAGATAACTGTTCTATTTTTTCCTCCCTCTACGTAGGGGGAAGGGCCTTGCCAACGAATTTGTTGGAGGAGATGGCGATGGTTCCGGTCCTACGCGAAGACGACCGGCGCGTCATAAAGATGGCCAGCGACAGCAGGCACGCGCCATAAAGCACAAGGGTACCCAACAAGATAGCCCAGGCCATGTATATACCCTGTCCCCGTGCCAGGGAGGTACTGCCAATGTAGCACCCAAGGCCGAGCATACATGTCACGCTGAACGTACCGATTTCAAATGGGATGGGGTAGATACGCTGGTTGACGATGTAGGCCAGCACAGCCAGCAGCACATACGCCAGCAGCGTAGAGATAGCCGCCCCCATGGCCCCAAAACGCGGGATCAGTATAATATTGAGGGCAACGTTGGCAAGAGCGGACGCCGTAGTAAAAACTACTGCGAACCAGGGTTTGCGTCGTATAGAGATGCCTAGCGTGAAAATAGTGTAGAGACCATAGAACATGGTAGACAGCGCGATGATGGGAATGATGGCCCCTGCCGAATGGTAGGACGCCGGGAAAAACAGGTCGAGTACGAGCGTACTGGCAAGCGAGAGTCCAAAAGCGGCAAAGAGCAAGACGAAACTATACCAGCGAAAGACAAGCTGGAAAACCTGGGGGGCATCATCTCTCTTCGCTATAGCATACGAGGCCGAAGGCCAGGCCAGGGTAAAGGGCGCCAGTATTACGACGCTCAATACTCCCCCCAGGTTATAGGCCACGGCATAGCTTGCGACCTGGGCCAGGGAGCCGAAGAGGCTGAGCAGATAGCGATCCGACAACTGCAACACCCAGACAGATACGAGGTTGGTGACATTTGGCACGCCAAACGAGAGCAGCCCGCGCGCAATATCGGCGCGTGGCCACAGGCCCGCGCGCACCAGGATCAGCGGCAGCGTGCAGAGAACGACGACCGCGAAACCGCTGCCTGTGCCCAGGAGTGAGCCAACAATGCCCATGTGCAGGATACCCACCAGCACAAGCGTCATACCCAGGTTGACAAGCAGATTGGTAATAGATAACGCTGTGAAGAACCCGGCGCGGTTCTCTGCGCGCAGCCAGGCGAAGCCCGGCACGGTGAGATTCTGCATGAGCATCGCCAGCGCACCTGCTCGCACGACATCGCTAAAGGCCGCGTTTCTCAAGAGCAGCGTCGCCAGCCAGGGAGCGGCGAGCACGATGGCCAGAACGACAGGCAACGAGACCAGCAACAGCAGGCTGAGAAGCGTTGCGAGCACGCCGAGTCGATCTTTCCGGGTCTCATAATCAAAGCTGTACGAACGGAAAAAAGCTGAGGCCAGGCCCAGTTGCGTCAGCCCCGCCAGCAGGGAAACGGCCATCGTGACAAGGGTCAGCGCCCCATAATCTTCGTGTGAGAGATGGTGAGTCAAAAACGGGGCGAGCACAAGCGAGACCAGCGGCGATGCTAACGATGCCAGGGCATAGATACCTGAACTTCTAAGCAGTGTGCGCAACTGGTTTGCATAGTCAGTCACCCCTGTATTAGACGCGGGTTCCATGAGCTTAGGCATAACTATTGTGGACTGCTCTTCAACTGACAGGCTACCTGACATATCAAAGGAGAAATTTGGGCGTACCATCTCTACGACTTCAAGACGCTGTAACTTTACCTTTTTACTCATAGTTGCCCGGCACTCATGCGTTTCAATTACTGGTCCCATGATAACTTCCGCCCTCTATCTCAACACTGCTGCTGGCTGTCTGGTAACACTCAATAATTCATCTAACCCCGACCAGTAGGTCGCCCGTAGCAGTGTTCTCCTGAATACAGTGGGGCTATGATAGCTGGCAACGTAGTTGCGGGCGGTGGTCCCCATCTGGCGGCACAACACTGGATCACTGATGAGCCGTGTCAGGGCCTGGCCAAGCTGTTGCGCGTCGTTCGCGGGCAGAGCAATGCCACGGCCAGCGGAGAGCAGGTGGACATTCGAGAGAGGTTCGCTGGTAGCAACCACCGCGCAAGCCGAAGCCATGGCCTCCAGGACGGCCATCGAGAGGCACGCTCCACGCCTGCTGGTGTACAGGAAGATGTCACTGAGGCCAAGCAGCGAGATTACATCTTCATGAGTGGTTTCACCCCACAGCACACAGGTAGCGCCTAGTCCGCGTTCGACGATAGCCGCGGCTACCTGCTGGCGGAGCGGGCCGTCTCCGGCAATGACGACGCGAACGCGCGCGCGCTGTGTAGACGGCAGGGGAGCTAGCGCCAGGCTGAGCGCTTCCAGGGAGATGTCCAGCCCCTTCTCAGGCGCCAGGCGGCAGGTCAGCGCAATGACGATGGCATCAGCAGCGATGCCCCTTTCCGCGCGCAAAGCCGCTCTGGATACCACATCAGGGACACTATGCCGCTCGCTGTCGATCATGCTTCCAAAGCGCGTGATACGGCTGGGATGGATACCGAGCCGTTGGCAACTCTCCTCTACCGAGTCACCGGCCACGCCAGGAATGAGCAAGTGGTCAACCAGGCGCACGGCAATTCTGGCCGCCACAGAGAAGGAGGGCCAGTATGCCATATAGCGCAGGCGCGCCAGCAGATATCTCGGCCGCGACCATGGCTTTGCGGCTAAAGCCTGCACCCTTTCGGCACGATAGGTCGGGCTATCGAGCAATGTTAAGCTGCCGTGGTCTATGCAGACGACGCGTATACCAAGCATCCTGCCCGCAAGCGCGCTAAAAGCCGCAGTAAAGACGCCATCCTGCGGCAAAATGACCTGGTAGCCAGCTCCATGACGCATGAGCGAGAGCAGTTTCCAGAAGCCAGCCATGGTATAGAGCCAGGCACCGGGGAATTGCGATGAGGCCATATATTTCGTGCCAAACTGCTGAATACTATAGTCCTGCGCATTGGCCCCGACAGCCTGTGTCAGGTATTCAATCTGCCAGGCACCTCTAGTAGCATGAGCGACGCCAGCCAGAACGGCCCGAATACCGCCGGTGACGGGAAAGGCCGTGACGGCGACACAGACGCGTGTAACCGGCGATGCTTGCGGCGCCGGGAACAACGCGGCCCGTACTCGCCCCCAGAGAGCCTGCCGCGCGGAGATGGCGCGACTGGTGACCAGGTAGCGCAGGCGCGATCCTGCGCGCGTTTGATAGCTCCTCCAACGCGCAGCTACCGGTGCGCAATACTCACAGCCGTCATAACTTGCCAGCGCTTCAAGCAGGGCTATCTGTAACGCCAGGTCAGAGGCAGATGCCAGGGGCTTATGGAGCAGATGCGTATATGTCCAGAAACCCGCGTCAAAGGCCGCTAGCAGGTCACGCAGGGTGCTTACGGCGCGCGCGATCAGCCCTTCAATCGCAAGAGGACTCCCTGAGTAGAGCTGCCATTCGTGCAGCCCGATAAGGGCAAAAATGCAGCCGCTGAGCGCATGCGTGGCGGGATACACCGCCACCTCTTCAAAGAAGACGCCTTTCTCCCCTACCGGCGCGCTTACTCCCCCATCGAGAATATCGCGCTCAAAGGAACGCATCGCCCGTTGTGCTACCTCTAGAAATAGCTCTTCATGGGTCAGTTGATAGGCCCGCACAAGGACGGAGAGCGCACAGCCCTGTGCGCTAGCCGATAACCACGAGCCGCTGACATGGCTATCCGGTCGTGGAAAAGATACCGGCCAGCCGCTTGCATCAGCGCCGGTGCGTACCTCTTGCTCAACAAGCCAGTGCGCCTGAGCCAGGAATCTCTGCCGGTGCAGTTCCTCGTGCGTTATGAGATATGCATTCCATTGAGCCAGCGCATAGTACACAATCGTTGACGGATGATAGCCCACTGGTTTCAGGTGATACGGCACGCCTTCATCATTAAAGGCGCAGCGTGGTGGCGCCAGAAACACCGCCATGTCTGGCGGATAAGGAGCTAACGCGGCTATGCCCTCCTGCCTTGTACCCGGCAACGCGGCTACGCTATCCTTCACATACATATCATACATATGCCTTTTCAGCCTTTCTAGAATTCATAATTAACTCTGACATGCTCATTCTGGCTCGTTGCTATTGCTCGCCAGACTTTTCTTAAGGAGCGGAGACGACATCGCGCCGAGGATAATCCAGCCAAGCGCCGCCAAGGGAGGAAGTGTCCACGCATTGATAGAGAAACTGTTGACACTGAACGCCATAATCGCCGCGATGCCGCCGGAGAGCAGCAGGCGCGTTCCCACAGGCAGGAGTGCCCGCGTGCGCCATGTCTGCCAGAGGGCCAGGACGATGAGAGCCAGGAAGACAACGAGAAGCGGCAGACCGCCTTTAGCGCCAAATTCAATATATGAATTGTGGGGATGATCCAACTGAAGGTATTGTGCGGCGACACGGTACGGCTCAGCACGCTGCTGGTAGACCTCAAAGCCGAGGCCAACGCCCGTCAGCGGAAAAGCGCCGATGACCTTCAGGCCCGTCTCCCAGGCACCCAGACGCAGAGGGAATTCAGCCGGACTCGTCCCATGTTGAAGCTGGAGGCTGATCTGTGTAGAAAAGAACACCCTCCCTATCACGGCTACCAGCCCAACAAGTGAAGAAAGCCAGAGACGATCGCGCAGGCGTCCAAGCAAGATAAGAAAGGCAATCAGGCCGCCCAGAACGCCCACCCAGGCCCCACCGCTGTAGGTGAAAAGCAAGGCAGGGATCATCAGGAGCACCTCCGCGAGGTAGAGCATTTTTCCTTTTATAGACGACGCTTCCATAAAAAGTCCGAGTGGCAAGAAGAGCATCGTCGCAAAAAAGGTGCCATTCCAGTTAGGGTCCTCGAAGAAAGAGCCGACGCGAAAAACATTCAGGCCATTGAACAGCGCAAAACCGCCTCTACTGGCAATATATGCATCGAAGCGCGGTGAACCGAAGATCACCTTACCGGTCATCGTCTGGATAATCGTATGGATGGCGAGCAGAGCTGCAAGCAGAGCCAGGCATTGGAAGAATGTGCGCAGGTGGCGCACATCTTTAGCGATCACCGTGCCTAACCAGAACATCAGCAAGGCGCCGCCGATAAGATTGGGATAGTAGAAGGCTATATCATAGAGTCTGCTCGCCCCTTGAATCGCCGGATCAATGCCGAGGAAGAGAAAGAGCACCCAGAGCCACAAGGCACGAGGTTCTGCCCAGGGATGCCGGGGAGAACGCGCCATGAAGTAGACCAGCAGCATCAGGAAAGTCATCACCTGTGCAGCAACTAACGATCCAAGGTACCAATCAACATAAATATGGGTCACGATAATCAGGGTCGCGGCTACTACATCCTGCCGGAGGACAAGAAGAAGTAACATAATAGTGATCCCAATGGCGGCACCCAGCGTATAGAGGCTTAGCCTCCCCAGTACTCCTCCTATACACAGACCAGTGACAGGAAAAAGCACAAAGATCAGCGCCTTGCCCCAGAGGCCGTTGCCTATAGCGCTACCTCTTATACTCGTTTTCACAGCCGTTTTCCTCCGCTCGGCGTCTCTATAGAAGCTTGACGAGAGCTGGTTTTGAAGACTCAACGGGCCTTCTTCCCTCGTTCAAATGAGGAGGAAGAGACAGGTGACCGGACAGGATCTGGCAGGGTTGTAAACTGCCTCTCTCTGCTCCATTCCTCGTTGTCCTGCTGCTGCCCACTTGTTTGATAGTTATAGGAATAATTCGGATCGCTACGGCTGTGATGATATTTATTAGCGACGCAACCAAGAACATTGACACCTGGATGCGCCAGCACCCCCTTCAACTGCTTCAGTTTCCCCCTGGTGGCTCGCGTCATATCTACCACAGCAAAGGTCCCATCGACCTTTGAGGCCAGAATTCTGGCATCTGGTAAACCCAGGAGGGGCGGGGTATCAAAGACGATAACCTCAACTCCACATTTGGCGATCACAGCCAGAAAGCGCTGCATGGCTTTTGAATCAAGAAACTCCGAGGGGTTCGGCGGTAGCGGCCCGGTTGGCATAATCCACAAGTTTAGAATGCCTGAAGCATGGACATACGGATCAAGCGACAAGCCGTCGTTCGTCACTGAGTTCTGTGGTTGTAAACGCTGGTTGTGGAACTGAGAGCCGGAAGGAGTCCAGGGTTTGTTCAGGTCCGCATGGCTCAAAGCCAGGACGGCGTTGCTCAGACCCATCTTCTCAGGTGACATTTTGAAGAGCGTATGCTGCGATGGATGGTGCAGGTCCGCATCGATAAGGAGCACACTTTTACCGGCTCTGGCCATACAGATCGCCAGGTTCGCTGCCACCACGCTCTTGCCCTCGTGTGGCAGGGCGCTTGTGACGACCAGGGAACGCAACGGCTTGTCTAGCGCAGAGAAGCCAATATTGGTGCGAAGAATGCCATAAGCCGCCGCATTGGCGCTCTGATTCGGGGGATTGAGAGGCGCTTCCTTCCTGGGGTTTTGCTGCCAGACCACCGCCAGGACCGGCCAATCCAGAACCTGAGTCACCGCCTCCGAAGTGCGCACCCGCGTATCTACTTGCTCCAGCAGAAACGCCAGCAACATACCCAATAGCAGGCCAAACAGCAGGCCAGCCGCGGTATTGAGCAGGATTTGTGGACTTACGGGAGCATGTCCAGCTTGGGCGGTCTGGACCACGCGCAGGAAATTACTATTCTGCGCCTCCATCAATTGCTGTTGAGCCAGGACCGTCTGCCTCTCCATGTTGTGCTGCTGCAAGTTGTTGAGCTGGGTTTGCAAAACATTTATCTGCGCCTGCAAGGTGGCTTCCTGGTCTATCAGTTGTGGATCCTGGCGCGGCGCTGCCTGGTTGAACTTTGCAGCTTGCAAGTCGGCGGCCTGCCGGGCCGCCAGGATATTATTCAGCTTCGCCTGCAACTGTCCTAGCTGCGTTGTGACCGAGCCGATCTGCTGTTGCGTGTTTTTCAAATCGTCTTGAACTTGTTGTATTGCTTGCCCGTAATTCTGTTGCGATAGCGCGAGCTGCTGCGAGATCAGCGTCGTAGCAACATCGTTAGCCAGCGCTGCGGCTCGCGCTGGGTCCGGGTCCTGCACATCTACCTCAAACAATTGGGTGTTCAAACGGGCGCTTGCTGTCACCTCTCTTGTAAGCTGGTCGGCGCTCAAGCCCTTATAATGTGAAGCCACTACCTGCAATACCTGGCTACTCACAACCAACTGCGACTCCGTCTGAGCCATTTGCGCACTCACAGTAATGTCATCGGCTTGATTCTGCCCCTGGAGCGCTACCAGGACGAGTGTCGTCGATTGATAGAGCGGCGTGACGAGTCTGCTACCAGCATATGTGCCTGCTCCTACTACCAGGAAGCAAATAATGATCAGCGGCCATCTTTTTACCAGAATGATCCAGAATTGCTCAAGTGTCATACATTTCTCCTCACTTTCTCCTCACGCACGCCTGTGCTACGGCCCAATGTGTTCCCTGCGATTTTGCTCATACCTACACAATCCCAACCTGCTCAACTTGTGGCGATTAGCTCTTCCTGGCGCACAATCTCAAAAAGATGGGCACGCAAGTTGGTACCGTGGTCATGCACGATACGCTCCTCCATGCTGGCTATCCATTGTTCAAGGAAGGGATAGGTCGGCAAGGTCCCTTTATGCAATACGCGGAGGATATTTCTGTTAGCAGTATGCGTAAGCTCTTCATTCTCAGCCACTAACGCCTCGTGCAGGCGTTCCCCCGGACGCAAACCAGTGTACACAATGTGAATGTCCTGTCCCACGCGCAGACCACACAGGCGGATCATCTTCTCCGCCAGATCGATGATCTGCACAGGATTGCCCATATTCAGGAGATAGAGGCCACCCTGACTGGCAATAGCGGAGGTGAGGATCACCAATCCACAGGCTTCGGGGATCGTCATAAAATAGCGCGTCGCCTGGGGATCTGTCACCGTTAAAGGGCCGCCCTGCTCGATCTGCTGCGCGAAAACAGGCACGACACTGCCGCGACTACCGAGCACGTTCCCAAAACGCACCGCGCAGAAGCGTGTCATAGAATGCGTTGATTCCGCCAGAGACTGCACGATCATTTCGCCGACGCGCTTGGTAGCGCCCATAATGCTCACCGGGGCGACGGCTTTATCCGTTGAGATACACACGAAACGCGCTACCTTGTATACCTGGGCCAGGCGGCACAAATGATAGGTCGCCAGCACATTCGTGCGGATCGCTACCTCGGGATACTCTTCCAGCAGAGGAACGTGTTTATACGCTGCTGCATGAAAGATATAATTCGGACGCTTCTCCGCAAACAGGCGTGCCATTCTCTGCACATCAGCAATATCGCCGATATACGGATAGAGCCTGGCGATATGCGGATGAGCGCGTACACGTAACCCCTCAGCCAGATCAAACAGCCCGGTCTCATTCATATCAAGTGCGATCAGCAGGGCCGGTTCATAATCCAGCAGTTGCCTGCACAGCTCTGAACCAATGGAACCGGCGGCACCTGTGACAAGAATGACCTGCCCCTTGAGAGCAGCTCGCGCTTCGTCAGTTTCCAGCGGCACAATCTCGCGCTCCAGGAGATCCGTCACATCGATATCGTATGGATTGCGCCCTGCTGCAAAAGACTTCATCCTCAATCTTCCTACCTTACTTCTTATGCTCCGCGATAATCTGCTCAACTGCCACGATAACGTCTTCGACATCTTCATCGCTCATACCCGGATAGATAGGCAAGGAAATGACCCGCCGGTACGCATCTACGGCTGCCGGAAAGTCATTCGTCGCCAGTTGATACATGTTACGGTAGAAGGGATGCATGTGCAGCGGAATGAAATGGACGCTGGTGCCGATATTCGCCTGCGCAAGCGCTTGAATGAACTCATCCCTTGTAATCGTCAGGCGTTCGGTGCGCAAGCGTAACATGTACAGGTGCCAGGCATGTTTTACATGAGCCGGGTTCGGCGGCGGCTGGACCTCGGCCAGGGGAGAGAAGGCCTCGGTATAGCGCTGCGCGATGGCTTTGCGACGTTCCCACAGCCAGGTGCTCCGCGCCAACTGGTGCAGGCCAAGGGAGGCCGCGATATCCGTCATGTTATATTTGTAGCCCGCCTGTAACACCTCGTAATACCAGGAACCTTCAGCCGTGTAGCGCTTCCAGGCATCATGACTGATGCCATGCAGGGCCATCATCGTAGCCCGCTCAGCGTACTGCGGCTGTGTAGTGGTAAGCATGCCGCCCTCGCCCGTCGTTAAGGTCTTAGTGGCATAAAAGCTAAAGGCCGTCAGATCACTGATAGAACCGATCATGCGCCCCCGGTACTCGGCGGGAAAGGCATGGGCCGCATCCTCAATCACCGGCAGGTTATGCGCTTTAGCAATCGCATGGATGCTATCCAACTCGGCGGGCAGGCCCGCTATATGCACAACCATAATCGCCCGTGTCCGGGGCGTGATGTGCTTTTCCAACTGAGCTGGATCGAGATTGCATGTGAGCGGATCTACATCGACAAAGACGGGCCTGGCTTTGAAGTACACTACGACCTCAGCGGTGGCCGTAAAGGTATACACCGGGACGATCACCTCATCCTCCGGTTGCAAGCCGATGGCGTCAAGCGCGAGATGCATCGCCGCCGTCGCGGAGTTGAGCGCCACCGCGTGAGGCGCCCCCACCTGTGCGGCGAACTCGCGCTCAAAGCGCTTGGTTTTCGGGCCGGTGGTTAACCATCCCGATTGCAGAGTATCCGCCACTTCATCGATCTCGGCCTGCGTAATATGTGGTAGGGCAAAGGGCAAAAATGTTTCGCGAACATGTCGCTTGCTCTTTACAGTAGTCTTTGAGAGATTGCTAGCTTCCATGAGCACATCCTACTTCTATACATGTTTTCAAAAGAATGAGCAGGTCAAACAAGAACGACCGGTGTTTGATGTAATAGAGATCGTATTGCAACTTGACCAGTTCATCTTGATCTGCCACACCATAGCCGTACTTCACCTGGGCCCAACCTGTGAGGCCCGGTTTGACGCTCAGGCGATAGCGATAAAAGATATTGCTTTCTTCTAAATCAGCCACAAATGCCGGCCGCTCCGGGCGCGGGCCAATCAGGCTCATCTCGCCGCGCAGGATATTCAGCACTTGAGGCACTTCATCCAGATGGGTAGCGCGCAGAAAACGTCCAACGCGTGTGATACGGGGATCGTCTTTTGTCAGCCAGGCCGGCCGTCTCGCCTGCTCTTTTTGGGTATGCATGGAGCGGAACTTATAGATAGAAAATGTTCGTCCGTGATAGCCGGTGCGCTCCTGGGTATAGAAAATTGGCCCCGGAGAATCCAGGTAAATGAGCAGGGCCAGGAAGGGAAACGAGAGCGCCAGTATGAGCAGCCCGCACAGTCCAAACATGAGGTCCAGCATTCTGGCCCAGCAGATATAGAGCAGCGACGAGCTATGTCCTGCCGGCATGACGGTACACCATTGATCGCCAAGGTGTTCTACAGGGATCTTGCCGCTGGTGCTCTCATAGACCGTTGTCACAGGCAGCACCGTCAGGCCACGCTGCGCCCCTGCCAGGGCCTCTTGAAAGAGTTCTGGATGGTCCTTATAGTCAATAGCCATGATAAGCATATCGATCACGCCGCTCTGGGCCAGGCTGTGCAAGGCGCTCCTACTACCCAGGACAGGCAAGCCATCCTGCTGCTCTTGCTGCTCAATCTCCTCACTGATAAAACCAACAACATTGGCGCTGGGATGTTTTGCCTCTAGCAGTTCTCTGGCAACGCTTCTCCCGGCAGCATTGACTCCCACTATCACCGCTTGACGGCGAAAACGCGGCACGTTGATGGCCTCGGCCAGGATCACACGCCATACGACCAGGGCCGGCGCGGCCACCGCCAGAAAGAGCAGCAAAGCGCTCATGTATGAGACAACCTCATTGCCAATAGCGAGATACAGGAACGAGATACAGAAAACGAGCATGAGCGCAAGCGAACCCAGGACGTAGAGAGGACTCTTCAACAGGCTCGCCGCACAGCTCAGCGTCTGTGCCTGCATGATATTGACTGCACAGCACCACGAGGCCAGCGCCAGGCATAACCAGGCGAAGTGTGTACTCCACGACCCGAAACCGTTCCCCGAGACAGCCAGCCCCAAATGTGGAGGCAGCGGCAGGAGCAGTTCAAGCAACGCCAGAAGCACTATGCCATCCCCTAGCAGAAGGATAAGATGCCACATGGCCGGCGAAGGTCTCCGCCTCCAGCGCTGGTGAAGAAAATCCTGCTGCTGAGGGGGATGCAATTCATGGCGTCCGTGCTCTTTTTCGGCCTGCAATGCCGTATGCGCGGTTTCACATTGCTCGTGTGAATTCGCCGGTGGCATGTCATATTTAAGATCAGGTTGCACGTTGAGTGCTCCTCTCCATTACCATCTTCCCCACTATGTTATTGCTCTACTTGTCTATTCCTCTACCATACTCATTCGATAGGATGAAGGACGATCCCCCACCCACGTGATGCCGGGCGCAGGCGCGCCCAGGGAGGAGGTTCCACAGGCACCCCAAGGGATGCCTCACATAGACGCGGCAGGTTATGTAGGGGCGCCGCTTCGGCTCCTCTTGCCCGCCGACAAGGCCTGCGCCCCGGTCCCTACGCGGATGAGGCTACCCGCTTAGGGAGCCGACGCGCGTCAAGCAGCCTTGAAATGTGAGATTCGAGTTCCAGCGCGAGTTGTGTCCGATCGAAGCGTGTCTTGACAAACGCGCAGCCGCGCTGGCCCAATGTTTCAGCGATATCCGGATGCTCACGCAGGTAGAGGATGGCAGATGCCAGCGCGCTAGCGTTCTCCGGCTCCACAGAGATTGCGGCCCCTGCCTCCTGTTCGGCAAATTGACGCGCGATGCCTTCTGCGGCCACAATACAGGGGCGCGCGCAGGCCAGCACCTCAAATATCTTGGAGGGCAGCGCGCCCTCGAATACCGGCAATTTACGCAGGGGGATCAGGCATACATCGGCGCCGGCGATAAGCCAGGGCATACGCTCATGCGCCATGGCATCGAGGAACGTGACATTGGTAAGATCGCGTCTCCTGGCCTGCTCCATGAGATCGGCTTTTTGGACGCCATCCCCAACCAGAACGATATGCATATTGGCGTCATCTCGCAGCATGTCCGCGGCATCAATGACTGTGGAGAGGGCATTCGCCATGCCATGATTGCCCGCGTAGAGCACAGTAAAGCGCTCATCCCACCCCAGTTCAGCGCGCGCCTGTGCCTTTGGCAGGGGACGGAAGCGGGTGGTATCTACACCATTGGTCAGGACAAACACGCGCTCCTGTGCCAGGCCGCGTTGTATGAGTGTCTGGCGAATACCCTTTGTCACGGCCCAGACCGCACCCGCGCGCCGGTACGTTGACCATTCAAGCCATTCAGCAAGCCGGATGAGGAGGCGATTGCGCAACATACCCAACTGAATAGCAGACTCTGGCCAGATATCGGCAACCGTGAAAATAAATGAGCAATGCTTCAGTCGTGCCAGGATACGTCCGGCAATGGCATCAAAGAGAGGCGGCGATTCAACGATAATCACATCTGGCCGGCCCACCGCCTGCCAGCCAAGGAAGGCCGAGAGACAACCAAAGGAAAGTTGCGCCAGGATACGCCGCAGAAACCCCCTGTTGGGCGTGGCATAGCTCCACACGCGCACGACACATATGCCGTCATGCTCCTCCCGTTGCAGCACACGGCCGCGGTATTCGGGAGCAACAATACCGCTGGGAAAATTAGGAAAAGTCGTTAATATTGTGACCCGGTGACCCTGCTTCACAAGGCATAAGGCAGTTTCGCTGATGCGTGTCGCCGGGGGCGTTATTTCCGGTGGATAATATGGTGTGATAAAGAGTATATGGGCCATAGCTATTTCCTTGCTGCCGGTGCGACAGGACGCACGCCTTGCTGGTGGGCCAGAGAAGCCGAAGCGGTGCCCCTCCATGATAGTTCAGCATGTAAGAGGTTCTGTGCAATGCGCACTGCCGCATCGCCCTCACCAAATGGATTCTGCTGTGGGGGTTCTGGCCTGGGCCTCTCAACCGCCTCGATGATCCTCTGCCAACTGGTGCCAGCTAGCACATTCCACCCCAACTCAACCGTTTCTACCCACTCCGTCTCCTCACGCAGCGTCACGCAGGGTACGCCAAGGAGGAAGGCCTCTTTCTGCAAGCCGCCGGAATCGGTAAGGATATGAGCGGCGGTCTTCCCCAGGGCCATCATATCCAGGTAGCCCAACGGCTCCATCACCCGCACATGCTCCTGCCAGGTGATGTTATAGTGTTCCAGGCGGGCGCGCGTGCGTGGGTGGACAGGGAAGATCACCGGCATATCCAGCCTGTTCAGGCCATCCGCGATACCGCGCATAGCTTGCGGGTCATCGGCATTGATGGCGCGATGCACCGTCACCAGCGCGTAGGACTGCGGAGCGAGCCGTAGCGTCTGTAAAAGCTTCTCCCCGCGCGCATCCAGCTCAGGCTGCACCTGGAGCAGCAGGTCATACATAACATCGCCAACAAGCTCCACACCGCGCGCAATGCCTTCGTTATACAGATTCATACGCGATGTCTCCGTTGGACAAAAGAGACGAGACGAGATATGGTCGGAGAGGACGCGATTGATCTCCTCCGGCATACTCTGGTCAAAGTTCCGTAAGCCGGCCTCCACATGCGCCACGGGGATGTGTAGCTTGGCGGCAGCGAGCGCGCCGGCCAGCGTCGAGTTGGTATCGCCATACACAATCACGTAATCGAAGCGCTCTTTCATGAACACCTCTTCAAGAGCTTCGAGCATACGCCCGGTCTGGGCCCCGTGTGGAGCGGAACCACATCCCAGGTGGTAGTCAGGCGCAGGGATATGCAGTTCGTCGAAGAACTGCGCCGACATGTTGTGGTCGTAGTGCTGCCCTGTGTGGATGATCAGCTCCTCATGCCGCTGTTCCCGCAACGCCCGGCTGACAACTGCCGCTTTGACAAGTTGGGGACGCGCCCCTACAATTGATGCTACCCTCACTTCAATCCTCTTTCCTATCATCCAGGGGCCGCTTTAGCTTCCCTTCGGCTTCCCTACCCACTAACATCGATCAGGCCCGCGCCCTGGCGTTAGCCTGTACCCTGGGCATCCTGCTATATCGCTCGCCCTACCATTGGCTCGCGCCTGGCCAGTTGCAGATCTCGGTGCGGCTCCGGTTTTTCGCGGTCGCCATCCCCGATAGTCACATAACGCATGCCCAGGGATTCTATATGCGCTCGACTAAGGGCCCGGCGTCCGTCCAGCAGCATACGACAGGCGGGGAAGCGACTGAAGTCGTATTCCTGATAGGCCTGGTGGCTCGCCTGTAAAACAATAGCCTGAATCTCTTCCGCGTGTTCAGCCCGCAGGGGCATAAATCCCAGCGCCTGTAGCTCATCCTCGTTGTACAGCGGGTCATCGGCGTAGATAGTGGCCCCACGCTGCCAGAGAGCATCCTGGAGCAGCCTGGCACTCGTGAAGGCGGTTTCGCGTACATCGCCGCGATAGGCTACCCCCAGAATAAGCACCGACTGTCCCTCAAGCGGACCCAGAATGGCTTCAACGCGCCGCACGGCATACTGGGCCATGGCGTCATTAATGCGACGGGCCGCGCGCGGCAACTGCAACATCGGCAAGTCGGGGAGGAGCGCCGGCGACTTTAACTGCTCCGCTCCCGTGAGTAGGAAGTACGGGTAGACCGGGATACAATGCCCGCCGACTCCAAGGCCTGGCGTGTGAATATGCGAGTACGGTTGGGTATTGGCGGCCGCAATCGCCGCCACCACGTCGAGCTTATACGCATCAGCAAAGCAGGCGAATTCATTCGCCAGCGCGATGTTGACATCGCGATAGGTCGTTTCGATGAGCTTCACAAATTCAGCCTCATCCGTTGAGGCCATGGTAATGATATTGGCATCCAGCACAGACTGGTAGAAGGCCACCGCGGCCTCCTGGCTCTGCTCATCGATACCCCCCACAACCTTCGGGTAGGTGCGCAGGTCACGGAAGATATGGCCAGATGAGACGCGTTCAGGACTGTAGGCCAGCAAAAAATCCTGGCCGGCTCTGAGCTTTGCGGTACGTTCAAGTATCTGGCGCAGGCGCACTGCCGTTGTACCCACCGGCAAGGTAGTTTCATAAATGACGAGTGTGCCCGGTTGAAGCCCCTCTCCTATGGCGGTCGTGGCCGCATCAAGCGCATGGAAGTTCACCTCATGGTGCGCGTTGGTGACGACCGGAACGACGATGATCACAATGCCGGCCTGGCGCACAGCCTCTGCGGTATCAAGCGTCGCGGAAAGCGCGCCGCTCGCTACCGCGGAAGGTACCGCCAGCGCAAGCTCCGGCTCCTCCTGAACGTGGGATTGCCCAGCATTGATCATGGCAACCACTTCTGGATTGATGTCACAACCAATCACACGGCGACCGTGCTGCACAAATTGGATGGCGAGTGGCAGACCAATCTTGCCCAGGCCAACTACAGCCACAGTTGCGGACGTGCGACCGGCGTTAGGTATTTGATATTGCATGTCAGATCTCAACTCCTACGGCCGCAGGTACCTGCGGTCTTTCCACAACTTCCTGGCGCGTTGATCTACTGAGTTGGAGTACAACCCGTAAGACCGCAACACCGTCCTCACCTGACACAGTGGGCATAGTATCGCCCTGGATAGCAGCCATGACATCCTCATACTCAAGGCGTAAAGGCTCGGCTTTTTGAATTTTGAGGCGCGTCATGGTTCCTTCGCTCACCCCGGTCAGAGAACGCAGCGCATCCCAGTTCGTGGTCGTATAATCGTTTTTGTAGAAATACACATCTTGCGTCAGATAATTGACGAGGTACATACCTTTTTCGCCGGTGATACTCAGTTCTCGTATCTTGGTCGGCGTTAGCCAGTTCACATCGAGCACACCTATGGCCTGGTTTGTGAAGCGCAGGACCCCAAGCAATAAGTCCTCGTGGCTGGTGTGGATGTGACGCTGCGTCTCTGAATACACATGTTCCACCTCTGCATTGGTCAGATAGCGCATGACATCGATATCATGCGTCGCAAGATCGAGCGTGACGCCAACATCGCGAATGCGCGGGGGGAACGGGCCAAGCCGGCGCGCATGCAAGTGAAACATCTTCCCCAGTTCATCCGATGAGAGGCGCTGTCTTACCGCAATCACCGCCGGATTAAAGCGTTCGACATGGCCTACAGCGAGCTTGACACTGCGCTTTTGCGCAAGCTGGATGAGTGTAACGGCCTCTTCAAGCGTGCTCGTCATGGGTTTTTCGACGAGCACGTTGATGCCCTGGTCGAGCACATACGACGCGGCCTCAAAATGCAGGTGGGTAGGCACAACCACGGCCACAAGATCGGGCCGGGCCTTTTCTACCATCTGACGATAATCGCTATAGCCAGGCACATGAAACCGGCTCATTGCCAGCTTTAAGCTAGGCTCATGGGTTTCGGCAACACCTACAATTTGAACCTGCTCCTCGCTGAAATCCCTGAGCACCCGCAGGTGGTTCATACCCATCGAACCGGTGCCGATCACGGCGATTTTCAAGCGCATAGTACCCCCACCTCCTGCACAATGGTTGCGAGATCCGCTTCGCTCAGCCCCGGATGGACCGGCAGCGACAACACTTGCTTTACTGCCAGTTCTGTCACAGGCAAGGACACATCAATTGTGGCCTGCCCGCCATTCGCCGTTGCAGGCGCCTTTGAAAAGGCAATTTTACCCGCATACTCGCGATAAAAAGGTTGCTGGTGAACAGCCCGCGGGTAATGAACCGCCGTCGCAATCCCCCGATCCCGTAGCTTCAGCATCCACTCGTCCCGCTGCTCGGGGACTCTGATGGTGTACTGGTGATAGACGTGCCGGTATCCCGGACGCACTATAGGCGTTTGAAGCGATGCGCGCAGCCGTTCCGTCAAGAAGGCGGCATTGGCGATGCGCTGGCGGGTAAAGCGCTCCAGCTTTTCTAATTGCACCAGGCCAAGCGCCGCCTGCATCTCTGTCATGCGCAGGTTGTGGCCCAGTGTCACATGGCAATAGCGCTCTTTCTGTCCATGGTGGCGCAAGAGACGCACGCGCTCAGCGATAACAGGATCATCAGTCGTGACCATGCCACCTTCACCCGTCGTGATGTTCTTGGTGGCATAGAATGAGAAGCACCCTGTGCCAAAGCTGCCAACCGGCTTCCCATCTATGGAGGCCGCATGCGCCTGGCACGCATCTTCGATGATCGCCAGGCCATGGGTGGCGGCAATGGGTACCAGGCGCGTCATATCGCATGGATGGCCATACAGGTGAACCGGCATGAGCGCTTTCGTGCGCGGGGTGATGACCCCCTCTACCAAAGCTGCATCCATGGTATATGTATCCGGCTCAATATCGACGAATACTGGAGTAGCACCAACGAGCAGAATCGCATTGACAGTCGCGGCAAAAGTGAACGCCGTTGTGATCACCTCGTCGCCTGGCCCAATATTGTGGGCTAACAAAGCAAGATAGAGGGCGGCCGTTCCTGAAGATAGAGCCACCGCCTCTCGTACTTGGCAGACTTCCGCGAAGCGCTGTTCAAAAGCTGCGACTTTCTCACCCTGGACCAACTGACCGGATGCGAGAACGCGCTGAACAGCTACTTCCTCCTCATAACCTAAAAGAGGACACGCCACCGAAATCATAAAAATACTTTCCCGCTATATTAAAATACGAAAACACCTTCGATGCTTATCTCCCAGGAACCAGAATCTTTGGTGGAGCGCCGAGGATAAAGGCCGGTGAATTCATGACCACAAGTGTAAAAAGGACCTCATTCGCCCAAAGTAGAATTAAACGCACCTTCGTATGAGCCTTATGCATCTCCCCCTAACTGACCAAATGTCAAAATGCATTATCCAAATATCATTATAATAATGCATGCTGTTTTGTCAAACGATTGTTACCGATATAGTCAGGGCGATATTTACGTTAAAACATCTTAATAATCAATAAATAAAATGAAAGAAAACTGGTATTGCTTTCATTGTATTAGCTTTGGCTGAGTGATCTTAGCAGGGTTGCTGGCGCAGAAAATTAAAAAATAGTAATTAATGGGATTATGCAGGGGAATCATAAAACGGATGACCCGGTCCGCGTAGGGGCGATGGCTTGCCTCGCCCAATAAGCGTCAAGTGAAGGCATCGCTTGCAGAAAGCGAGCGGCGAATCCGTAGGGCGTGGCTTGCCTCGCCAGTCCGCCCGCAGGGCGGTTCCAGG
>JALYTT010000420.1 GCA_030854145.1 Chloroflexota bacterium | reverse complement strand
GCGCCGCCTGCATCCCCTCCTCTTTGTGTCTTGACTTATTTAGCAGTTGCTCATGTGCGGAACGCCGCACGTACATTGCGGTCGGCGAAGAGGTAGATCAGGACAACGATGGGGATAATCAGGCCTATAATGCTTGTCAGGCCCAGACCAGTATGTTGCACAATGAGGCCAAAGATCGCTTCCAGAAGACTCAGCACCATCACAACCACAGTGGCCCAGAATGCCCAGGGTCTCAAGGTCCACAGCCCCCAGGCCAGGACGAGGTAGGCAATCGCGAAAATGGCGGCGATGATAAGTGCGACAGTAGCGGCCCCGGCTACGGCTCCGCCAAGCTGGCTTACCCCTATAAAGCCCAGAATCACACCTAGCAAGGCCAGAATCCCGAATACTGCCAGGATAATGGCGAGAATCGTGATGCCGATCGGACGCGCGCGACGACTAATGTTCTCCATGAAGTCCTCCTAAAACATTACAAATCTTACAGCATAACAACAGTAGAATGAGGGCAACCTCTCTCACTAAAAAGAAAGAAGCGATGTCGGTATCCCTCCGATAATAACTATCCCGCTGGTCACCACAGCCTCCATCTGATCTAGATAGCGACAGCATTCCAGCTATTTCTTACACTTATGAAGGCCGCAAAGAGTTTCAAATGTATGATATACTTTTGAAACAACTTGATAGCATAGTAGGGAAGATAGGAGTTGAAGCGATGTCAACTGAGCCACACCGAGCAGCACCTCATCCAGGCGGGCCAATGGCCGTCGAAGAGTATCTTCAGCTTGAGAAAAGCACATTCAATGCCAGGTATGAGTACCTGGACGGGGTAGCGCGCCTGATGTCAGGCGGTTCAGGGGAACACGATCAGATTAGCAGAAATACCGCCAACGCTATAGAGGCGCATTTTCAATCTGGCCCATGCTTTGTGCGCGGCTCGGATATGCAGGTCTTTCTCGGCCACAAGCCCAACGGGAAAGAACACTACGTCTATCCCGATGTCAGCGTCTCGTGCGATGTAGCCGATCGCCGCCGTGGTACTACCCTGCTGCGCTCGCCCCGCGTCGTGGTCGAAGTGCTCTCCCCATCAACCGAGAAGTTCGATCGCGGCAACAAGCTAGAGGCCTACAAAGCCTGCCCTACGATTCAAGAGATCATGCTGATCAACCAGTTTACGCAGTCCGTCGATGTCTACCGGCGCAGCGAGCAAGACACCGCCTCCTGGAGCCGTATATCTTATGGCCCCGATGTAGAGATCGAGCTGAAAAGCGTGGATGTGTGTATCTCTATGCGTGAGATCTATAAGGGGATTGACTTCGATGAGCCGCTGATGGAGGAATAGGGAACAAATACTCCCGTAAAAGCATCTCTGTATCAAGAACTATTATCTTTTACACAGAAAGAGGTCCAGCATCTGGATACTCACTGAGAAGAGAAAAACGAGAACAGATATGCAACACGGTAAACGGTCTCTTTCCTTAACGCTGCTCTGTATAGTAACAGGGCTGATGTTGTCTGCGTGTGGTTCCCGTGCAGGAACGTCATCTCAGGGGATAGCAGCAAATGCACAACCAGATGTGCTCACCATCACGATTCCTTCGCTAGCGCTACAGAGGCCCGTCAGGATTCAAATCCTGGCTAAGGTTGACCAGGTACGGCAACTCTACCGGGTAACAACCACACTCCCGCCATATCAGCAGCCACCCGCCTGCACGCAGCAGATGGGTGTGCGCTATGGACTGACTTTTCTGGCAGGCGGGAAAAAGGTAGTCAGCGCTACCTACGATAGCAGTGGCTGTGGAGCGGTTACATTCAGTCAGAATGATAGGCGCAATCCAACCCAGGAATTCTCGGTTCTGTTGGGCCAGGCGATCAAAGACACGACTCCACCTGTTCAGATGGACCAGCTCATCGTCATTCATACGGTGAATGCGTCTCAGCCACCAATGCATGCGAAAATAGGAGCTGCGGGCGCCCAGCGCATCTATGATGCCCTGCTCAAGCTGCCCACAAGCGCGAACCCTCCAGAATGTGCGGATACCACTGGCCCGCGCTACGACCTTTCCTTCCAGCAGGCAAATAGAGATTTTCCTCTTGATGTCACGATTGCTGCTGCTGGCTGTACCAGTTTTGTGGAAGAGAAAATACGCACCACTACGCCCGCATTCCGCTACCTGTTGGAGCAACAGATGGCTGAGGCCGGAGCGGCAACAGCCCGGCCAGATAGCCTGTCGTTGGCGGTCTCAGATGCGAACACAGCGAAAAAAGGGCTGATGGTGGATAGGCATGATCTGCTAGATACACTCTATCGTACAATTTATGCCCTTCCCCCGGCCCAGAACCAGGCAAAGAGTTGTACAACGCAAGATACACAGAAACACTACTCTCTCTCTTTTGAGCAGGATGGGATGTTTATCCTGACTGTTGAGGCCTATAAAGGCGGGAAGGCCGGGTGCGAAAGAGTCACATTTGCGGATGGGAGCGTGCGGCAACCAGATCAGCAATTCTGGACGCTGGTGGAGCAAGCACAGGCAATAGCAATCCAGGCTTGATGCCCTGTCCAGGGCGGCAAACCTCCGCTGGACACCGAACGCGAAGCTCGCTACCAGTTACAGCCAGTTCAGCTTATCAGGATTGACCACATAATAGAGATGTGAGATCTGCTCGCCCTCGATCTGGAAGAGAATGGCGCCAATGGGTTTGTCGTTGAGGTAGCCGACGAGGGCTGGCTGGCCGTTGACCTCAATAACGCGCGGGACTATGCCTGCAAGCAGGCTGCGCAGGGCGCCAAGGTAGCCACGGGCGACTTTATCAGGTCCGTAGACTGGCATGCGGCCAGCTTTCAGCGCCGCTTTGCCGCCGCTATCGCCCATCGAGACAATATCGCTGCTCAGCAGGCTGAGCAGTCCCTGCATATCACCGTTGAGGCTGGCCTGGAGAAAGCGGTCGGTGATGCGCTCCTGCTGTTCGCGCGAGGCGGAGAAGCGTGGGTGGCCCTTATCGAGATGTTGCTGGGCGCGGTGGAAGATCTGGCGGCAGTTGGCCTCGCTTTTTTCGACAATGGCGGCGATCTCGCCGTATTCGTACTCGAAGACCTCACGCAGCAGGAAAATCGCGCGTTCCAGGGGATTGAGCTTTTCTAGCATCAGCAGAAAGGCCAGCGACAGCGATTCTTTCTGCGCTGCGGTCTCAGAGAGTTCAGCCATCTGGCCAGTAGCTATCGGCTCAGGGAGCCAGGGACCTACGTAGACCTCACGCTGGTTTCTGGCCAGGCGCAGTTGATCGAGGCAGAGGCGCACAACAATCGTCGAGAGATAGGCTTTGGGCGACTGCACCTCTGTGCCAGAGGCCTGAAGCCAGCGCAAAAAGGTGTCCTGGACGATATCCTCGGCGTCGGTTGCGCTGCCAAGCATGCGATAGGCGATGGAGAAGAGGAGCAGGCGATAGTGCTGAAAAATGTCTGCCGTGTCTTCTGGTGTGTTCATGCTCCTCTTCTCATTCTCCATCGTATTGTGACAACGTGTTTCATCTCCTCCTACAATTATATCCTACTCGTTGCCCGTTGGGGGCGCTGCGCTGGCAACCCATTCTGGATCAGGAGCTGGGCGGCCTGGCGGGCGCTGGCGAGGCTGGCGTCAGCGAGGTAGCCGGCGTTGCCGATCCAGTCGCCGGCGAGGTAGAGATTGCTGACACCGGGGATCTGGACGCCTGGCCGTGCGGCGAGACCACCGCTATGTGCCGTGGGCAGCAGGCTGACAGCTTCGATGCGCGGCAGGTAGATGCGCTTGACCAGCACGGCGCGCCAGCCAGGTTGCACCTGGTCCAGCCACGCCTCAAGGTCGCGCTCGTCCTGATGTGGATCGCCGGGCTGAGTGGGATCGAGTTGCTTAAAGGCGTGGATCAGCGCTCCGCCTGCGGGGGCCACATGGGCGAAGAGCGACTGGGTGGTCAGGAAACGCGGCTGCTCCAGATCAAAAGCGATGGCGTGCTGAGGCGCTGGCAGGCGACTGAGAGCCACATCCAGGCAGGCGATGTGGACGGGCTGGCTGGCCGCGATGGTCTCGCGTAGAGACGCGTAGCTCTCGCCGTCCAGCAGCTTGAGGGCCTCTGCTGGCATGGTGGCGAGCACGACCGCGCGCGCATCCACGCGACGACCATCGGCCAGGCGCACACCCTCGATGTGTTCGCCGTGCTGGAGCAGTTCGCTGACTCGTGTGCCGCTCAGAATATGCGCGCCAGACCCTGTGGCCCTGGTACGTAAAGACTCTACCAGGCTCTGCCAGCCGCCGTCGATGTAGCGAATATCGCTGAGGGCTACACGCTGGAGAAAGACTTCGGCGCTCATCAAATCAAGGTTTGCGCAATAGGTCAGCGTGCGCGCAATGGCAGTCAGCATCTGGTGCAGGTGCGGAGTGCGCACCTCGTGGTCCAGCCATTCACGCGTGCTTTGCGCTCCGACGCTGGCAGGTTTGGTGCGCATAATTTTTGTGAACAGGCCCATAAACGCTACCTTTTCGGCGGCCGTGAGGAAGTCTGTGTGCAAGATGGTGGGTACGGAAACGGGCGCGGTAAAGAAGCGGCCCTGCTCATAGAGCTGGACGCCGCGCGGATTTTTATAGCTATAGGTAACGCCCAGTTCGCGCAGGACCCTGGTACCCGCGCTGCCATAGTAGAAGGCATGGGCGCCGCGATTAAAGGCATAGCCCTCGTGTTGCTGAGTCGCCGCGCGCCCTCCCAGGCTGTTAGACTTCTCAAAGAGCGTCACATCCATCCCGGCGCGCGCCAGATAGGTGGCCGCGCTCAAGCCGGCAAGCCCGCCGCCAATAATAGCGACATCGGTTGAAATGCTGGTGGTTTCCATATCTTTGCTCCTTCTGTGTTGTTGTGTCGTTGAGTTTCTATCGATGTTCGCAAAGGAGACGGGGGATGGGGAAGATTTGTGACAGGTTGGGTGGGGGATTTTGGGGGCGAGATGACGGCATGGGAGCAGGGCGCAGGCCAGCAGCGCCCGTACCAGGCATGCCGCGCGTCGTTGGAACAGAGCGCAGGCCAGCGGCGCCCCTACACGAAACAAGGCATGCCGCGCGTCGTTGGAACAGGGCGCAGGCCAGCGGCGCCCGTACATGAAACCAGGCAAAGCAGCCAGAGAAGATCTGCGGGGGAGAGTGGAGCCTGGCATTTCGTGTAGGGGCGCCGCTGGCCTGCGCCCTGTTCCAACGACGCGCGCTCTGGAAGGGGACGTGATCTCGCCCTATTATGTATCAACATATAGGCAAGCCGTCGCCCCTACGGAGCCGGGGCGCAAGCGGCTTTCGAAAAGCCCTGCACACCCTGTCACCAATACTTGACGCTCACTGAAGTCATGATATACGCGTATTCGCATACTGAATTTATAGATAACTCATGTTTGCAGCGGTAGGAGAGGTCGCTATGCGTTTTAAAATGAGGGTCATGGCTATAGCGCTCATTTCAATACTCACCCTGCTATTTATATTATGGTTGGCTCTAAACGTACAATTGCCTCCCATTCCCACCTACTCTGGGCCGTACACCAAGGTATCCATCATCATTATTACACCCACCGCTATCATTACTCCAACCGCTCCCCCGGCACCAGCCAGCGGCGACAATACCGCTATCCCTGTCGCGCTGATAGGGTTGATAAGCGCGGTGGTGGTTGCGCTTATCGGCGGTGCTGTTACTATCTATGTTATGATCTATCAGGGAAGGCAGAAGACTCAGAAGGAAAGCGGACACGAACACTGATACCCCGGATACCAGGTATTCGGCAGAGAAGGCGAAGAAAGATCTCCAGACCTATCGCGATGGCCTGCCTGCTGATCCACGCATTGCGCGGTTGCAGATTCTTGACATGAGCCGTCCCCTGGAAGTCACTGACATCTACATTCAAGTGAGGCTGCACCAGGAGAGCAGGCCAGGTTATGCACTCGATGCGGCATTGTATGACAGGGAGATGCTCCGTAACCCCAATGCACTGCTGAAGGCCAATCAGTTGCAGCTTGAGAGCCGCGCAAGCACGGCGATAGATCCCGATGAGGCTATTCGCAAATACAGGCGCTGCATCATTGTGGGCGATCCAGGCGGAGGGAGGCCCAGGATACGTGTAAAAATCGCTCATAGTGATAGGTTTTTACACGTATCCTGGGCCTCCCTCCGCTTGTTCCTTGTACCGGATGGCATCTTCTGTCATCTTCCTCTTCCTTTCGTTACGACACAGGAGAGGACCTTTCAGGAGGGTCAAGGCCACGAGAGCATTTTTCTTTTCTCAGGAGATCACCAGAGGCTGTAATGTCTGGCGTCGCGCCAGGATGGT
>JALYTT010000039.1 GCA_030854145.1 Chloroflexota bacterium | reverse complement strand
TCGCCAGTCAGCCCGCAGGGCGCGTGCGCTGACTGGCGAGGCAAGCCACGCCCTACGGAAGAACGGCCCGCTTCGGCTTACGTTCACGCCTATGAGGCAAGCCCCACCCTACGGGCCTATGGATGCTCCCTACGTGGATCGGTTGCCCTGGTACATTCTGCGCAGGAGCAGGCCGATGAGCATACAGACCAGCGGGCCGCTCACAAGATTGAGTGTGAAGTTGAGCGGGTCCAGGATGTGCAGGGTGCGTATCGGCAGCACAAAATTGAGCGCGGGAATCTGCAACAATCCCTCCAGTCCCCTCAGCACCCAGAGATCGGGCGCGAGCACAAGCAGCAGGCCGAGCACAGCTTCAAGCAGGAGGTACTTTGGCCAGCTCAGCGAGGGCGCCGGTTCTGAAGTCGCGGAGCCATGGTTGTGCATCGTCAGTAACAGCAGACCCAGAGCGGCTCCGCTGATGATAAAAGGCTCCAGCGACAGCACATCGAATGCAGCGGGGTTCCCCAGGAACAGTGGAATGCGCCAGAGCAGGAGGATGGTGGCGCGCATAGTGGGGCCGCTTAAATGAAGCGGAATAGGTATCTGCCACGGTAGCATGCCACTGAACAGGCGCAGTGTGGGATAGGGACCGGGCGCATACTGGTAAACGCTGAGCATAAAGTCGAAGGCCGCCGCGAAGATATAGGCCACGACAGTGGGCACCAGGGCAAACAGCACTATGGTGATCAGGTAGCTGACGAGCGAACGCGCTGGCTGGGGGGTAGGGGCCGTCGCCAGCACTGCCCTGTCAGGGTCCAGCGAGGCGTCAGTAGTTGTCTCTGCCTCATCTGGCTCATCATCTGCTGCCCTGTCAGGGTCCAGCGAGGCGTCAGTGGTTGTCTCTGTCCCGTCTAGCGAGTCCGTGGTCGCTGGCTCTATCTCATCGTCCTGGAGCGCTGTGTTCTCCTCTTCGTTCAGGGAAGAGATCGCGCTTTCTGCTTCATCCGCCTGCCTGACAGATGCCTGGCGCAGTGGAGCAAAGGCCAGGTGCCCCAGAACCGCGCCGGTGATGCTGAACAGGATGCTGCATCCTGCAACGAGCACCCAGGTGCTGAAAAATCCCTGCTGCTGGTCCGCGTCCGTGCTCAGCACGCTGATGACTTCGGGATAAGTAAGCGCGGCCAGGAACGGGATGAATGCCAAAAAGAAACCGCTTAGCGCGGCTTCCGGCAGTCCGGGGCGCCGTGGCGTGCGCAGCTTGCGTATGGCTGTCACCAGCAGCCCACAGCCAGTAGCGCTGAGCACGGCAATCGGCGTGAGCGCGCTGGATGGCTGCGCATTGATGCGTGTCGCCAGCGCGAGGATGGCCGCGATCACCACCACGATACCAATTGCCAGCCAGTCGAAGCTCCGCCCGCCATCAATGTGCGCGCGCGCTCCCGAGACATGGGTTCCCGTCTCGGGATCTGTCCCTGGGACTGTTTGTGCAGTGGGAACTGCTGTCTCCGTCTGCTCCGATCCTTGCATTGTTTCCGCTTGCTCCTTCTCGAAACCTCTGTCGGATAGTAGCACATTCAGCAAATCCCGACAAGGGACGTATCTGTCCGCAAGGGCAGATTTGCGGGAGCAAAAGGGCATAGGGTGCGGCGAGGAGGCCATTAGCCTTGAGTTTGTACCACAGGAGGCATGCTCAAATCTCCTCTGACCGTTTACCCTATGCGCTTTAAAAGATGTCCAGTGCCAGCACAACGGGTACTATCAGGGGATAGAGAAGCGCCGGCCCTTGCGGATAGCCTGCTGGCGAACGTTCTGGTAGGTAAGGCGAATACCTGAGCAAAAACATAGGGTGTTTGCCTGAGAGAATATCGAGGTCCAACGCCTTGACTATTTGAAAAAAATCGCTAAAATCTATATAGACCACCTAAGAATTTGAGATTTATGAGGTTTGCATGCATATTGTCGTTGTTGGCGTCGATCACACCACTGCGCCTATAGCATTGCGCGAGCGCCTGAGCTGTTCCACGCGGCGCATACCTCAGTTGCTCCAGGCGGTGCGCCAGGGGGCGCAAGAATGCGTTTTACTCTCAACCTGTAATCGCTTGGAGTTGTATGCTGTCTGCTCTAGCGTCGACGAGGGGCGTACCCATCTGCTGCGTGTGCTCAGTGAGGCCCGACAGGTCGCTCTCGCTGAGTTGATGGCGCATAGCTACGACTTTGCGGATCAGGACGCGGTCTCGCACCTGCTGGCCGTCGCCTGCGGGCTGCATTCGCTGGTGCCGGGGGAACCACAGATTCAGGGGCAGGTGGCAGAGGCACTCGAACTGGCCCAGGCCAGTGGCTATGTCGGGTCAATCACCTCGGCCCTCTTTCGTGCGGCCCTGGTGACCGGCAAGCGCGCTCGCAGCGAGACCGGCATCAGTCGCAACGCCGTCTCCATCAGCCATGTCGCCGTGCAGTTGGCGCACCAACTCTTTCCGCGCCTCAACGACGCCTGTGTCTTGCTGGTAGGTTCCGGGCAGATGAGCGAAGTCGCCGCGCGCAACCTGCGCGATAACGGCGCGCGGCGTCTGCTCATCGTGAACCGCACTGACGCCCATGCCCAGGAGCTTGCGCAACACTTTGGAGCGCTGCACCGGCCCTTTAGCGAGCTTGCCCCAGCCCTGGTAGAGGCTGATGTGGTGATTAGCTCGACGCGTGCGCCGCGCGCGCTGATCACACTTGAACTTATGCAGGAGGTACTCAGCCAGCGCCCGGACCGCTCACTGCTACTCATTGACATCGCTCTCCCACGCGATATTGACCCTGCCGTTGCAGGTCTGCCCGGCGTCCATCTCTACAACCTTGATGATTTGCATGCCGCCGTTAACGAAGGGATGCGCTTGCGCTTGCAGGAGGTGCAACGTGTGCAGGAGATTGTGGCGCAGGAGGTTGCTGTGTTTGAGCGCTGGCTGCGTTCATTGAGTGTTGTGGATACAATCAGTGAACTGCGCCAGCATGTTGATGAGCTGCGCCAGCAGGAACTGGCTCGCACCCTGCGCCAGCTCTCCACCACGCTTTCTGAGCGCGAGGCGGCCGCTGTGCAAGAACTGACTACTCGTCTTATGAACAAGCTTCTGCATACACCTACCCTGCGCCTCAAGGATGCTGCGGCCGCGGGGCAGGGACATCTCTATGCTGAGGCGTTACGCTACTTATTTGATTTGGAAGCAGGTACAGATGAAGCAGATCACCATTGGCACCCGCGCCAGCAGACTGGCGATGATCCAGACGGAGCGGGTCAGCGCGCGGCTGCGGCAGCATTGGCCCAACCTGAAGATCCATATCGCGCCAATTCGCACCAGGGGCGATCGTAACACCGATGCCCCCCTGACACAGATCGGCGGCGATGGGGTCTTTGTAACAGAGATAGAGCATGCCCTGCACGAACGGCGTATCGATCTGGCGGTGCATAGCCTCAAGGACCTGCCTACGCTTCAGCCGCCGGACCTGTGCGTATTTGCTATCGGCCCCCGCGAGGATGTGCGCGATGTCTTCGTGGCACACCCTGAATTCGGGCGCGCCCCCTCTGACGACGGGACCGAGCTGCGTATCGGCACATGCAGCCTGCGCCGTGCCGCGCAGTTACGCGTGTTGTACCCACAGGCGCAGTTCCTGCCGCTGCGTGGAAACGTCGATACCCGCCTGCGCAAGCTCGATGCGGGTGAATATGATCTGATTGTCCTGGCCGCCGCCGGCCTGCACCGGCTCGATCTGCCAGTGCATCTCGCCGACCGCCTGACCTATCTGCCCCTTGAAGACATGCTGCCGGCCCCTGGACAGGGTGCGCTGGCCCTGGAGATACGCGCCGATCCGGAGATGCAGGCTCTCATTGCGCCCCTGATAGACCCGCTGGTGCAGGCCACGACGACCGCCGAGCGGGCCTTCATGCGCTGGTTGGGCGCCGGCTGTTACCTGCCCGTTGGGGCTTATGCTGTCGTTGAGCAAGAGACACTGACGCTCTCAGGGCTGGTCATCGACCTGGATGGGCGCCGCCAGGTGCGCGTGAGTCGATGTGTACCCTGGACGCCGGAGGCCGGCCTGGAAGCGGCTGAGCAACTGGGTATTACCCTGGCTGAGCAGGCGCTTGCCCAGGGCGCCGCTGAGATTATCGGCATGCTCATTCCCGGTGATGATAGGGTACAGGAGCGTCAGAGTGTCTGAATACAGTGTGGAACAGAGTTCGGGAACATTGCCACTCAGGGGCAAACGTGTGTTGGTGACGCGTACGCGTGAGCAGGCCGGGGTCTTGAGCGAGCGCTTAAGGGCCTTGGGAGCGACGGCTGTGGAGTTCCCGACGATTCGGCTGGTGCCCCCGGTGGACTGGCAGCCGCTTGATGAGGCCCTGAAGAAGCTGGCTCAACCTGGCTCAACGGTACCTCAGTCATACTATACCTGGCTGGTGTTCACCAGCGCGAACGGCGTGACTTTTTGCCTTGAACGCCTCCATAGTCTGGGCTACCAGGCACTCGCCCCGGTACGTATCGCGGCCATTGGCTCCGCCACGGCCGCGGCCCTGGTGCGCTACGGACTTAGCGTCGATCTTGTGCCGGATGAGTATATCGCCGAGGGAGTAGCTGCCGCCCTGATTGAGGAGACGAGGCGGCGTGGCCAGGCTCTGGAGGGGACACGGGTCCTGGTGGCGCGTGCCGCCGAGGCTCGCAAGGTGCTGATCACCGACCTGCAGCGAGCTGGTATGCAGGTGGATGAGGTGGCCGCCTATCGCACGCTGCCTGCTGCCAGCGATGATGAGCGGGGCCGCGCGGTCTTGCGGCTCTTGCAGACTCACCAGCTCGACATCTTAACCTTTACCAGTTCATCTACTGTGCGCCATTTTGTGCAGTGGCTTGAACGTTGCGTAGAACCCACGACGAACCAGTCTGTCCACTCGCTGCTGCAAGATGTGCGTATCGCCTGTATCGGCCCCATCACCTCGCAGACGGCGCGCGAACTGGGTCTGGCTGTCCATATCGAGGCCAGAGAATTTACGATAGACGGCCTGGTGGCATCTATTATACAGTACTATGAGGGAGAATAATGGCACAGCACACAACAACTGCTCAGCCCGAACAGGCTGCTGATGGGCAGAAAACGAAGCAGCCGCGCCAACTGGTGCGTTTCGCCTTCTATAAGCTCGATCCCCAGTGGCAATTGCTCTCGGAGCAGACACGCCTGCAGGGGAAACAGGAAGCGCTGGCTATCTATGATGAATACGCGGAGTCCTCTCTTTTACGCAGCTATAGCCTCTATGGTTTGCGTACCGATTGCGATCTAATGCTCTGGCAGGCGACGTATGAGATAGAGCATGTGCAGGCGCTGAGCAGCAGGCTGCGCCGCAGCATCATTGGTCCCTACCTGCGCGAGTCCCAGTCTTTCCTGTCTATGACCAAGCGTTCTATCTATGTCGGCAAAAACGCGCGCGGCGCCCATGACCCGCGCCTGGTGATTGCGCCTGAGGATAAGAAGTACCTCTTCGTGTATCCATTTGTGAAGACCCGCGCCTGGTACGCGCTGCCTCTGGAGGATCGCAAGCGAATGATGAACGAGCATATTCGCCTGGGCCTGACGTACCCGCAGATCACGCTGAATACGACCTATTCGTATGGGCTGGATGACCAGGAATTTGTCGTGGCCTTCGAGTCGGATAGCGTAAGTGATTTCCTGGATCTGGTGCAGGCCCTGCGTGAAACCGAAGCCAGCTCCTACACCTTGCGTGATACGCCCATGTTTACCTGTGTCGCTCAACCCTTCGACGCTATCCTGGAAGCCATAGGCGCCTGATAAAATCCCGTAGGGCGTGGCTTCGGCTCGCCGTCCTGACACTCACAGGACGGTGAGGCATTGTCGGCGGGCAAGGGGAGCCAAAGCCACGCCCTACATACTATCTTCTCTAACGTATGAATTGTGGGCGTTACACGCTTGCTCTAGCGAGCAAAACGCGCTGCCAGGACCCGGCAGAGACCCGCGAACAGCAGTGCTTTGCTGGCCTCGCCCATGGTCGCTGCTACAAAGCCAAATATCAACCCTACTGTCAGGCCGATTTTCCCGGCCGGGTGATGCATGATCTGTTGAAACTTACTCATTGTCTCTCCCTGCTGCTAACCGCCTATCTCCAGTGACTAGAGCCTCGCCCAAAGTCTGTGACGAAGTGAGCTATCGTGAAGGTCTTAACCTGAACAACGCAGTGATACGGTGCATGGCACTCATTTACAGAGTACCACCTGCACTCTATTATGTCCAGCACCGTATGTCGATGAAACGGGGTTTTTCGAGACTTGGCCGTCCTTCGTTCCCCTACGCATAGAGTCCAATAGATTCGATGGTTATGATAGAAGAGAGAGATAGCAGCGCAAGGACCCCCCTATTTGGGTTGGTACTAATATCTTGTTACTAGAAGGCGGTCTTCTCCGTCCTCTCCTCATATAAGGATCTTGCTAAGAGGTCTTAGAAGAGCTGTAGAAATAGTTCCATAGAGGGAAGTGGCGTGTATGGTCGGGCCAAACGCAGATACTCGCACTTATCAACCAATCACTTCTTATGGCGTTATCGGTGATTGTCATTCTGTCGTGCTGATCGCCCCAAATGGATCAGTTGATTGGGGCTGTCTTCCGGACTTTGATAGTCCGGCCTCTTTTTGTCGTTTATTGGATGTGAACCAGGGGGGCTACTTTCAGGTTGCCCCCACGGATAGTACGATCCCTGGATCGCAGCGCTACCTGCGCGGGAGCAATGTGCTCCAGACCAGGTTTGCCAGCACCACCGGCGAAGTGGTGCTCACCGACTTCATGCCGGTTGAGGCGCTGACCGCCTGGCCGTATCGTGGCATGAACAATAATACCTGGTCCAGCGAGGATGGTTCCTGCCATAGCCTGGTGCGTATCGTGGAGTGTACCTATGGTGAACTTCCGGTCACCATGACGCTCAAGGTGACGCCGGACTATGCCTCCTCACCGAGCGAGATTTACCTCGTGCCAGATAACCTGGGCGCCGTCATCTCTGGCGGAGACCAGCATGCTGGCCTGGCAATCGTGGGCGCATATCGTCTGCGCGACTTCACGTTGCGCATCGAACAGGATGTCAGTGATAGACATCCTTCTATTGTGGTGCAGGTGACGCTGCGCGAAGGAGAGCGCCTGGCCTTTGCCCTGGGTATGGGTCGCAGCGCTCAGGCTGCGCGCAAGCTGGTGGGACAGGTGCTGCATGAGCGAAACTTCGATTGGGAACTCGCGCATACCCTGCATTGCTGGCGCGAATGGATCGCTGGCTGCAACTACCAGGGACCATACGCCGAACTGGTTGAGCGCAGCGCCCTTGTGCTCAAGATGATGACGTATGCCCCCACCGGCGCAATTGTGGCCGCCCCCACCACCTCCCTCCCAGAGGAGATTGGCGGCGTGCGCAACTGGGATTATCGCTTTACCTGGCTGCGCGATGCCACCTTTACGCTCTATGCCCTGAACGTGCTTGGCTTTACCGACGAAGCACGGGCATTCACGCACTGGTTGCGGCGCCTCTCGTACTCCAATGGCGAGGACTTGCAGATCATGTACGGTATCCGCGGTGAGCGCGATCTGACTGAGCGGGAACTGACGCATCTCGAAGGCTACTGCGGCTCTCGCCCTGTGCGTATCGGCAACGGCGCGGCCCTGCAGAAGCAGCTCGATGTTTTCGGTGAGGTGCTGGATTGCATTCACCTCTACCGGCGCCAGGGGGGCTTCGAGCGCTATGGTGAGAAACTGGATGGCCACCTGTGGGAGATGATGCGCTCGCTGGTGGAGCATGTGTGCGCCCACTGGCACGAGCCTGACGATGGCATCTGGGAGGTGCGCGGCGACTCACGTCACTTCGTGTACTCCAAGGTAATGTGCTGGGTCGCGCTCGATCGCGGCATCCGCGCCGCCGAACAGCTCAACCTTGAGGCTGATCTCGCGCGCTGGCAGCATGTGCGCGATCAGATTCGCGCCGATATCCTGACTCACGGCTACAGTACCGAACTGGGCGCCTTCACTCAGGCCTATGGCGTCCCCGTCCTGGATGCCTCTAATCTCTTGTTGCCCCTGGTCGGCTTCATCTCGCCCAATGATCCGCGCATGCGTTCGACCGTTGATCGCACCATCGAGCGCCTGACCGATGAGAATGGCTTCGTCTATCGCTATCTCAACGAGGATGGCTTTCCAGGTCACGAAGGCACGTTCACCATCTGCACCTTCTGGCTCGTCGATAACCTGGCCATGCAGGGCCGCGTCAGTGAGGCTCGCTCGCTGTTTGAACGCCTGCTGACCTGCGCGAATCGTCTGGGCCTCTTCTCCGAGGAGATCGATACACGCAATAATATCGCGCTTGGCAACTACCCACAGGCCTATACCCATATCGCTCTGATCAATAGTGCCTTAAACCTGCGCAAAGCTGAGATACGCCTCGCCGAACACCACAGCGATCCAATCATCGCCGCTATCAAGTTGCAGGGGGGCGTGGATAAATAGCTCATTCTGTTCTTTCGCTTACTGAAACAAGCACGCAATTATCCATATCATCATAAGAAAGCAGGAGTCCCGCGAAGATGTCGCGGGACTCCTGCTTCACCAGGCGAGAAGAGCTGGCAGAACGAAGCGTGGCACCAGGTCTCTGATGGCTTTCTCCTGATGCGGGTCCTTGCGCGCTTGCTCAGTGGATGCGACCGTGACGATGACCAGGTCCAGGGCAGGAATCACATATATCAGCTTGCTTCCAAAGCCGGATGCGAAGAAGGCATCATATGCCCCATGTTGTGTAATCCACCATAGATACCCATAAGGGACGTGGACGGGCCATCCCCCCATGCTGTGTGGGCGGGTGGATGCCTGGATGTACTCTGGGGAGATGATTTGTTCACCACCCCAGAGGCCTTTATTGAGGTAGAGGTACCCTAACTTTGCCATCTCGCGGGCTGTAAAATGTGCTCCAAAGCTGCCTGTGTTGTTTCCCTGGGGGTCCACTTTCCATAAGTAGCCTGCTTTTTCATCCCACAGGGCATCTTGATGCCAGCTATGCTTCCCCCGTGGGTCCTGCTTCCAGGTGAAGCGTGCCTCCTTCTCGCGCCAGATACCCAGTGTCTTGAATAAGCTGCTATCGGCAAACGAGGCGGCGTTTGCTCCTGCAACCCGCGTGAGGATGCCTGAAAGAATATCAGTCCCCTGGCTGTCGTAGTAAAACTGTTCGCCCGGTTCGCGCTCCATTGGGCGGTCCAGGGCAAGCTGGACCGGGTTGCGCCAGTATTCTTGAGGCACCTCTTTTGCAAAGCCTGTTTGCAGACTGAGTAGATGGCGCAGGATGATGGCCTGTTTGCGCGCATCGTGCTCACGAGAGGTCTGTTCTGGGAAAAAATCGAGCATATGTTGATCAAGGTTTTTGAGCAGACCCCGGTGCAGCGCAACTCCCACGAGCATGGAGACGACGCTTTTGGTCGCCGAACTGATGCTATGGTAGCTCTTTTGCTGAAACCCTTGATAATACTGCTCAAAGACGAGGTAGCCATGACGAATGAGAAGCAAGCCGTAAAGCCCTGGCATCTGTTCTTGGATACATGTATGCATCTGTGACAATCGAAGAGGATCTATGCCCATCGCTTGAGGATCTGCCTCTTTCCACTTGGTTGTGGGCCAGTACTCTCGTGGTGGAGGTGTTTCCATGCCATTGTCCTTTCGCTCATTACAGCGTTCTCTACTTAACCTCCATGAATGCTGATTTCTTTTTGACGAGCATAGCGGAAAATTTCTCCTGGATTGGTCATGCCTTTGGCTCTTGCTTCCTGGGCCCAGGCGCTCATTTCATACTTATTTTGGAAGAGTCGGTTGCCGCAAAAAATATGACGCTGGACAAAAGGGAGTGGGGTGATCTGCATCAGTTCTCTGCGGGTAGAGAGATCATAGACATGTTCAGGCCACCAGGGTATGATGAGGATATATCGTGGATGATAGGCCCATTCGGGACACGGAACGCCATAACAGCCACAGAGGAATTCAACGGAGGCGGCACAGAAAGCACCCCAACGGCGGGTGTGTGTGGTGTGTTGCTCTGGTTCTAGTAACGGGTCGCTGACTAAAGCGGCTCGATGATCTTTGGCATAACCATACCAGGCGTTCCTAAAGTTGCCCAATGCAATCCAGGGTTCTTCTCCTGTACAGATGTGTTGATAGGCTCGTGCTATGGTTTGCACTGTTTTCATAGTAGATATCATTTTGCCGCTCCATCGCGTTTCGCTTGCTGTTGTTTCCCAAAGAGGAGGTTCAGTGACCTCTCGATTGTTTCAGTGTTGTTTTGTTGTGCATCAGGTAATATATATCGATCAAGCACTAATTGGGTTTGTTCTCGTGTCGTGATTGTTCCTTGTTCAAGGAGTATTTTACAGTCTTCGATGTCTTTCTCGCGCCCGGCAAATATCTTAAGGGCGAGGATGTATTCCTGAGGTGGAGCATAAATATGGAGTGGACCATAGATTTTCCATACATTCCCGTCTGGAATGATCACAAGGTCATACATGAGGAGTTGTGTCATATAATTCAACCAGTTAGGGTCGATCTGATGTGCTTCTGCGACAGCCTGTACTCCTTCCTGGAGTGGGCGGAGCGCTCGTTGGAGTCCTTCTTCTTCCTCTAGCCAGAAAATGTCTATATCGTCAGTGGTGCGTGGAGTATTGGTGAGCAGCAACATATAGGCACCGCCTATGAGAAGGAGATGGATAGGCTCTTGAATGCCTCGTTTCAGTAATTCTTGCCCAAGTTGGGAAAGATACATTTCGATATCTTCGGCTTTCATATTTTAACTCCGTGGGCAATGTTGTTATATTGCAATGATAACACAAAAGAGCGGTGCTCCCAAGATGCCTGACGAGATTTCGCACTTGACAAGAGCACTTCAAAGGGCGGGGAAGATGGAAGCTATGCTGCTCAATTGGCGCTCTTGTATGTGCCTCAGACCAATCAGCTTTTGTGTAACTTTGTTGAACTGGAAGGGTGAGCAGTATGGCCCGCGCAACTCCCAGGGTGCAGCAGGGGCTGCTTCATACGCATGATGGTGCGCTGGCGATCCCAGTTGGTGCGCCGGAATGGTTCGCCTGGCTGGATGAACATCGCGTTTTTGCTTTTGCTTCTCCTGCAGGAAGTTTGACCGCACGCAAGGAGCGGCGGGCTGGGGGTTGGTACTGGTACGCATATCGTCGCCAGCGCGGCTCACTGCGTAGCTCCTATCTGGGGAAAAGCGCAGAACTGACTCTCGCACATCTCACTGGGACCGCTGATAAGCTCAATACCGCCCCTGGTAAGCCTGCTATGGGAAGGCCAGAACAACGCTTTTTGCTCACGACGAAGATGGCACCGCCAGTGCTCTCGTCTGCGGTGGTTGCGCGCCCGCGTTTGATCACCTTCCTCAGCAAGCATGTTGACCGCAAACTGCTGCTGGTGACTGGTCCTGCTGGTTCGGGCAAGACCACATTACTGAGCGCGTGGCTACGCGAATGCTCCTGTCCGGTGGCCTGGGTCTCGCTGGACGAGGGCGATAACGACCTGGCGCGTTTCTGGAGGTATGTGCTCGCGGCTCTGCAAAAGCACGCTCCCGACCTTGCTACGCATATGCTGACGTTGTTGCCTACATTGCAATCCGAGGCGCTGAAGTCGTTTCTGATCCCTCTGGTGAATGCTCTGGCAACCTTAGCTGGCAAGATAGTCCTTGTGCTGGATGACTACCATCTCCTGACCAGCCAGCCAGTACAGGCAAGCGTGACTTTTCTTTTAGAGCACGCACCGGAGCAATTATGCCTGGTCATCGCCAGCCGCGTTCTCCCGTTGCTCCCTCTGCCGCGCCTGCGCGCTCAGAGACTTATGGTCGAGTTGAGTTTTGCCGATCTTCGCTTTACACAGCAGGAGGCCGGGGAATTGCTCCGGGTGCTTACAGACAGCACTCCAACCGCTGAGTATCTCTCCAGGTTGCTGGAGTACACCGAAGGGTGGGTGACTGGCCTCTCCCTGGTTGCACTCTCCCAGCGTGCCGGGCTGAGCGGGGCTGCTTCTCCTCCCAACCCCCAGGGAAATTACTCCGCTATTTTCGAGTATCTGGCCAGCGAGGTGCTGGCTCAGCAATCTGAGCAGGTGCGTGATTTTCTTCTGCGCAGTTCGATTCTGGAACACTGCAGCGGGGCATTATGCGACGCGGTGTTATTACAAGATCAGAGTCGGCGTCTCTTACAACAACTGGAGCACGAGGATCTTTTCCTCTATCCGTTGGATGAGCAGCAAGTGTGGTATCGCTATCACCAGCTTTTCGCTGACTTTCTGCGTACTCGTCTGGAGCAGCGCTATCCGGGCGAGGCTGAGTTGCTGTATGGCCGTGCTGCCGCCTGGTATGCGCAGCAAGGGATGCCGCTTGAGGCGATCACCTACGCTTTGCGTGCGCGGGATTTCGTGTTAGCAGTTCGGTTGATTGAGGGGCAGGGACGCGAGGTGTTGCTGAGGCGTGAGGTAGCTGTTCTGGGAGCATGGCTGCGCGCTTTGCCTGAGAAAATGGTATTTGCGCATCCCCGCCTCTGCATCTTCGCGGCCTGGGTGCAACTGCATACTTCGCGTTCAGAGCCTGTTGAAGGCTATCTGTGCGCTGCCGAGCGTTGCCTGGAGAGGGCTGAAACGTCTGAGGACGGGCGGCGCGCGCTGTATGGCGAGATTGCAGCCATCCGGACGCGCGCCGCAATTTACCAGGACAGGATCGAGCAGAGTATCGTCCTCGCGCGCCAGGCTTTGCACTGGCTGGCGGAGAACGATCACTTTTTGCGCGGTGAGGTTGTTTACAGCCTGGGTACGACGAGTGAGGTGTTAGGCGAGGCGCGCGCAGCAGAAGAGGCATACCGACAGGCGATTGATCTCAGCCAGCAGTGTCGCAACCTGCGTACGACCATGCTGGCAGTGCGTTCGCTGGCTAATCTCTACGTAGCTCAGGGCCGTTTGCGCCAGGCACGTACGCTCTATCAGGATGGATTGGAGTACGCGTTGCAGGCGGGTGAGGAGAAACTGCCGCCCGTGGGTTTTCTCTCTATCGGCCTGGGAGAACTCTGCTACGAGTGGAACGATCTGGAGGCTGCTGAACGCCATTTGAGCGAAGGCATCACGCTGGGCCGGCGTAGCGGTGATGTAAAAATCTGGCTGCTTGGCTATATCGGGCTAATGTACACAACACTGGCGTGTGGCAAGTGTGAGCGAGTGTGGGAGCTTTTGGCTGAGGCTGAGTTACTGGCCCGCCAGGCCAGTTTTACGCGTGGGATCGCCTGGCTGAAGCTGATCCGCCCGCGCCTGAGCGCCCTTCAGGGCGATCTGGTCCCGCTGCTGGATTGGGCGCAGGCATGTGGGCTGGACCCAACTGAGGAACCGGACGCGCGCTCTGAAGACGAGTATCAGCAACTGGCCCAGTCCCTGCTCGCACGTAACGAACCAGATCTGGCGCTGCCCCTCTTGCGTGGGTTGCTCAAGAGGGCCGAGCAAACACAACGCTCAGGCTACAAAATCCTCTTTCTCCTCAGTATCGCCCGCGCCTATGAGCTGCGAGAGGAGGACGGCCCGGCTCTAGAAGCTCTGACGGAAGCTCTGGTTCTGGCAGAGCCGCAGGGGTATATTCGCACCTTTATCGACGAAGGTACACAGATTGCTACCTTGCTCAGAAAATTGCGCCGATCCTATCAGCAAGGGAGACCTGCGGCGCCATCCTGCTCCCCTGGCTACCTTGACCGGCTTCTCCGAGCCTTTGGTCGCCATCTAACCGGCCAGAGCCACCGTATCATTGCCGGTTCTCCGACTGAGCAGTTGAGCCAGCGGGAACTGGAGGTTCTTCGCCTGCTCGCTGCTGGTCACTCCAACGCGGAGGTCGCTACGACGCTGGTTATTGGTCTGAACACGGTGAAGACCCACCTGAAACATATCTATGGCAAGCTGGGAGCGCGCAATCGTACACACGCTATTGCGTATGCCCGCGATCTGCAACTGCTCTGAGTATCCGAGTAGGCGTTTCGCGCGTATCATCGCGATCCTCCTTTCAGGTGATGTGTTTCATAGCGCCGAACGCTACACTTCTGCTGTATATTGTCTCCATACATATACAGAAGATGAGGTGTTCTTTATGTCTTTATCTGCGGAAGCCATCGCCGAACGCTATGCAATCTCGTTCAATGCGTTGAGCGAGATTGCCAGTGCCTACTACTTTCAGGGCCAGCTTGGCGAGGCCCTGCGTCTTTTCCAGGCTGGTGAACAATGGCTGTTAGCCCAGGAAGTTCAGCCTGTGGACCAGATGAGTTTTCTGCTCAAATATGGTCAATTTCTTATCCACAACTACTTTCTCACCAATCGTGACGAAGATCGTATGCTTTCTATCGTCCAGCGGGCGCGCCAGGCGGCAGAAACTATACAAAATGAGGCTGGGATTGCCAGCGCCTTCTACCTGGTCGGTCAGACGCGGTATTATCATAATCTGCTCACGGGCGGCAGTGACTATATCGAGGTCCGTGGCTTCTTCGAGCAGGCTTCGGCCTTGAGTGAAAAAATCGCGGAGAGCCGCATTTTGGCCGAGTCTCTCTTCTATACCGGGCTGACTTATGAAAGGCACGGCGAGGAGACGCGGGCGAGAGAATATTACCAGCGCGTGTTGGAAATCGCCCAACAGCATGGGTATACGTGGGCGGCCTCCGAGGCATATCGTCACCTGTCAGGCCTTAGTATGTCCAATGATACGATACAGAGCCTGGAGTATGCGCTCAAATCGCTGGCTCTGCGGGAAGAGATGGGTTTCAAGCGCGGCCTGCCCCCTGCTCAACTGCTGGTCAGCGATGTCTACATAGCACGTAACGAGTTGGCGCGTGCGCTGGAGTACTGCCAGCAAGCCGAACAGCTTTCTATAGAGATGGGCTTACACTTCTATATCGCGCTCACACATCTTACACGTGGCGAGATTGCCTACAAACAGGGCAAGGGTGCTCAGGCCCGCGAGCATTTTGAAAAGGCTGCTGCGCTTGGGCGTGAACTCAATATTGCGTTCCCGATTATGGAAGCGAATGAGAAGCTGGAGATGCTCGCGCGCGAAGAGGCGTAATGGTGATTCTTTGCCCTCAGAACGCAGAGAGCTTCGCCAGCACAATGCCAAACAACACAAGCGAGATCAGCAGCACCGCCGCCAGCACCAACGGGCCGACGCGTCGCAGCAACTGACCCTCCTGGCCCGCGATCCCTGTGGTGGAGGTGGCGAGCACCATGCGCGCGGGCGAGATCATGGTGGCGATAGAGGCCGCGCCGTTCTGCGCGCCCATCACCCAGTGGACCGGGAGGCCCGCGCGTATGCTCGTCTCCTGCTGCAAGCGCGCGAACATGGCGTTGCTGCCCGCGTTTGAGCCGGTGAGCCAGCCGCCCAACGCGCCCAGCCAGGGCGCTATCCAGCTATATCCGCCGCCGAGGGTCGCCGCCGCGTTCCCCAGCACGGCTATCATGCCACTGGCCCCCATAATCTGCGAGGCCGCCAGGAAGCTGACGATAGATACAGCGCCAGGCGTAAATTGTTGCAGGGTTCGCAGCAGGACCGTGGGGAACTCGCGCGCTTTCGGACCCAGGTAGAGCAGCGCGGTAAGTGCTCCAAGCAGTAGATAGAAGCCTGGATTGTACAGGAATTGGAAGTGCAGCCCGATGCTGGGAAGCGTCAGGACTCCCAGCTCTTGCAGCCAGAGTTGGAAGGGAGGAACCAGCCGCGAGAGGAGCAGGCCCACGATCAAAACGGCGTAAGGCAGCAGTGCCTGGAGCATGCGTCGAGCATCTGGAGCGTTGTCATCCATCACACTCCCTTCGCTACTCGCAGGGAGTGTAGTGTCAGCGTGTGCTGCCTGTTTACCTGCTGTTATCGCACTCTGCCTTGTACGCCTGGCGGCGGCATGGCCCCAGATAGCCAGCAGCACAGTTGTCGGGATAGCCGCGAAGACGCCGGCCAGTTCCACGCCGGGTGCCTGGCTAAAGAGCCATTCGCCGGCAAACAGGACCAGCCCGGCGATCAGCGCCGCCGGCCACAGATGGCGCAGTCCGGCAGTGCCTCCGCTCATCGCCAGCGCTGCCAGCGCGAAGCCGACAGTCACGGGAGCCAGTACAAGCGCGGTAGAGGCTCCCAGTCCATTAGCGTTGAGCCCGGTCAGATTGGCTCCCAGCGTGATACCCACCGCCAGGCCACCCCAGGGCACCGCCAGTTGTCCCAGCAGACCCAGCACGCAGGCCTGCACAGCCTCGATACCCAGAGCGGTGAGCATAGGGATGACGACGACGACGCCCACGCCAAACCCGCTGACCGATTCTATCAGTGGGGAGAGTCCGAGTACCAGCAGCAGCACTCGTACCTGGCGGTCAGGACAGAGCCGCGTTGTGGCATGGGCCAGCACGCTAATGTTGCCGCTCACGCGTTGTAACTGGTAGAGGAGCAGCGCGGGGAAAAGCACATATAGTACAGTCAACGATGTAGCTGCGCCCTGAGTGGCCGCCAGAGCAATCTGGGCGAGAGCCAGGTGGAAGCCAGGGACAAACAGTGCCAGTGCAACCGCCGTCGCCAGGGTAGCCAGCCCGGCGCGCGCACCGCTCTGTTGCAGGAGCGCCAGCATGACGAAAGCGACGGCCAGGGGAACCATTGCCAGTACAATATTCATGAAAAACCCTATGAGAATGCCTCTCTCCGGTGTCTCAGACAACAGCATGCTCGGATCAAGCAGCCCCCTCTCTCAAAGCGAAGAGGGGGCCTCTGGCTTATGAAGAGAGGTGCGACCAAAATCGTTCTAAACAGGTATTGAATGGTTCTTCTGCTGTCTGCCTTCTCATGCTTCTCTCTCTGTTCAAGCACTTTTATCACATGAACAAGGGTCTGTTGAATATGCTGATGCACCACACGAGCAGCGCGAACTGGATCGTTAGCCTGGCAGGCGGCAAGAATATCTCGATGTTCCGTGTTGAGACGCTGCACATTTTTGGGATGCTTTGTCCAGATTCAGGCAACCTATGCTTAGGGAGGCTGCTGATGATATACTATCACAGACGTATGCTGAAGTTTGTCTTCTCGCCCGCTGAAAGCAAAGCCCCTCTCTGGCGGGATGTGTTGCCATGGGAAGACTATGACGATTGGGATAGCAGTTCAGTGTGGAGAGAGGAGCGAAGTCATGCAACTGGTTAGTTACCGCGTGCAAGGTCATATGGATGGAAACTGGCGTGCAGGTGTGGAACACGAGGGTCGTGTGGTGGATGTTACGGCTCTCTGGCACGCTGGTGGCCATGAGACGACGACAAGACAACTCCTTGCTGCCGGACCTGCAACCCTGCGCGAGGTCTTCAGGCAGGCTCGCGAGGTCCTTGATGCTGGTGCTGATGCATCAGAAGTGTTCCAGGCCGCGTCAGTTGAACTTGGGCCGCCGGTACCCGACCCCGATAAAATCATCTGTATCGGCGTCAATTATGCCGAACCACCAGGGTCAATGGGCAGGTGGTCCAACACGCCAGCACTGCCACGATGATCTTTTCGGTGGCGCAGGTCATCGCGTTCCTCAGTTCCCTGATGACACTGGAGCCTGGGGACATCATTGCGACGGGCACGCCATCTGGCGTGGGGTTCAAACGTATTCCCCCTCTCTTTTTACAGGCTGGAGATGTCGCAGAAGTCGAGATCGAAGGTATTGGTCAGTTGCGCAATCCCGTGGTGGGTGTTCGGATGTAAGTAAGCGTAGGGGTGAGCGTAACACGCTATAGAAGCAGAACAAAAAAAGAGGTGAGTCCATCTCACTGCAGAGACAAGTCTCATTGAAGAGATGTCTCTCATCTCAACACCATGAGAGGAGAAAAGGCATGTCACACGTATCTGATGACACAAGCAGCATTCAGCCTACCTTGCACCACATCAACCTGAAGACGACGCGCCTTCAGGAGATGATTGCGTGGTACAGCACAGTAGTGGGCATGAAGCCAAACTACCACTTTCCAGGTGGAGCCTGGCTCACCAATGATGAGGCCAACCATCGCCTCGCGTTACTTGTCTCACCACAGTTGAGCGAGGACCCCGACAAGCTGATGCACACGGGCTTGCACCATAGCGCCTTCGAGTATGCCACATTTGATGATCTGCTGCATACCTACACGCGTCTGAAGACTCTGGGCATTGAGCCGCACGCCTGTCTCGATCATGGCATGACCACATCATTCTACTATGAGGACCCCGACGGCAACAGCGTCGAACTGCAAGTCGACAACTTTGGGAGCTGGGAGGAGTCGGGCGAGTGGATGCGCACCTCACCGCAATTCGCCGTCAACCCCATTGGCATGCCTATCGATCCCGATCAGATAGTGGCGGCTCACCAGGCTGGTGCCTCATTCGCAGAGATTCATCGGCGTGCCTATGCTGGTGAGTTTAAACCCTCTGGTCCTCTGGACTTGCATGTGCCACTGGGCGATCCACGCTCTCCTCTGTAGCCGTGGTGACGTGTGGAGGGCCACCTACAGGGTACAACTCTTTTACCCATGACCCTGGGCAGCATTTGTCCTCGAAGTGAGCACGAGGTACGTGTATTTTGTGGTGGCCCATATGGTTTGAGGTCATATGGCGTTCTACGCCATCCGATTACATCTATTTAAGAAGGAACACGTTTATGATACGAACAGGCATTCGCATGCTCCTCTCAGGCATCTTCATCGTTGGTGGCTGGGGAGCATTTAGCAATCCGGGCGCCCGCCCCAAGAAGGTTGCTGCAGCAGGTATACCACAACCAGAGCAGGCAGTGGTGCTCAACGGCGCTGTCATGATATTTGCAGGTATCCTCCTCAGCCTGGGCATCGCGCCCAGGTTCGCCGCGACTCTTCTGATCGGCAGCATGATCCCGACGACGATTGTGGGACATCCCTTCTGGCAAGAAGAGCCAGGTCCGGGCCGCGACAATCAGTTGATCCAGTTTCTCAAAAATCTTGGTTTGATCGGCGGGTTGCTGATGGTCCTCGTTGACAAGGGCGAAGACACGGAGTAGAGACGCCAGGTGCTCTCATGTTCCAGCCCTCTGTCAGGGGGATATCGTAGATCTCTGTCACGCTTCAATGTACCGGTAGCGGTCCTCCTGGCTGGCGACGCCGCGCACCTGAATCCGCCGTGGGGCGGACACGGCTTTAACACCGGGATCGCAGGTGACGACTGCGGCTTCTGCTTCTCATCCATCCCTCTGTTTTGCAGCCCGTGTGTTCCTCGCCTTGTTTTGAAGCCACTACCCATCACCAAAAGCGTACCAGACCCATTAAACTGTTGGAATCTGGCTGATTGTCCTGTGGATGAGGTATCTCCTCTTTTTGCTGAATGAATGCCGACTTCCGTAGAAGAAGGAGCTGATAAAGAGGTATTTCGAGCAGGTGGTGCATCTCGCATGCCGACTGAAACCGTGGCCTGGGCCTTGCCTTTATATACCTTGACACGTATATACTCTGTGGAGTATACCAAGAGAGTGGAACTTGTGTTCGAAATCATTGCGGAGCCGAACTGCCGCGCGATATTGAGCCTCCTGGCCTCGTCACAACAGTCGGTGGGAGAGATCGCGCGTCAGCTTCGTATGCCGCAGCCGACCGTGTTAAAGCACTTGCGCGTGCTGCGCGAGGCCGGTTTCGTGGAATCCACGGTGGACGCCCAGCGCCACCTCGACCACATGGAATCGGTCACCACCAACGAAAAGGAAGACAAGAAGACAACGCGGCCCAAACCGCGAACGTGACAAAGGAGAAACGAAATGAAAATCAAATTGACCACGGTATACGTGGACGACCAGGACAGGGCCCTACGCTTCTATACGGAGGTACTGGGCTTTGTCAAGAAGGCCGATTTCAGTCAGGGCCCATATCGCTGGCTGACCGTGGCCTCGCCCGAGGAGCCGGACGGCACTGAACTGCAACTGGCGCTGAACAACATCCCCGCGGCCAGGGCGTATCAGCAGGCGATCTTTCAACAGGGCCAGCCCGCGGCCATGTTCTACACCGACGATGTCAAGGGCGACTACGAGCGGATCAAGGCCCGCGGCGCCGAGTTCACGATGCCGCCCACCGACGTGACCGGCTCGACCATTGCGATGCTGAACGACACCTGCGGCAACCTCATTCAGCTCACCCAGTTGGCACGCTATTAAGGGTGGAGTATACCAAGAGAGTGGAATCTGTGTTCGAAATCATTGCGGAGCCGAACCGCCGCGCGATATTGAGCCTCCTGGCCTCGTCACAACAGTCGGTGGGAGAGATCGCGCGTCAGCTTCGTATGCCGCAGCCGACCGTGTCAAAGCACTTGCGCGTGCTGCGCGAGGCCGGTTTCGTGGAATCCACGGTGGACGCCCAGCGCCGGCTCTACCGGCTGAAACCTGAACCACTTCAGGAGGTGGATGCCTGGCTGACTCCGTTCCGCTGGTTCTGGTCCGCTCACGTGGATGCTCTCGAACGCCACCTCGACCACATGGGTCAATCAGCACCAACGAAAAAGAAGACAAGGAGAAGAAGATGACCGATCGCGAGCAGTACACGCCGGGTCCGGCCAGCGGGGCGCAGGTACGAAAGGACGGAGAGAAGTGGACGCTCATTCTCGTCAGAGAACTGCGCCACTCGCCGGAAAAAGTCTGGCAAGCGCTTACCGACCCGACGCATCTGCGCGAGTGGGCTCCCTTTGAAACCGATGGGAGCCTGGGTACAGTTGGAACCACGGTGAAGCTCACCACGGTGGGAGCGCCCACGCCGCAGGTTTCCGAAACAAGAGTGATGCGAGCCGACGCTCCCAAGGTGCTTGAGTACAACTGGGGTGGCAACGATATCCGGTGGGAACTCGAAGCCTTTGGTGGCGGCACGCGCCTGACGCTGTGGCACGACATCGATCGCCGCTTCATCTCAATGGGTGCTGCCGGGTGGCACATGTGTTTCGATGTTCTGGATCACCTTCTCAGCGGAACTCCCATCGGCCGCATCGTTGCTGGCGAGGCGATGAAGTTCGGTTGGCAGCGGCTCAATTCGGAGTACGCCCGGCAATTCGGTATCGAAGTTCCGAGCTGGCCACCCAAAGTCGCCCAATCCTGAGGCTGCCTGCCATTGTGTTGTCCAGCGCTGCTAGCTGCCTGTGGAAGTCATGCCGGCGAAGCCGAACACCTTTCCGGGATCGGCCTGAAACTGTTCGGCTTCATCGCGGAATAAAGTGGTCCCTTTGCACAACTATCCTGGAGAGACACAACTTTGTTCTCTTTCGGTGTGGCAGTTCTAAATGAAATTTACAACCATGCTCACCTCTTTACCACTATGCGATAATAATGAAAATTCTCTCGCATAGTAGCGAAGCAAAGAAAGAGCATATCGTGTCAACACCTGTTCATTATCCAACCACCAGCTTAAAGCCCCATCGTGAGGAACCCTTGCTGGCCGGGCACCTCTGGGTTTTCTCCGGCGCTTTACAGCAGAAGCCGCGCTGGATTGAGTCTGGCGGACTGATCGATGTCAAGTCCGCCACAGGCCAGTTTGTGGCGCGCGGTTACTATAATCCCCGTACAGATATTGCCATTCGCATCCTGACCACCAACATCAATGAGGGCATCGACGCCGATTTCTTGCGCGGTCGCGTGCGCAGCGCGCTAGCCTTGCGGCGCGTCTTCGAGCCAGCGCACACGAACGTCTACCGCCTGGTCCACTCCGAGGGCGATGGCCTGCCCGGACTGATTGTGGACCGTTTCGCGGATATCCTGGTTGTCCAGGTCCATACCCTGGGCATGCAGCAATTGCTCCCTTCGCTTGTCGATATTTTGTTGGAGGAGAGCGGCGCGACCGGGTTGCTGTTGCGCAATGATAGCCAGGCGCGCCTGCGTGAGGGTCTGGAGGTAGAGGAGCCGCGTGTGCTGG
>JALYTT010000419.1 GCA_030854145.1 Chloroflexota bacterium | reverse complement strand
CACTCTGGCCGCAAGAAGGCTCAGACCAAGAAGACTCGGACCAAGAAGGCTCAAACATCGGCCTCTGGCTCCCGGTCTCGTACCAAAAAAGCTGCGATGGCGAATTAGTTGGAGTAGGTGAGGCCAGCGGCGCCCCTACACGAAATATGGCCACATCCGCGGAGGAGCCTCTCTCTCCCCGACAGAAAATATGTTCGAGAGGGAGAGAGGGGTCATTGGAGGTCGATGGAGAACCACAGGCGTTTCCTGCGGTGAGAAAAGGGGAAACAATTGGCCACTTGTGCAGGGACGCGGTGAGGAGTCGACGATCGAAGATCACGAGTGGCCTTCTTGAGAATCGCTTTGAGCCACAGACGTCCGATGCGCAAGAGTCCTTTGTCGCGTCGGTCGGTGCGATCGACCTCCTGGCGATGGCCATGATGAAGACAACTCCGCCCCAAATGGGCAATCCACCAGGTCGCCAGATACACGACCAATAACCAGCGATGCAAATGGTCGCGGTTGGTGAAGCGACTGCATTCAATGAAACAGCCCCGACTCTTGTGATCTTGAAAGGTGGCTTCCACCTTCATGCGCTTGGCATACTCCTTCACCCGTCTGGGGGAGGCCCGTTGATCAGAAATCACCAACCAGGGTTCCTCGTAGCCGGGTTCCCAGCAGGCACTCAGCCAGGTCTCATACTGATGCTCTTGCCAGAGCAGGATCTGTCCACACCACTGCTCTCCTTCTTTCTTGGCACACAGACTTGCTGGTTGCCAGTCTTGATAGAAATGACGATACTTCCTTCGGAGCCACTCCTGCTGCTTGATGCGCAGTACATAATGCCAGTTCCTGTGCTGGCAGAGCCTGATGAGGGGCAAGCCCGTGAGCCCGCGATCGGCCAGCAACGTACACGCCGAGGCGGAGAGAGCACTGGCCACCTCATCAAAGAGGTCCTCAAGGATCTCCCATTGCCCCTGATCCCAGCTCTCTTGCTGAGGCATCACTCGCCACGCGAGCGGTAACACTCGTGAGTGGACGAGCAGCCCCAGATAGACAATCGTGGCCTCTTGCGTATAGGGCGTCAGATCCAACACCAGGGTGACCGGCTTGCCTTGCCAGCAGGGTAAGACCTGTTCAAGAAATGTCTTCCACCAGGCCGCGACCTCAATACGCTCATTGGCCACGAACCGTTGGAGCCGTCGCTCATGACTCACCAGCTTGGTCTCGCTGCTCCCTCGCTCCCATACCTCCTCTGCCACCCGTCGCATCACCGCGTTCCCCGAAAGCATGACACCCAGAACACCCATGGCCAGAGCCTCTTGTTGATAGACATGCATCTTGGGAAAGATCTCCTTGACTTGTCGCGTCCATTGGTCTAATAATAGGTCGAATGCATTCATGATCGTCCTCCTGTTGTGAGTTTTCTTTCTTTTAAAGAGGACGATCCTGTCTGCTTCTTGGGTGTGTTTTCTCCTTTTTTCCTAGAACATATTTTCTGTCGGGGAGAGAGCGGAGGAGCCTCGAATGTGTGACTCCTCCACGGCACAGATAAACCCATTTCGTGTAGGGGCGCCGCTGGCCTGCGCCCTGTTCCAACCACGCGATCCCTGGAAGTTGACACGATCTCGCTCCTATTTCGTATCAACGAATGGGCCAGCCATCGCCCCTACGCGGATCGCAGATGCGCTATCTGCCCCCCCTTGACATTCACCAAGCAACCGGTTATAATTTCTCTTGAAGCAACCAATCAGGCACAACCAGCTTCACCCACCAGCCTCTTATACACAGCCCCTTAGTCCCATCATCACCTCTTCCACAACCGCGTCCCCGTCCCTACGAAAGGAAAGGAGCATCGCCCCATGGCTGAATTCAGCATGCCAGATTTCAGCGTACCCAACCTGGCTGGCACAGACCTCACGTTTCCCGACCTCACCTCCCCTGATCCCACGCGACCCGATCCTCCTCTGCCCGACCTGCTCGCGCCATCGATCCCGGCAGGACTGGAGCAACCTCCCACTGATGAGCCTTCGCCAGCGCTGCCCGATCTCACCGACCCGCTCATCCCTGGCGAACTCTCCCTGCCCGACGCGTCCACGCCGGAGTACGCGGAGACGCTGCTCGCGACCATCGATGTGCCCATGGCCGATCCACCTGGCGAACTCGCCGGCGCGGCAATGGAGCTTGTCCACGCCAGCCCGGACAACCAGGACCTGCCTGCGGGGCTGACATACGCGAAGGACTATACGACCCAGGAAGAGATGACCCACCGGCTGCGCCACCTGGCGACGCTGATCCTGGGACTGGATGGGAAGGTGCCGGTGAACGAGCAATGAAGCGCATTCGCATCGAGGGGTATATTCGCGAGGGCCAGCAACACCTGGCCCAGGAAGATGCCCGGCGCGAGGTGCGCGTGACAGTGATTCGCGGCGGCGCGAGCCTCAATGGCTATTACTACAACGCGGCCACCCTGCGCGCTATCGGCGGGCTGCTGGAGAACGCGCACGCCTATGTCGATCACGCCAGCTCCGACGCCGAGAGCGTGGCCCGCTCGGTGCGCGATATGGTCGGCTTCTATCACTCGCCAGCCTTCGTCTCCCCGCAGGATGGGGGAGGCGAGCAGGGACGCGTCGACGCCACGCTGCATATCCTGGAGTCGGCCGACTGGCTGTGGCGCATGGTGCGCGAGGCCTGCCTGCTGGGTCAGCCGGCCTTGATCGGCCTCTCCATCGACATCTTCGGCACCTGGCAGACGCGGGAGGCCACAAACTCCGCGCCGCCTCCGGCGAGCAGGCGCCCGCTGCGCGAGGTGACCAATGTGCTGGCCCTCAATTCATGCGATATCGTGACCCGCCCAAGCGCTGGTGGCGCCTTCCAGCGCATTCTACAGGCCGCAGGGATGCCTTACACCACCCCACAAGGAGAAACCCCCATGCATGATCCCCAGGAGATGGCTGACAGCGGCGAGTTCGCAGAAGCCGCCACGCCAGCGACTCCCCCAGCTTCCTCGACGAACGATCCCGCCTCTCCCACAGCATCTTCGCCCGATATCCAGCGCGTATGGGAGCAGCAGATGCACTCCATGCTGGCCGAACTGCGCCAGGAACGCGCCCAGCTTGCCCTGGAGCGCAGCTTGCACGAGGCCGGCCTGCCTGAGGCTGTGAAGGAGCAGGTGCGCACACGCTACCAGGGCCGCGTCTTCGAGATGGCCGAACTTGAGCGCGACCTGGCGCTGAGCCGGCAGATGATGGCGGACCTGGCGGCGGCCGGCATGGTGCGCGATCACGGCTACGCCAAGCCGGAGATCGGCACGCAGATCACCGAGGCCGAGAAGATTCAGGCCGCCTTCGACCGCATGTTTGACCTCGACATCGACAGCACACGCCTGGGCAACGTGCGCGGCTTCAGCAGCATCCGCGAAGCCTACGCTCGCGTCACCGGCGACCCCTCGATTGCCGGCTTCTCCGAGCGCTCCACCCTGGGCCAGATCCGCGTCTCCGAGCACGCGCCGCTCATGCGTATTACAGAGGCCGATACTACCACCGCCTCCTTCAGCTACCTGCTGGGCACCTCGATGAACAAGCGCCTGCTCAAGGACTACCAGGCCTGGCCCGCCGCCTGGCAGCACTTTTGCAGTGTCGTGCCCATCCGCGACTTCAAGCAGCAGACGCGCGTGCGCCTGGGCGCCTTCGGCAACCTCTCGACTGTCGCGGAAGACACGGCCTATACCAGCATCTCGCTCTCAGACACGGCGGCGACCTACGTACCTACGAAGCGCGGCAACATCGTGACCGTCTCGCGCGAGACCATCGTCAACGACGACCTGATGGCCATCAAGCAGATCCCAACCAAGCTGGCGGTAGCCGCGGCCTACACGCTGGCCGAATTCGTCTACGCCTTCCTGTCCGGCAACCCGACGATCTACGACGGCTCGGCGCTCTTCACGACAGGCGCCCCGCACACCAACCTGGGAACGACCGCGCTCTCCACCGCCGCCATGCAGAGCGGCGTCACCGCCATGCGCGAGCAGGCCAACTTCGCGGGCAAGCGCATCGGCCTGCGCCCGCACTTCCTGATCGTGCCCCCGGAACTCGAATGGACCGCTATGGTCGTTACAAAGTCGGCCGGCGTGCCCGGCTCCCCCAACAACGACATCAATCCCATGATGGGCTACGTCACCCCCATCGTCGCGCCCCAGCTCAGCAGCGCCACGCAATGGTTTATGGCTGCGGACCCCGTGGAGATCGATACCATCGAGATCGGCTTCGTCGGCGGCCAGGTCAACCCTGTGCTCTTCATTCAAGACCAGCCGCTCTACGGCCTGAACTTCACCCAGGACGCCATCTCCTACAAGATCCGCCACGAATACGGCGGCGCCGCCGTCGATTTCCGCGGCCTCTATCGCGGCATCTGAGAGGGAGGGGCGGCCCAGGTCGTCCGTGTGGGGCACCCCATTCGCGTAGGGACCCGGCTTGCCGCGTCCGGGCGGGCCTCGCTTGCGCGGCCTGGTTGGGACACAATCAGGCAGGCCTTCGACCTAGCAACCCAAGGGGTGCCCCACGCGGACGCGGCAAGCCGGGTCCCTACGCGGATCGAGGGCCGAACGGCACGAACACAACAGGCATCGTCAACATCTTATAGGAGGGATCTCTATGACAGGCTATATGAACAACGATGGTTCGGCGCTGGTGGGCGCGCTCAATCCGTCTGGCATTGGGCAGGCGCTACAGATAGATGGTTCCGGCAACCTCAAGACCACGGCGACACTGAATGCCGCCGCCCAGCAGAACGTGAACCTGAACCAGGTGAACGGCGCGACGCTCAGTCCCGCCAACGCGGTGCTCACCGAGGCCAACATCCAGAACTTCATTCGCAGCGGCCAGGGCTTCAGCACAACGACCGGCAAACTCACCTCGGGCGGGACCATCACGACAGGGCTGTCGATCTTCAACCCTAATGCCTCCGGCAAGACGCTGCTGGTTTTCAGCATACGTGTGGCGGTCGGCAGCTCCAACTTCCATACCATCGGCCTCACTACTACCGATCCAGCCCTGGGCACGGCCGCGACCGTTGTGAACAGCAAACCTGGCGGCGCGAGCAGCATCGCCTCCGCCAGCTATGCCAACACAGCGGTCACCCCGGTCGGCAGCACGTTCGATACCTTCCAGGTGATCGCCAGTTCCATGACGGAGGCCCTGACTAACGGCGCCATCCTGGTGGTACCACCCAATAACGGGGCCGTCCTCTACGTGGCAACGGCCACAAACAACTGGATCGCCTCCATGAAATGGCTCGAAATCTAGTTCAGAAAGGAACCACCCTCATGCTCGATATCCTCGAATTCACTTACGGTCGCTACAACGGCGGCACGGTCGCGCCGGTGGGCAGCTACCTCAACCCGCGCACGCTCTGCATCTTCCAGACGGCCAGCGATGCCGCCCTCCCGCTGGATGGTACCTTCTGCCGCGTGGACGCCTCGGGGACGCAGACCTTCGCCAACATCGCTACGAACCTCAACGCGCTGCTCGGCACGGGGTACACTGCCGCCAGCTTCCACGCTTGCGCGGGCGGCGATAACATCGTCTCCCCCGGCTCCGGGGCCGATGACGCGTGATCATCAGACGCGGCATCATCCAGGCGTTCAGCCCGACCACGTATACCGCCTCAGTCCTGCTTTTCGAGGCCACCTCCAGCTTCCTGCAAGGGGTGCCCATCGCCAACCACATCGACGGCACCTCCGGCCTGGTGGGCGCGCTCTGCGCCGTGCTCTTCTTCGATGAGCACAACCCCCAGGATGCCGTGGTGATCGCCACCTTCGCCAATGGGAGCAGCGGCCTGCCTGCTCCCCCACCCGGACGCCTGACCTTCGTGACCGGCCACCTGCAATTCAACAATATCGCGATTGCCGCTGGCGCCACCTCGACCTTCACGCTCGTGGGCGGCAACATCCCCTCTGGCGCGCTGGGCGTCGTCTACAAGGCCTACTTCACCAGCGCCACTGTGGCCAGCTTCATCAACCTGGCGCCACACGGCGCGACGGATATCACAGCCTACGCGACCATCGGCAACCTCGCCAGCGCCAACGGCTTCGTGAACAGCGGCGGCATCCTGCAACTCGACGCCAACGGACAGATCGATGTCAAGGCCAACGGCGGCTCATGCACCGTCTCGCTGTATACGCACGGGTATGTGATGTAGGGGCCTGCGCCTGACAGACTTGCCGGGCGCAGGCCAGCGGCGCCCCTACACGAAGTCGGCGAGACAAGCCCCATAGGCGTGAATGTAAGCTATCGCCGACGGGAAGCGAGCGGCGAATCCGTAGGGCGTGGCTTGCCTCGCCAGCAGGCCCGTCCGTGGGTGACTGG
>JALYTT010000418.1 GCA_030854145.1 Chloroflexota bacterium | reverse complement strand
TGCTGCCTGTGTTGTCAGCACGCTCCAGCACAGAGACTACGCCGAAGGCTCCCAGGTTCAGGAAGGTGTAGCAGAACAGGTAGAAAAGAATGGCGGCAAGCCCCAGCCTGTTACCCGTGCTGCCCGCAACCACGCCGATCAAGAGGTAGCCGGCGTGCGCGATGCTGGAATAGGCCAGCAGCCGCTTGACGTTGCTCTGCACCAGGGCCAGGATGTTGCCGCCGACGATGGTCAGGATGGTGATGGCCAGGATAATCTCCCGCCACTCCCCCTGCACCGGGTGTAGCACAATCACGAAGACGCGCGCGAAGGCGATCAGCGCCGCCGCTTTGGTGCCGACCGACATGAAGGCCGTGACAGGCGCGGGCGCGCCGTCGTACACATCTGGCGTCCAGGCCTGGAAGGGCACCGCCGAGATCTTGAAGGCGAAGCCCACGATGAGCAGGCCCATGCCTACGAGCAGCAGCACAGTATGATGCGCGCCGCTCTGAACCAGAAACTGTGTGACGCCGGCGAACGAGGTGCTGCCAGTAGCCCCGTAGATCATAGCGATGCCGTACAGCAGGAAGGCCGAGGCAAATGAGCTGAGCAGGAAATACTTCATGCTCGATTCCTGCGAGCCAGGGCGCCGCGTGACAAAGCCGCACAGGATGTACAGCGCCAGCGAGAGCAGCTCCAGGCCCACGAAGACCATCATGAAGCTGGTGGCCGCCGCCATGAGCAGCATGCCGGTGGTAGCCAGCAGCATCAGAGCGTAGTACTCGCCCTGGTGGACCAGGTTCAGGCGCTTCAAGTACGCCGGTGAGAGCAGGATACCCAGGCCGCTGGCGCTCAGGATGATCAGATAGGCGTAGAGCGAGCCCCAATCGGAGCCGATCATGCCGGAGAAGGCGCGCTGGCCGTCGCCGAATATAAACAGGAGAATCGTGGCCGCCAGCGCGCCGGCGATGCCCAGCAGGCTCACCAGGGGCAACACCAGAAAGTTAGCCGCCCCCCGCTCCTTCGGCGTTCTCCCTGTCTGCGGCAGCAGGAGGTCGGTGATCATGACCAGCAGAGTCATGCCGATCAGCACCAGCTCCGGCGCGATACGCGCCCAATCGGCGGCGGATGCAATAAAGGTAAACGACATATTAGTGCTCCAGCAGGAAGGTTAGCGGATACGGCTGAATGCCAATATAAAAGATTAAGAGCAGCAGCGGCAGCAGCGTGACGAACTCGCCCAACTGTGTATCGGTCAGAATGCCCTTGCGCAGCGCGACGGCCACGGCACCGGCTACCTGGCGCGGTCCCTCCATGATCCCCTGGAAGAGGCGAATCATATACCAGGCCGCCGGTACAACGACGGCGGTTCCCAGCGCGCCGAAGATAGTGCTGGCGCGAAAGGCCCCCAGCAGGGCCAGGAACTCCCCGGCGAAACTGTTCAGACCCGGTAGACCCAGCGACGAGAGACAGGCGATTAGCAGGACCGTGGCCAGTAGCGGCGCGCGCAACGCTATGCCGCCAAAATCGCTCAGGCGCCGCGTGCCTGTGCGTGCCTCGATGTAGCCCACGATCAGGAAGAGCGCGGTAATCGTGATGCCGTGGTTGACCATTTGTAAGACCGCGCCTTCGACGCCCTGTGTGCTGAACACGCCCTGGTCCTTGTTGAAGGCAAAGATGCCCAGCATGATGATGCCCAGGTGACTGATGCTGGAGTAGGCCAGCAGGCGCTTCATATCATTCTGCACCAGGGCCAGCACTGCACAGTAGAGGATGCCGATCACCGCCAGCGCGCTGAAGATGGGCGCCAGGGTGTGAGCCGCCTCGGGGAAGAGCGTCAGGCAGAAGCGCAGGAAGCCGTAGGCCCCCGCCTTGGCCATCGCGCCCGCCAGCATGGCCGTCACTGGCGCGGGCGCCTCTGTGTAGGCATCGGGCAGCCAGCTATGAAACGGTATAAACGGCACTTTGACCGCGAAGGCCGCCGCGAAGGCCAGGAACAGCCAGATCTGCACGTTCTTGCTAAGCGTGGCAGGGCTGTTGAGCAACGTGAGCAGGTCGAGCGTGAAGCTGCCGTGCGTGGCCTGCTGGTAATAGAAGCCCACCCCGATAATGCCGGCCAGCATGATCAGGCTGCCCACCGAGGTGTACAGCACGAACTTGAGCGCTGCGTAGACGCGCCGCTCGCCGCCCCAGCCGCCGACCAGGAAGTAGGCCGGGATCAGCATCAGTTCCCAGAAGATGTAGAACAGGAACAGGTTGGTTGAGACAAAGACGCCGATGATGCCGCACTCCAGCAGCAGCATGAAGGCCATGTAGGTCTTCAGCTTCTGCTCGACGCGGAACGAGGCTCCGATACACACCACGGTCAACAGGGCCGTCAAGACGACGAGCAGTACGCTCAGACCATCCACGCCCATGCTATAGCCGATGCCCAGCTTAGGCAGCCAGGCCAGTTGTTCCTGGATCGGGAAGGTGACGGCTGAAACATTTGTCCCGGCAGGACTTGTCACCAGGGGAAGCGTGCCGATGGTCACGTCTGGCGCTTTGGGTTGCGCGTAGGCCAGAAGCAGACCCAGGACAAGCATCAGTTCCACCCAGGCTATAATGAGCGCCGCCCAGCGAATAATATTTCTGCGCTCACCTGGAATAAGCAGGAGCGCCACCCCACCAAGCAGAGGCAGGAATGTGATCAGCGATAAGATAGGAAACATACCTCTACCCCCTCACAACATAATAGACAACGATCAAAACGACACCTAACAAGATCGCCAGGGCATAGTTACGCATGTAGCCCGTCTGCAAGCGCCCCAGTCCTCCGCTGGTCCCGCGAAACAGCCAGCCGACGCCGCGACTGCCGCCATCCAGCGCGTCGTCCTCTATCAGGCGCGAGGCCTGGCGGCCCACCCACAGCAGCGGATTGATCAGCAGCGCGATGCAGATCTCGTCAACATAATACTTATGCACGAGCAGTTGATAGACCGGGTTGTGGTTCTCCTTGTACTCGAAGCCTCTGCGGTACATACGCCAGGCAACCAGGATACCTACTGCGGCCAGCACAAGACTGGCTAGCGTTGAGACCAACTGGAGCGTATACGAGGGCGTATGCAAGGTGGTGACATCGCTGAAGACCGGGTCCAGGAAGGCCGCGAATGGGTGCCAGCGTGTGAGCCTGATGATGGCGAACGATCCGACCAGGCCGCCGATGATCGAGAGGCCCGCCAGGATCAGCAGCGGCACCGTCATAATGCCCGGCACCTCGTAGATATCGTAGAAGCCACTACCGGCCCGGCGCTTGCTGCGCGCGGGCTCTGGCTCCTCTTCCTCTGTCTCCTCCGTAACCGCGTGTCCATGCGCGACCGGCCCGGTGCCGCGATAGCTGCCCATGAAGATGCCGAAGACCAGGCGGAACATGTAGAAGGCCGTCAGCGCCGCCGTCAGCAGGCCCAGGCCCCACAGCACATAGGCGACGCGGTTCCCCGCCGCGCCCTGCGCCAGCAGGGAGCTGAGGATCTCGTCCTTGCTCCAGAAGCCCGCGAACGGCGGGATGGCGCTGATGGCCAGGGCTCCGATCAGGAACGTCCAGAAGGTGATCTTCATGCGCTGCCGCAGACCGCCCATCTCGCGCATGTCCTGTTCGCCGCCCAGGGCGTGGATCACCGCGCCGGCCGCCAGGAAGAGTAGCGCCTTAAAGTAGGCGTGCGTGGTCAGGTGGAAGATACCGGCGCTGTAGTTATGTACACCTTCGCCCATGAACATGTAGCCAAGCTGGCTGATCGTCGAGTAGGCCAGCACGCGCTTGATGTCGAGCTGCACCAGGGCGATGCTGGCCGCGAAGAGCGCCGTGACGCCGCCGATGACCGCCACAATGGTCAGCGCCGTCGTTGATAGCTCGAACAGCGGATGCATGCGCGCCACCAGGTAGACGCCCGCCGTGACCATTGTGGCGGCGTGGATCAGCGCGCTGACCGGCGTGGGACCCTCCATGGCGTCGGGCAGCCACATGTACAGCGGCAGTTGCGCCGATTTGGCGGCGCAGGCCACGAAGAGCAGCAGGCAGATGGCGGTCAGGGTGGTGTGACCCACAGCAGTGCAGCCAAGCGCGGTCAGCACGCCATAACCAGCGTTGCCTGGGATGCAGTTGTTCGCGCTGCCAAAGCCATAGAGCAGCGTGCTGTAGTGTTTGAAGAGCAGGAAGATTGCCAACATCAGGCCGAAGTCGCCTATGATGTTGATGATCAGGGCCTTCCTGGCGGCCGCGACAGCCGCGCGCCGCTGGTACCAGAAGCCGATGAGCAGGAAGGAGGCCAGGCCTACCAAGGCCCAACCAACGAGCAGGAAGAGCAGGTTGTCCGCGCTTACCAGCAGGGTCATGGCGAAAATAAAGAAGTTCATGAAGCAGAAGAAGCGCCAGAAGCTCGGATCACCCTCCATGTAGCCCGCTGAATAGATATGGATCAGGAAACCGACGCCCGTGATCACCATCAGCATGGTGGCCGAGAGCGGGTCAAGCAGCAGGCCGAAATCCAGTTGAAAGTCGCCGGAACTGACCCAGTGATAGATCACGATGTCGCTCACCCGCGCCGTTGCCGGCTGCGTCCCCAGCATCGAGAAAAAGCTGAGCGCGGCAAAGAGAAATGCCAGGCCCGCCGCGCTCCATGCCACGGTCAGCACCGCCTGGCGCGACATGGCCCTGCCAAGCACACCCAGGATGATGAAGCCGAGCAGGGGCATCAGCAGCACCCATGCAGTCAGATTTGTCATGACTAATTACCCTCGTAAGAGATGCATATCGTCGACATCGATGTTGTGGCGCGTGCGGAAGATCGAGACGATGATTGCCAGCCCCACGACGACCTCGGCCGCAGCAACTGTCAGGACGATAAAGACAAATATCTGCCCGTCCGCTGAATCGAGGTAGCGCGAGAAGGCCACAAACGATAGATTTACCGCATTGAGCATCAATTCAATTGACATAAATATAATGAGCGGATTGCGCCGCACCAGCACGCCGACGACGCCAATCGAGAACAGCATGGCGCTCACTATCAGATACCAGGATAATGGTAATGTGTCCATAAAAATAAGCCTCCGAATAGGACGGTCCGCGCCCTTCCGCAGCCCCTAGGCCCTCCTGCCCAGCACGAGCGCGCCCAGGATAGCCACCACAATAATCAAGCTGGTTACTTCAAAGGCGAACGAGAAGCCGTGAAACAGTGCCAGCCCGAACGCCTCGATATTGCCCTGCGACTGTACCATGTGCGAGAGGCTGTTCGCGCCGGTAGTCTGCGCTGCGCTATCAACCGTCTTGCCGGTGAAGAGCAGGTAGCTCAGGGCGGCGACCAGCACGAAGCCCAGCCCGGCGGCGACCCCACGCTGCCAGGGGATGCGGTCGGCCTGTTCCGCGTCGTTGGTGTCGGTGGCCAGCATAGTGACCACGAAGAGGAACAGCACCATGATGGCTCCCGCGTAGATCAGGATCTGCACAACAGCAATGAACATAGCGCCCAGTTGCAGGTAAAACATGGCCAGAAAGAGCAGCGTCAGGATCAGCGAGAGGGCGCTGTGGACCGCGTTCCTGAACAGGATCACCCCCAGGGCCGACGCCACACTGGCGATGGCCAGCACAAAAAAAGAGATCGTGAGTGCCGTCATATCTCCAGCCCATCCTTCTTCTCAAACTTGCGCCGGTCCTCGTCCTGCTCTACGTTCGCGATCAGCACCGGCTCCTCAGTTGCCGTATCGCCCAGGCCGACAGCGGCGGCGCTGGCCCGCGAGCCATCGAAGAGCAGGCTGCGCTGCGGCACCGGCTGTTCAGCATCGGGCGGAGCCGCCTCGAACCAGACCGTCGCCGAGCCTACTGTGGCCTGCCCAACCGGTTCCAGCAACTGCTCCTTGTGGTAGATCGTATCTTCGGGATAATACGACGCTAACTTGTACTGCTTCTCCAACGTGATCGCACCGGTCGGGCAGGCCGCCTCGCAGTAGCCGCAGAAGATGCAGCGCAGCATGTTGATGTCGAACACCTTAGCATAGCGCTCGCCAGGTGAGACGCGCGCCTCTTCGCTGTTCTCGTCAGCCTCGATATAGATAGCGTCGGCGGGACAGGCCCCCGCGCACAGGAAGCAGCCGACGCAGCGCTCCATATTGTTCTCGTAGCGATGCAGCACATGGCGCCCCCGAAAGCGCGGCGGCAGCTCCCGCTCCTGCTCCGGGTAAGAGATGGTTGTCGGCTTCTTGCCCATATTCTTCAGGGTTGTCGCCATCCCCTTGATGATGTCGAATGACATGTGGTCTCCTTTTTATGTACACATTCGCGCCCGGTTCCCGTAGGGGCGATGGCTTGCCTCGCCCGCGTATGTGACCAGGCG
>JALYTT010000417.1 GCA_030854145.1 Chloroflexota bacterium | reverse complement strand
CCGGGGCGCCGCTGGCCTGCGCCCCGGTCCCTACGCGGGAGGGAATATGATTCATCACGTCCGCCTCTGAGGATAAAGGAGCACAACATGGAACCGATCAATCTCAGCGAATACGAAACGTTGGCCCAGGGGCGACTGGAACCGGCGGTCTGGGACTACTACCAGGGTGGCAGCGAGGACGAGGTGACGCTGCGCGCGAACCGCACGGCCTTTGAACGTATCCGGCTGCGGCCGCGCATGCTGGTGGATGTTTCGACGTGCGACCTGCGCACCACTGTGCTTGGCACCCCGGTGAGCATGCCCATCCTGGTCGCGCCGACGGCCTATCATTGCATGGCCCATCCCGATGGGGAATGCGCCACAGTGCAGGGTGCCGGCAAATCCCGAACGCTGTTCACCGCCAGCACAGCCGCCACGCGCACGCTTGAGGATATCGCCCAGGCCGCCAGCGGCCCGCTCTGGTTCCAGCTCTACCTCGATGCCAATCTGCGCATCAGCGAAGCCCTCGTGAGGCGCGCAGAGGCGGTTGGCTATCGCGCCATCGTGCTGACCGTTGATCTGCCGCGCCTGGGCAACAGGGAGCGCGACAAACGCTACAATGTCATCATGCCGCCAGAACCCTGGCGCGAGGCTAATTTCGTTCAAGAGTACCCAGAAGAGGCCCCGGAGGACCGCGAGTCGCTCTTTGAGGTCATGAAGAGCAGGCGGGATTCCAGCAATCTCACCTGGGACATCCTGGACTGGCTGCGCTCGGTCACCTCACTGCCCATCATGCTCAAAGGTATTCTCACAGCGGAGGACGCAGCCCTGGCGGTGGTACACAACATCGCGGGCATCGTCGTCTCCAATCACGGGGGGCGCCAGCTCGACGGCGCGCTGGCCGGCATCGAAGCGCTGCCCGAAGTCGTCGAGGCCGTGGCCGGACGCTGCGAAGTCTACCTTGATGGCGGCATACGACGCGGTAGCGATGTGCTGAAGGCGCTGGCCCTGGGCGCGCGCGCCGTCCTTGTCGGCCGACCCACCCTATGGGGGCTGGCAGTAAACGGCGCCGACGGGGTACACCATGTGCTGGAGATACTGCGCACGGAACTCGACCGCGCCATGGCGCTAGCGGGCCGCCCTACTATCGCCAGCATCGATCGCTCGCTGGTGAGGTTTGTATGAGGTAATGTCGTGTTGGAACAAGGCGCTTCCACCTACGTAGGGACCCGATGTATGACTCTGTTGGGAAAATAGGTATAGGCCAGTTGAACCAAGTGGCCGGCAAAGGAAAGAGGCACGTGATGCAGGCAAGACAAGCAAAAGCGTTGCTAGCACAACACATTGCGTGTCGAGAAACCCTATCAGGATATCTGTATTGCTCGTAAGATAACGCAATGCCACACATGTCACTGTCTCTTTCTTTTGGTCTAGTTGTCTAGACCGAATTTCCCAACAGAGTCATACATCGGGTCCCTACGATGCATGATGGCGCTCTCTTCAGCGAATGTGTTGGAATCAATGCACTGGCCTGCGCCACGCCCACACGCGCGTCCAATGAAAGCGTTTATCTCCTGAGCCTCTTTCTCGCGTTAGCAAGAGCAACAAAAGCGAGAGGTCCCGCCACTACAAACAAAACACCCATGACTATGCGCGTTGGTTGCCCCATAGCAAATCCAGCGATCACCATGATGACTCCAAAAACGGGACACATCAGCACAATAAGCCAGTCAAATGGTTTTTCGGTCATAGGATTCACCTTTCCGTTCAAAATCTCGCTGCCTTCCTGATTACAGCCATATGATTTCTCCGCGTATAGCCTGGGTTTGATCATCCACACGCAGTAAGCCGATGCTACAGGTGGGCTGGCGGCGACGGTCGGTGGCGCTACCGGGATTAAAGAGGAGCTGGCCCTCGTGCTCCTGGTTATAGGGGATGTGGCTGTGACCAAAGACCACGCAGCGGGCAGTGGGGAACTCCTGGCGGGCCGCGCGGGCGCGCCTGGTCGCGTCGGCCAGGATATGCACCAGGCCGATGCGGCAACCGCCCACCACAACTTCGCGCTTGATCGGCAGCGCCAGCAACACCTCCTCGTGCTCGACATTCCCCTGCACCGCCACTACCGGCGCAATCGTCTCCAGTTCCGCGATCACCGATAGCAGAGAGAGGTCGCCCGCGTGAAGGATCAACTCGACGCCGGAGAAATGCTGCCAGATGGCTTCGGGCAACTCCTTGAAGTGCGGGATGTGCGTATCTGAGATGACACCGATAGTTTTTATCATCAGCATTCTTCTTTCATATTCTTATGAGAGGTTATATGACATTATATAAAATTTTGCCATAGAGTTTGAACCCAATGTGTACCAGTTACAAGCCAGCGTAGCGCGTGGGCTTGTAAACAGCGTTCCCACACGGTATAGTATCTGTGGTTAGCCGTGACGTTTATGGTCCAGAGAGCCTCTACTTAAAGGATAGCATATGCGAGTTGCAGTCATATCAGATATTCACGGGAACCAGGTCGCATTAGAGGCGGTCCTGGACGATCTGGCGCAGCAGCCAGCAATCGATCAGCGCGTGATTGCCGGAGATCTCTGCTTGAATGGCCCTTGTCCGCGACAGGTATTGGAGACCCTGCAACGACTGGGCTGCCCGGTCATCACGGGGAATGTGGACGAGGAGGTAGTGACGAAGGCGCCGGAGAAGAGCGAGAAGAAACGCAACACCGTCTCCTGGACACGCGAGCAGATTGGGCAGGTAGGGATCAACTACCTGCACGAGCTGCCAACCTCCCATCGTATCAGTAATGCCGGCGGCAGTGACCTGCTCATTGTGCATGCCAACCCGCTGAATATGGAGGAGGCCATCTTTCCCAATGCGTCTGACAGCACCCTGGAACATTTCATGGGTGGGTTGGAGCCTGCTATCGGCGCCGTGGCGTTTGGGCACCTGCATATCGCCTACATGCGGCGCTGGCGACACCTGCTGCTGGTCGATGTTGCCAGTTGTGGGATTCCGCGCGACGAGGACCTGCGCGCCGCTTACGGCATCCTCACATGGCATGAGAACGCCTGGGAAGCCGAGATTCGCCGCGTGGAATACGATGTCATGACGGTGGTCAAGCAGATCAAAACAAGCGGCATGCCAAATGGGGAGAAACGGGTCAAGACGCTGCTGGAGGCCAGGTACTAAATGATACAGCGCAGGCTCGGTGCTATCTAGAAGAAAGATAGTACCGAGCCTGCGTTGTAATTATGAACAGTTGCTCTAGCAGTTACAGGTGAGACGTGGAGCAACTGGCAGGAAATGCATTACATGGTACAAGATGTTCTTCAACAGTAGCAAGAAAGGCAAACGCGTTCTCAGTAGAAAGCAGCGTCTCCTCTGGTACCATAGCCTCCTCCCCCAGGTAGAGAGCAGCATCTCCGATATCAACCATTTCAAGCTGCTGCATGATCGCCTTCAATTCGCCAGTTGTAGCCATTGTAGTTATACCCCTTTTCATTAAAAATCGGTTCAATCGACCCACTTCCATCCTATACACCGGCACCCTCCACCTCAACCGCTTTGTGTGCCAGATGATCGTAAAGATATTGATAGAAATAAGATAGTGTCGTCGCAGAGCCGCCTCTGGCGTTCTCTGCCATACATTTATACATACGTTTGAGGTTAGTATTTCATCCCGCCTAACCGGCCATATTAGGCCAGATAGGCTATTGAAAAGCGCGCATGGGTTCGGCTCATCCTCGCAAGAAACGTGCTATACTGACAGCGAACACTACAAAAGGGATGACTGGTATACTGTGAACGCAGTAACATACTATGCTTATGACGATATTCGCCTGGAAAGCAGGTCACTGCCGGCGATTACAGACCAGGAACTGCTGGTACGCGTCCATGGTTGCGGGCTATGCGGCTCCGATATCGTAAAGATCGTGCAACAGGCGCCGCCCCCGGTTGTGCTGGGACACGAGTTGACCGGGACGGTCGTCGAACGGGGACGCGCAGTCTCCGCCTTCGCGCTGGGGCAACGGGTGATTGTGGCGCACCATGTACCGTGCGGCGCGTGCCATTATTGTCTCCACGGCAGCTACTCAATGTGTGCCTCCTTCAAGGCCTCGAACATCGATCCCTGCGGCTTCGCTGAATACATTCGCGTCCCCGCGCCACATGTGCAGCATACGACGCTGGCCCTGCCGGACAGCCTTAGCGCCGAAGAAGGCTCGTTCACCGAGCCACTTGCCTGCTGTGTGCGCGCGGTCAGGCGCACCCCCCTGCTCGCTGGTGACAGCGTGGTAGTAATGGGACTGGGCTCCGTCGGCCTGCTGATGATGCAGGCGCTCAAGGCCCTGGCGGATGCGCGCGTTTATGGTGTCGACCTGCTGCCGGAGCGCCTGAAACAGGCGCGCGAACTGGGTGCAGATGGCGTCTTGCAGGCCTCTGGAGACGAAGAGGCACTGCGAGCGGCACTTATGTCGTATACTGAAGGACGCGGCGCCGATGCTATCATTATCACCGCGCCAGGCGCACGCCCGTTCACACAAGCTGTCGCGGGCGTGCGCAAGGGTGGCACGGTCAACCTTTTCGCGGCCCATACAGGAGCCGTACCCCTAGAGCTAGAGACGCTCTATCAACGGGAAATCACTATCGTCAGTACCTACTCATCATCGCCCGCAGAGTTGCGCATCGCCCTCGATCTGCTGACCAGTCGCCGGGTGCGAGTTGATAGCCTCATCAGCCAGCGCCTGCCACTGGAGCGCTTCCACGAGGGGGTCACGTTGATGCGCGAGCGCGCGGCGCTGAAGGTATACTTTCAAATTGCAGGAGAGTAAAGCATCATGGCAAGTACACATTACGATGTCGCGATCATCGGCTCCGGCCCCGGCGGCTATGTAGCCGCCATTCGCGCGGCCCAACTGGGAGCAAAGACCGCCATCGTCGAGAAGCAATATCTGGGCGGCACCTGCCTCAACGTCGGCTGCATCCCCTCCAAGGCAATGCTACACATCGCCGAGGTGATGCACGAACTGGAATCCGTCGAGGAGATGGGCATCCATCTGGCGCAGCCCCCGACCTTCGATATGCGTAAGGCCGTCATCTACAAGGATAAAGTGGTCAAGCGCATGACCGGCGGCGTGGGCACGCTCATGAAGGGGAACAACGTCGATGTCTACGACGGCCTGGGTACCGTCGATGCCTCGCGCACCGTCACGGTCAGCAAAGACGGCGGCGCCCAGCAGCAATTCAGCGCAGACAAGATCATCCTTGCCACCGGCTCGGTTCCGCTGCTGCCCCCATTCCCCGGCGTCGATGGCCGCAACGTGATGAACAGCGATACCTGCTGGAACCTGCCCAAAACGCCCGAGAGCCTGATCTGCGTCGGCGGCGGCGTGATTGGCGTCGAACTGGCCTGTATGTTCGGCGCGCTCGGCACAAAGGTCACTATCCTGGAGATGCTGCCGAATATCCTGGCGCCCGTCGATGAAGAGGTCCGCCGCCTGCTGGTGCGTATCCTCACGAAGCGCGGCATTAGCATCGTCACCGGCGCGAAGGTCGAGACCATTGCAGACGACGGCGACCAGAAGAAGGTCACCGCCAGCACCGACAAGGGGCAGCAGAGCTACAACGGCGAGTATGTGCTGATGGCAGTGAGCCGGAAGGCCAACACCAGTGGGCTGGAGCGCCTGATGGAGCAGGGGCTGGACAACGACCGGGGCCGCGTGCGCGTCAACGAGAAGATGGAGACGAACCTGCCCGGTATCTACGCCATCGGCGACCTCGTTCACGGGGCCGGCCTGGCCCACGTGGCCTCCATGGAGGGCGAAGTGGCCTCCGACAACGCCATGGGCCACGAGACGGTCATGAATTACAACGTCGTGCCCAACCCGATCTATACCTTCCCTGAGATCGCTTTCGTTGGCCTGACCGAGGCCCAGGCCAAGGAACAATACCCGGAGGCCCACGTTGAGCGTTTCCCCTGGACGGCGATTGGAAAGGCGGTTGCCATGGGCGAGACCGAGGGCTTTACCAAAATTATCACGGGTAAATATGGCGAGATCCTGGGCGCGCACATCATCGGCCCTGATGCCACCAACCTGGTCAGCGAGTTCTCGATCGCCATGCATGGTGAACTGACCGTCGATGAGATTATCGAGACGATCCACCCACATCCAACGCTCAGCGAAGGTTTGCGCGAGGCGGCGCTGGCTGTAGAGGGCCGCCCCATCCACATTCCACCAAAACAAGCCCTGGCACGCAGCCGCTAACCAGGCTATTTCTTGCGGAGAAATGCCAAAATCGGTCAGGAGAGGTAGGGGCGCGGTTTACAAGCCCGCCTGGCAGACATATCTCGTGTGTTGCCAAACGGGCTTGTAAAC
>JALYTT010000416.1 GCA_030854145.1 Chloroflexota bacterium | reverse complement strand
GCGTCGGGCTACGTGGGCGAGGCAAGCCGTCGCCTTCGCAGTGGTAGGTTTTTTGCAGGCTCCTGGAAAAGGGATGGAAGGGGAAGGTATCATCTAACGAAAGATGCACGAGGGGTAGGGGCGCCGTGGAAAGCGCTCTAAAAACCCCTACCCCTGCGAAAAGCCGTCGCCCCTACGCAGACGCCGGACGGCCTCCATTTCGACTTCACTTGACGCTATTGGCGCTTCCTCAGCCTGGCCTAAGCCCGACAGGAATAAATCCACGCATTTCAATGTTATCACCACATAGAAAACTATTGTTGAGTAAGTTGCTTAACAAAGTCAGAAATGACCCACCTATTTTTCTTGTGAAAGTATGAAAGGAGCAGCAATGTCGGAGAGCAAAGGGTACGCCCATCCAGAGGTATTGGTTGATGCGGATTGGGTGCAGGCCCACTTGAACGATCCCAAGGTGCGACTGATTGAAGTAGACGTGGATACAAAGGGCTACGATCAGGGACACATCCCAGGGGCCATTGGCTTCAACTGGAAGAAAGAGCTACAGGACCAGGTCGTACGCGCCCCCGTAGACAAGGAGCACCTGGAGGATTTGCTCAGCCGCGCCGGCGTGAGCAACGATACCACTGTCGTGCTGTATGGAGACAACAACAACTGGTTCGCGGCCTGGGCGCTGTGGCTGCTCAAATACTACGGGCACCAGGATACGCGCCTGCTGGATGGCGGACGTGTGAAGTGGCTCGCCGACAAGCGCGAGATCACCAGCGAGCTGCCGAGCTATCCACGCACGCAGTATCACGCCGCGCAGCCCGACGCCAACATCCGCGCGTTGCGGGACTTCGTATTCGGCAAGGTAGGGACCCAGGGTGTAGCGCTGGTTGATGTACGCTCGCCCGGCGAGTACAGCGGCGAACTGCTAGCCCCGGCGAACCTGCCACAGGAGGGAGCACAGCGCGGCGGACACATCCCTGGAGCCGCCAACGTACCCTGGTCCACAGCCGTGCGCGAGGACGGCACCTTCAAGTCGGCGGACGAGCTGAGCGCCATCTACAAGGGCAAAGGCGTCACGCCCGACAAAGAGGTCATCGCCTATTGCCGCATCGGCGAGCGCAGCAGCCACACCTGGTTTGCGCTCCACTACCTGCTCGGCTACCCAAATGTACGCAACTACGATGGCTCGTGGACCGAGTGGGGCAGCCTGATCGGCGCGCCGATCGAGAAGTAAGCTGCCAGGGGCAAGAGAGTACTGGGCCAGCGGCGCCCAACACGAAATCAAACCACACCAAGGCCTCTCCGCGATGCAGGGATACCTGATTTCGTATAGGCGCCGCTGGCTCATGCGTTGATACTACATCATGATCGAACCTTCCCAAGCGTACGCCTAGAAAGAACTGAGCACGCTGGGGCATCTCGCTTAATCTTCTCGCTCGGATTCATCCAGATCATCAAATATCGAAGGTTGCGTATCCTGCTTGAGTCGTGTGTACTCTCGCCGTTGTAATTGCTGAATGCTCTCTGGAGGTGTAGGAAGGTTCTCAGGGACGGTGCCGCCCAACCTCTTGATGGTATCACGAACTTCTTTGCCTACCTCGAAGTGAGTCTGATTTGCCCTCTGCTTCCCTTGAATCTGCTCTCGCCGCAATTTTGCGTCGGTTTGGGCGGCACGAAAGATGTTATCGGCCAATTCCTCGCTCCCCATATGATCGAGAATCTGTTGATTTTTCTGTAAGCTCTTCCAAACATGGATATCCTTCGCCTTGAGTCCACCATATAAGCCCATATAGCCGTGATCCTGGAAAATAGCAAAATCCCTCGATTGAACGACGCCTGCCTGATGAGCAGCCTCAGCTAATTGACGATTGTAGATGGATATCTCTGAACGAAGACACAGACGTTTTTGCTCCTCTGGGAGCGCGGCGAGTTGATCTGCCAACTCTTGACGACGAGTTTGAGCCGCGAAGTATTCCTGTCCCATTGCCACAATCGGCATTTTCGGATCGCCGTTCATGACTGCCAAATAGGCAGCATAACGAGAGAGAAGGATATCCATCACATTTTGCTTTGCTCCTTTGCCTCTCGTGATCACCTTGGATGATTGTACAAAGTGATCCGAGATGCTGTGTCCATTCTCTTCACAGGCTTTCATCGCTCTCTTGACGACGACGGTATGGAAGTTACGCCACTCTGTATAGCCAAGAAGCTTGTATAATTCACGAGCGCTCCAATATTCACCCAGGTGTTCATCGACGTGTCGTATCACGTCAAAGGGCGATAGACGCGGGGGATTTGTTTGCTCTTCGTCTGCCATCCACATGCTCCTTTCAGGGGTTCAACTGGTATGTTTCATAGAGAGTTGAACCGTCATCTTCTCACCCTTCTTGATACTGCTCAACGTAGAGCCTATCTTTATCAGAATATTCACGTGGAATATGGATCTCTTGCTTCCCCTTACCTTTCTGGAACCAGGCTTACCCGCCGGCTACCTATCGTAGATCAATGTCTATCCAGCGCGCCAAGTATAGATGAATACATTTCCCGTGTCAACAAACATGCAATGCTATCAAGCAATCAGTTCCACATCCCATCTATCGAAACGCTCCCTATAGTGGATCAACGGATGGGCCTGCCATTACCCCTACGCGGACTGGTAGCAAACGTCCAGGGCAATCGCATCTAATTTTGGGAACTGGCTCTGCAAGCCATGCTATAACAAGCCAATTTTTAAAGCTCTGCTGTATACATGCGCTCTACAGGACACTTGAAAATTTAGATGCGATTGCCTTGAGCAAGCGTCACATTTATTTGACAGCATAGACGGGCTGTGCTACCATACTAGCGAGGTAGTGTATTTATGACACCAGGTACTGAGCGAACATAGTACCTCGGACAGAGAACTATAAAGGAACCCGCGTATGGGCACAACACTCCCCATCTTCATTATGGTAACGCTAGCTGTGCTCTTTGGCCTGCTGGTCATGGTGGTGACGGCGGTCCTGGGTCCCAGGAAGCCGTCAGCGGAGAAACTGGCGCCGTATGAATGTGGTATTCAGGAAATTGAGCCGCCGAAGCGGCGCTTCCCGGTCAAGTATCTGTTGACCGGTATGCTATTCATTGCTTTTGATATCGAGATCGTGTCTTTCTATCCACTGGCCGTCCTGCTTCATCAACTGAAACTATTGGGACTGATTCAATTATTGATCTTCCTGTTGATCCTGGCGGTCGGCTATATCTATGTGTGGCGAAAAGGGGCGTTCACATGGGACTGAAGAACCCCTGGGAGCCGGTACAGGCCTACTCGAACACGCAGACGCCTCGCCTCAAGCACGGAGCGGTGCCGATGCACACACGTGATGGAGATTTCGGCATTCTGACCACCCAGGTGAGCAAACTGATCGATTGGGGCCGCAGCTCTTCTCTCTGGCCCGTCACCTTCGGACTAGCATGCTGCGCAATTGAAATGATGGCGGCCAGCGCCGACCGCTTTGATATCGCGCGCTTCGGGGCCGAGGTGTTCCGCGCCTCCCCGCGCCAGGCCGACCTGATGATTGTGGCCGGGCGCTGCTCGATCAAGATGGCGCCAGTGCTGCGGCAGATCTACGACCAGATGCCTGAACCCAAGTGGGTCATCGCGATGGGCGCCTGTGCCTCCTGCGGCGGCGTCTTCAATAACTATGCCATCGTGCAAGGGGTAGACAAGATCGTGCCGGTCGATATCTTCGTGCCCGGCTGCCCGCCAACCCCCGAGATGCTGCTCTTCGGTCTGAATGAGCTACAACGCAAGATCCGCGAAGGCATCCCCAACCCGCCCGATCCCCTACAGGCCAGCGGCATGAAGCTGGCGGGTCCGGCGGAGACGGAGCGAGGGTGAGGAAGGCGAGAGAGCATGGACAAGATTGCAGTATCGGCGGTAGCGGCCGTGCGCGAGCGGTTCTCGCAGGCTGTAGTGGAGACCATTGATTACCGCGACGAGCAGACCATTGTACTGAAACCGGAGCACCTGCTAGCGGTCTGCGACTATTTAAAGAGACAGCAGGGCTACACATTTCTGGTGACGATAACGGCGGTGGATTGGCCCGAACGCACACCGCGCTTCGATATTGTCTACCACCTGCTGAGCATTCAGCAGCAGAGCGTGCTGCGCCTGAAAACACGTGTTGGCACACGCGGGGAGGAGCATCCGGCTGTGCCGACCGCAACGCGGGTCTGGGCGGCGGCCAACTGGTACGAGCGCGAGGTCTACGATCTCTTCGGCATCACCTTTACGGGGCATCCCGACCTGCGCCGCATCATGATGCCCCATGACTGGACAACCCATCCGCTGCGCAAAGACTACCCGCTCTCCGGCTTCGATCTGCCAGAGCCGCACTGGGGCGGCCAGGTACCCTACGATACCGACCCCGGTGTGGGCAGCCAGACCCTGCGCACAGCGGGAGGGCGCGAACTCAACGAGAGCCGCAGCACTATTTCTGAAACTCAGGAGCCGGGAACCATGAAGGGGCGCGAGTAATCACGCCTGCACGCGACGCGCCTGGCCTATGCTTTGAGATAGAGGGCTTGCTTATGCAACGACCACCTTTAGGAACCAGTGGAATTATCGATCCTCTCAATGAGAGCCGGGGAGTGGATGAGGGGCTGCGCGCCGATACGATGACCATCAATATGGGGCCGCAGCACCCCAGCACGCATGGCGTATTACGCCTTCTGTTGACCATCGACGGCGAGACCATCGTAAAGGCCGTGCCCGATATCGGCTTCCTGCATACCGGCATCGAGAAGACCGCCGAGAACAAAACATACCACCAGGCCCTCGTGCTGACCGACCGCATGGACTATGTGGCCCCTCTCTGCAACAACCTGGGCTACGCGCTGGCGGTTGAGAAACTGCTCGGCATCGAGGATGAGATCAACGACAAGATCAAGTACGCGCGCGTGCTGCTGGCGGAACTCCAGCGCATTGCCAACCACCTTGTCTGGCTGGGCACGCACGCGCTCGACCTGGGGGCGCAGAGCGTCTTCCTGTACTGTATGCGCGAGCGCGAGATGATCCTGGATGTCTTCGAGTATATTTCGGGCGTGCGCATGATGACCAGCTACATCTGCCCCGGCGGGCTACAGGCCGAACTGCCGCCCAAATTCGACGCCATGGTGCGCGCCTTCACCGACATCTTCCCCGCGCGCCTGCAAGAGTATCACGATCTGCTGAGCAACAACCAGCTCTGGCTTGAGCGCACAAAGGGCGTCGCCGTTTTGAAGCCGGAAGATGCCATTGCCTATGGCACCAGCGGCGCTGTGCTGCGCGGCAGCGGCATCGCCTGGGATATCCGCAAGGGCCTGCCGTATAGCGGTTACGAGAAATTCGACTTCGATATCCCCGTCGGCTCCAAAGGCGATGTCTATGATCGCTACCTTGTGCGCATGCTGGAGATGGAGCAGAGCCTTAAAATTGTCTTACAGGCCCTGGACGGATTGCCAACGGGTGCCTATCGCGTCCATAATCCCAAGGTCACGCCGCCGCCCAAGTGGCAAATCACCGGCAGCATGGAGGCGCTGATCCATCATTTCAAGTTCTTTACCGAAGGGTACCGCCCGCCGCTGGGCGAGGTCTTCGTTCACACCGAGTCGCCCAAGGGCGATCTGGGGTATTACATCGTGAGTGACGGCAGCGCCAGGCCGTATCGCATGCATGTGCGCGCCCCCTCGTTCGCCAACTTGCAGGCGCTGCCGTCGATGATCGAAGGCAGCTTCCTCGCTGACGTGGTAGCGGCCATCGGTAGTATTGATATTGTGCTTGGCGAGGTTGATCGATGATTTCAGAACAGGCAAAACAGCGCATGCGCGACCTCGCGGCCCGCTACCCGGTAGGGCGCTCGGCCGTGATGCCCGCGCTCTATATCGCGCAGGCGGAGGAAGGCTATATCAACCACGACGCGCTCCAGGGCGTGGCCGAGGCGTTGAACATGACCCTCGACGACGTTGAGAGCGTCGCGACCTTCTACACGATGTATTTCCAGCGCCCGCCGGGAAGAAAGGTCATCAAGGTCTGCACCAGCATTTCCTGCTACCTGCGCAACTGCGACACACTGGTGAGCCAGTTCGAAGCTCGGCTGGGCATCAAACGCGGCGAGACTACCGCCGATGGCAACTACACCTTGCAGACAGCGGAGTGCCTGGCCTCCTGCGGGACCGCGCCGGTGCTCCAGGCCAACGACGAGTTTGTGGAGAACGTGACCCCGGAAATGATCGACGCCCTCATCGACGAGTGGAACCGGGAGCTGAGCGCGAAGAAGCTTGAGCCGCAAGAGGACAGGGTGCCCGCAAGAGGCACCGTCCCGTAGCGCGTGGCTTGCCTCGCCGTCCTGGTAGTTACAGGG
>JALYTT010000038.1 GCA_030854145.1 Chloroflexota bacterium | reverse complement strand
AGAGGATATCTGGTGCGTCGTCTCCGAGATCCGCGAGCGCCATCCGGGGGCGCGCGTTTATATGCTTGGTCACAGCATGGGTGGTATCTTCGCCACGCACTTTGCCGCCCGCTACGGGAATATGCTCGCCGGCGTCATCTTTCTCAACCCCTGGGTGCAGGATAGCTCGCGCCTGCCGGTAGGCAACACCCTGGGCATCTTCATGGGTGGCCTCTTCAAGTCGAAGCGCGCCTGGCAGGTGGCCGGTGGACCCGATGTGATGACCGGCAACCCCGAAGCCATCCAGATGCTCGAAGCCGACCCCCTCTGGCATCGCACGCAGACGGCCACATTCCTGGTGCAGATCCTGCGTATGCGCCTGGCCGTCCCCAGGCTGGCGAAGCGTATCACCATCCCCGCGCTCGTGATCCAATGCGAGCAGGATAAAGCTGTGATCCCCGCTGGCACGCGCAAATTATATGAGGCCCTGGCCAGCCGCGATAAGACCTGGCAAGCCTATCCCACCTACCACCATAATTTCGAGTTCGAGGCCGACCGCCAGCAGCTCGATGATGATCTTGTGGCGTGGATACACGAACAGGCGAGCGTCGCCGGTCAAACCGTATCGTAAGGATTGTGTTAGCCAGTGCCAGTCACCATCGACGCCAGTGTACGGCCAATCTTCAGCACATCGGCCGTCTCCAGGTTGCATAGCACTACCACATAGAGGTTGCGCGCGGGATAGAAGCCATTGTATGCGAGAAAGCCGTCGATACGGCCGACGTGATAGATGAGCTTTCCCAGAGGTTCCGCGCCAATGAACCAGCCGTAGCCGTAGCCGCGGTCCGTTGACTGTAAGCAGCCTCCACCTGCGCCCGGTGGTGGGCAGGGGATATGCGGGGTGAACATGGCATCCAGCGCCTGTTGCGAGACCAGCATATGTGCCATCAGCGCCTGGTCCCATCTATACAAATCCTCCACCGTGGAATACAAGGCGCCCGCCGCGTAGAATACCGACATATCATATGGGTCGGGCTTGCTATAGTCGCTGTAATAGCCGGTGGCATGCTGCGGAAGGGCTGGATGTGTGGTGTCGTAGCCGGTATCGCGCATCTTGAGCGGAGCAAAAATATGCTCCTGTAAAAAGGTGGCATACGATTCCCCTGAGACGCGCTCGATAATGTAGCCCAGCAGGACATAGCCCGAATTGCTATACCTGAAGACCGAGCCGGGGGCAAAATCCAGGGGCCTATCTTTGAAGCGGGCGATAAGCTGTTCGGGGGTGGTGGGCTGGGTCCACGAGGCCACAAAATCGGGAAAGTTGGTGTAGTCAGGAATGCCGGAACTGTGTGTCAGCAGGTGGGAGAGCGTAATCGGCTGCCAATCCTGGGGACAATTCGCGATATACAGGCAGAGGTGATCCTGCACATGCAGCTTGCCGTGCTCCTGCAAGATCAGGATCGCCATCGCGGTAAATTCCTTGGTGACCGAGCCGATGCGGAAGCGCGTCTGCGGCGTATCCAGAACATGTGTGCCCCTGTCTGCCAGGCCATAGCCCTTGCTGAACAGCATGTCATTGCGAGCCACCAGCACCGACCCGGTCAACGACCCGCTTGCGTTCAGGTGACTGAGGTAGGCATCCAGGCCGGCGGCATTAGGAAACGCTTGCGCGGGAAGTGTGGGCGCAACAGCGACCGCCGTGCTCACCACTGTGATCTGCTTCACACTGACCGGGCCGCAACCAGCGAGGGCGAAGATGAGCGCCAGTAGCAAGCAGGCCATGCAGCGCTGAGAGGTTGTCGTGAGCATAGGCTCTATTCCTCCTCCGTCTTCGCTATGATCCAGTCCAGCACCTTCTTATAGTCTACCTTTGTGAAGTCGGTTGTATCCACCTCCAACAGTTGCCCGCCGATATCCAGGCTATCCAGCTTTCCCCGCAGCAACACATCGACAAATTCGTGGTAGTATATATGTTCCTCGTGTCCGGGATGGCGTTCGCCGGATGTGGAGCGTGCTTTGATGCGCTCAAGCAGGACAGTGCCTTCGGTAAAGCATTGGATCTGGATGGGCTCAAAGCCGTAGCGCTCTTTTAGAGAGAGAAAGCGTGCGCCAGCATAAAGCGGGTCGAAGTTGCTCTCAGTGATCAGGGAACCGCCGGCGCGCAGTTGGACCTCGATGAAGTGGTAGAGCAGTTCGTAGCTGGTCATGCCGAGTTTGCGGGACCAGGGGCGGTCGCTCCAGCCCAGGTTGTCGAAGAGCAGTTCCTTGATATCGTCTTTATTGAGGAAGGGCAGGTGTAACTCCTGCGCGAGGTAGCGACCAAGCGTGGTTTTGCCTGCGCCGGGCGGGCCAGAGATGATGATGAGCAGCGGTGTAGGCATGTATGCCATCCTATCAGCGCAGCAGGCGCGCCAGAATATCAGCTACAATGAGGAAGGCCAGGTCCAGCGCCAGCAGCACAATCAGCGCGAAATCGATCCTGCGCGCTACGGAGGAGGCTAGCAGGAGCAGTTGCGCGTTGAAGACAACCGCGTTGGTGGCCCAGAGGATGAGCGCGATGACAATCAGCAGGACCAGGAGACCACTGAGCAGCCAGCGGGCGCCGCGCCAGTCCTGGTGGCTAGGCCAGAGTTCGGAGGTGACGGTCAGGATCAGGTAGGGGGCGAAGAGCAGGGTCCACCAGGGCCAGCCGGGGCGCAGGATTTGCAAGTGAACATCCCAGATATGGTAGCCCGTGGCGACCCAGTAGAGCAGGATCACCGCGCCAATGCCGCCGAACAGGGGCGCGACCGCGCTCAGCCCATCCCCAATGTGACTCATCAGCTTATGTGGTGGTCGCACATACTGCACCTCGCCGAGTTGCAGCGATTGTGGGCCGTTAACGCGCATCGCGCGCCCGCCTGACCCGACCTGCGCCATGGGTCTGATGCGGAAGAGCGTGATGCTGGTAACGCGGAAGCCCCACGGCTTGAAGAGCAGCACCACAAAGGCATGGCTCAGTTCATGCAGGACCACACCTGGCGCGTTGAGCCAGAACCAGATGAGCAGGCCGCGCGTGCCAAAGAGCCGGTAGCCGATGCGATCTACGCGCTGCCGCAGCCCCCGGCGCGTCACGCGGAGCAGGATGAAGAGCACAAAGACACCCATAATGATAAACCACGGCTCGTATGGTTTGACCTGCGCCAATTGTGCCTCCAGAGTAGGGTCCATCATGTACCTCGACTCGACATCAGCCAATCGAACAACTACACCTCTCTCATTGTAGAGAAAACATGCGAGCGAGTCAATAGAGCGTGGATTACCGGTACAGTATTATCGCCTCATATGCTATAATCAGGCGTGGTGCTAGTCTACAGGGAACTAAACTACCAGGAAAAGAGGAGGCGTACGGCGTGAAAGAGGGTGACAGGCCAGTCCCTAATGGACAGTTGAAACGTGCGCGGATTGAGCGGTGTTTGTCACAGGGCCAGCTAGCCGGGCAGATTGGCACAACATCCTATAATGTCAGTCGTTGGGAGCGAGGGGTTACCGCTCCAGGCCCCCATTTCCGGCAGGAGCTATGCACTTTCTTTGAGAAGAAGCCCCAGGAACTGGGACTGTCCACGCACGCTAGCCAGCCAGGCGCCGAGTCAATTTCCGGGCAGGTGTACCCAGCGGTTCCGCAGGCGCCTGTCTCCCCGGCCCCTGTGTATGACCCGGCCCTGCCTACCTCCTGGTCAGCAACGCCGCGGCTGGTTGGACGCGATGTGTTGCTCGCTGGTATGAAGCAGCGCCTCTGCGAAGAGGGCGCGAGCACGGCATTGGTGGCCCTCAATGGGCTTCCGGGTGTAGGGAAAACCAGCCTCGCGGTTGAACTGGCGCACGATCCCGTCATCAAAGCCTATTTTCACGACGGCATCTTGTGGGCCGGACTGGGACGCGACCCCAACGTAGATGGTCTGCTGGGAAGATGGGGTAAGCTACTGGGTCTCGCGCCTGCTGAAGCGGCGCAGTTGACCAGTACCGAGGAGTGGTCAACTGCACTTCGCCTGGCCATCGGCACGCGTCGCATGCTGCTGATCATCGATGATGCCTGGCATATCAAGCATACACTGAACTTTAAGGTCGGCGGACCTGATTGTGCCTACCTGCTGACCACGCGCTTCCCGGAGATTGCTCTGCAATTTGCCGGCACGGGTACCGTCGTCGTTCACGAACTGAGCGAGGATGACGGTGTCGCGCTGCTGGCACAACTGGTTCCCCAGGTTGTGGCGGAAGAGCCTGAGGAGGTGCGCGCCCTGGTGCGCTCGGTCGGCGCGCTGCCGCTGGCTTTGACGCTCACCGGCAAATATCTGCAAATGCAGGCCTATAGTGGTCAGCCGCGCCGCTTGCGTGCCGCACTCAAGCGCCTGCGCCGTGCCGATGAACGCCTGCGCCTGGCCCAACCGCAGCCGCTGGTCGAGGCCTCTCCCAACCTCGCGCGCGGCACACCTCTTTCATTGCAGGCCATCATTGGTGTCAGCGAGCAATACCTGAATGAGCAGGCCCGCTCCGCTCTTTGGGCGCTCTCGGTCTTTCCGCCCAAGCCAAACACCTTTTCCGAGGAGGCCGCCCTGGCTGTCTCGCACTTGCCGGAGGAGGCGCTTGATACACTCACCGATGCCGGCCTGCTGGAGGGCAGCAGTCCAGATCGCTATCAAACGCACCAGACCATCTCCGACTACGCGCGCCTGCATCCCAGTGATCCCACCGTGCAAGAGCGCCTGGTAGCCTTCTTCGTCGCATATATGGAGACCTACCAGCACGATTATGATGCGCTGGACCTGGAGGCCGACAATCTGTTCACTGCTCTACAGCTAGCCTTTGAACGGGAGATGCTGGAAGAACTGGTGCGTGGCGTTCATGCACTCACACCTTTTCTGCAAGCCAGGGGATTGTATGTCAGCGCCGAGCTGCACCTGGCGCGCGCTCAACAGGCCGCCACCGCTCTGCACAATCAGCAGGGACTCGCTCTGACCTGGCTTCATCTGGGATACTGTGCTCAGTGCCAGGGGAACCTTGCGCGGGCCGAGCAGTTGTACCGCGAGGGCCTGGAGGTCGCCCGCTACATCGATGATCGCGAACTCATGAGCATTCTGCAAACGCATAGAGGCGAGGTGGCCACAAACCGGGGAGAGTATATCCAGGCCAGGGAATACCTGCTGGAAGGCCTGGAACTGGCCCGCCAGATTGGCGACCAGCAACGCATCTGTGTACTATTGAAGAACCTGGGCGAGGCGGCCGATCACCTGGGAGAACATACGCGCGGCGAGGCGCTCTACCAGGAGGCGCTGAAGCTGGCGCGCACCATCGGCGATTGGGAGACCGCGAGCGCGTTGCTGCAGAACCTGGGTGTGAAGGCGGAATGGGGTGGTAACTATGCGGCGGCGGATAGCTATTACCAGGAGGGCCTGGCCTACGCCAACAAGATCGGACACCGCTCAAGGATCAGCGCGCTGTTCATGAACATGGGCGTACTGGCCATGAAGCGGGACGACTTTCCTGAAGCCGAGGCGCTCTATCAGCGGTCCCTGGATATCGCCCGCACCATTGGCCAGCGCCTGCGCATGAGCAGTGTGCTCCAAAACCTGGGCATCCTGGAAGGCGCGCGCGAACGCTACGAGCTGGCCGATCGCTATATGCAGGAGAGTCTGGATCTGGCTTACGGGACAGATTCTCGCTGGTATGTGGGGGAGACGCTGTGCGAGTTGGCCAAGCTTCACCTTAAACGTCAGAAGTTCGCCGAAGCATCGGCCGCCCTCAATGAGACGCTGGCTACCGGGCGCGCCATCAGCTCTCCCTACCTTATCGCCCAGGCGCTCTTTGGACTCGCCCGCATCCAGGCCGCGCAAGGCAACTACCACGAGGCGCGCGCCCAGGCCCAGGAAAGCCAGGCGCTTTTTGAGTCTCTGGGCCTTGAAGAGAGGAACGAGGTAGCCAGGTGGCTGGATGCACTTTCCGGCACATGAATACGCAGACGCCCGATGTCCGTTCGTTCACATCTCTGGTTCATGCTATACGGCTGGTCACGCCAGGACGGTTGACTGATTAGCGCAGTTTCTTTGCTGTTTTCAGGCCACTCTGATCATGGAGCTTGCCGGTCTCGTTTTGGAGGATCTGGCCCACACGCACGGCGAATTCGTCGAGGAAGGCCAGTTCCTCGGTGGTGTAGTCTTCATAGAGTTGAGACAAAGCCTGGTCGAGCGGGGCAAATAAGCGCGCGACCTCCTCTGCCCGTTCTGCAAGCGGACTCACCAGAATTTTTCGGCGATCGGAGGGGTCCCTCTCTCGTTGCACGAACCCGGCCTGTTCCAGGCGATCAAGGATACTCGTCACGGCTGCCGTGGTCAGGCCGGTCAATTCGGCTAAGCGGCCCGGCGTCAGCCTCGGTTCGGCGCGCGCGAGGTCCAGACACTTGAGATCCGTCGCATTCAATCCAAGATGTTCAGCCACCACTTGATGAAACATGAGCGTATAGGCGCTCAGTTGCCGTCCGAAGTGCTCTCCTACTGCCTGTTGCAAGTGCGCGCGTTGACTTGACAACGTTTCTTTCTCCCTTTATAATCTAGATAATCTGATATCTAGATAATCTAAATATCAGATTGCTATGAAATATGCTCGTAGTATAGCACATAAGCGGAGCAGGTGGCAGGCGATCCTGACCGTTTGTATAGCGTGCTTCGCTGTAAAAGGGAAGGAACTAAAAGCTATGAATGGTGAGATGAGAGCAGACGAGGCTCTCCAGGTACCGGTGCTGATCGTGGGCGGTTCTCTGGTGGGGCTCTCGATGTCGCTCTTCTTGAGCTGGCGGGGCGTCTCGTCCCTGCTGGTGGAGAAGCATCCGGCCCTGGCCCGCTTGCCCCGCGCGCGTGCCATCAATCCGCGGGCAATGGAATTGTTCAGTATGCTCAACCTGGAGGAAACCATCCGGGCGGCCCAATCGCCTACCGCTGGTAATACGGAGATGCTCCGCGTCGAGTCGCTGGTAGGACGTGAACTGATGCGGGTGAACGAGGGTGGACCCGCGGACATGCCAGCCGCCTCTCCCACTACCTGGTGCCTGATCGATCAGGATCACCTCGAACCCATCCTGCATAGCGCAGCTTCGCAGATGGGGAGCGAGCTTCTTTTCAACACCGAACTGCTGTCTTTTACCCAGGATGAGGCGGGCGTGTCTGCCATCATTCGCGAGAGAACGACCGGTAATGTCCGCTCTGTGCGCGCGCGCTACCTGATTGCCGCTGATGGCGCTGGCAGCCATATTCGCGAGGCGCTCGGCGTTCCTACTCAGGGACCCGGCACGATTGCTCATGTCATCACTGTGTCCCTGGAGGCTGATCTACACGAGGCTCTGAGCGGACGACGTATCATGCTCTGCTATATCAACAACCCTGGCTTACCTGATGGACAAGGGATGCTGATGCCGATTGACAACCAGCGGCATTGGAATTTCAATACCGCGATCCATCCTGAGCGTGGAGAGTGCCGCGAGGATCTGACCGATGAGCGCTGCATCGAGCTTATTCGCATCGCCGTGGGCATGCCTGATCTCTCGATCAAGATCTTGTCGGCCTACCCGTGGGACCCGGTGAAGGTCGCGGCATGGGACATGGCGGCACGCTGGGCGGAGCGCTATCGCCAGGACCGGGTTTTTCTGGTTGGAGATGCTGCGCATACCGTCCTGCCAAGTGGAGCACTGGGCGCTGGCACCAGCATCCAGGATACCTTCAATCTCGCCTGGAAACTCGCGCTTGTGCTGGCAGGGAAGGCCGGTCCTGCACTCCTGGATTCCTACGCGGATGAGCGAGTCCCCATCGGCACACTCACCGTCGAGCAGACCCTTCAACGTTTCTTCCAGCGCACGGGGAGCCAGGAAAATACCCTGGTGGATGATGCCTCGCTGATCTTTGGCTTCCGCTATCGCAGCAAGGCGCTCGTTCTCGAACCTGGGGCAGAGGTTGCGCCACTCACGCAGCATCCGAGTACCCTACACGGTGAGCCAGGAACGCGTGCTCCCCATCTCGTCTTAGAGCGCAATGGCACGCGGTTTTCCACCATTGATCTATTTGGAAAGAACTGGACCTTGTTTACCAGTGCGGAGCATGCCGTTTGGGATGATGCAGCGAGGTGGGTGGCACAGCGCCTGAACCTCCCACTGGTCGTCTCTCCTGTTGGCGCAGCGCAGGAACTCAAGGATGTCGAGGGTACTTTCCAAAGCACCTATGGTATCGGCGCTACAGGGGCCGTCCTTATACGCCCAGACGGTTTCGTCGCCTGGCGCGCCCTGGAGTCAGAAGCACAGCCAGAGCAGGCACTTGAGGGAGCGGTGAGGCGCATACTCAGCCTGCCCTGAGAAGATGCGAACGAGCGCACTCATACATAATCGTAGGGGCGACGGATGCGGCTCCTCTTGCCCGCCGACAATGCCTCGCCCGCGTTGGCGACCCCGGATGGGGCAAGCCGCATCCGTTGATACAAAATAGGGAGAGATCCGACAGTGGGGGCGAAATGGCGCCCTGTTCCAACGACGGTTATGCACAATGTCTATGAGGTAAGCCTCACCCTACGGACAGAAAGAAACTCGCGCGTGGGTTGTTACGTATATAGAGTAACAGGAGGTACCGCTCATGACGCAACAACAAATGATGATGCGAGACGATGAGAGTAGATCTGAGGGCCGCTTGCGACCCGGACGTTTTGATGTTTTTCTTCATGCCATAAAAACGTTGAAGCTCGTTGGAGCCTTGATCGCCGATGGACGCGTGTCCATAGTGCGCAAATTACTGTTCTTCGGCGCCATCGGGGGATTAGTCGTAGTGCTGTTCTTTCCAGACCTGTTCGGCGAGCTTGCGATGAGCACGGTACTCCCGTTGGTTGGAACAGTGCTGGGTGTACCCATCGACGCGGGCTTCGACTGGGCGGCGTTCGCGCTTGTCTCCGTTAGCCTGCTACGCTTCTTCCCAACAGAACTGGTCGCGGAACACTACCGGCGCATCTTCCGCTAACCACACCATATAATATAAGCATCCTTCGTAGCTGCGCGATTGATCGCGCTTGCGCTGGCCTGACGCGTTGGCTGGCCAGGTCGATAGGTGCTGGCCTGACGCGTTGGCTGGCTTGACACGCGCGATCAATCGCGCAGCTACGAAGAGCTTAAAAGGGCCAGGACGCATGTACATCCTGGCCCTTTTTATGAAAATGTTATCTGTGTCACAGGTGGACGTTGTCGTTGGCAGTAGCGGGTCTGAATCTATCGCCAGTGTTTATAAAAACCACGTTTTGATCGCCAAGGTGAATAAGCATATCGACCTTGCCATCCGCGTTGACATCGCGAAACTCCAGGATGGGGGGCGTCAAATCCTCGCCGGAACCGTAGAGATATGGGCCGCCGTAGGTGATAGTCTTGGTGGGGTCGCCGGCCATAATCTCGTAGACCACGATATGGCGGTTGAGGTTAATGGCGATGAAGTGGCTGGGGTGTAGTGTACTATCATTGTTATGACCAACGACAGCGTTCGTCTGAAACGTGCGCGGGTTTCCGTAGCGTACATCGTCATAGCGCGCCAGGCCCCATGTTAACACGAGAGACCCGAAGACCCATAAGGCCAGCATGGCAAGCATGCCAATGCCGATGGGGAGCAAGAGATGCACCCTGCGATGCTCTTTGGGCGGTTCTGGTGGTGCGTACAGCGGACTCTGGCGGATGGTGGTATTGCGGGGCCGCTGCGGAGTCGCCTCGCTCGTTGTAGTAACCGGCGATTGCGTGGCGCGCCGGTAGGGCACCGGTACGTTCTGGTGTACCTGTGTGCTGAGCGCGCGCGGCCCGGTCGGCAGATTGCCGAGACGGATGGCGCTGGAACCTGGTCGTGGCGGTCTCGTCGCAGAAGGATCGTCCTCCCCCAGATAATCGTCCCCCGTTATGGGTACACTGCGCTTCTTGCGCACTGGAGACGGGCTGAGAAGAGTGTCTGGAGAAGCATAAGACTCGTCCCTCCTGGGTCTGGTAGACCGTTTCTGTTGAAACTGCCTATCTTCTGCCATGCGCTCTCCCTTTCTTGCGATCCTGCGTTCTAATGAACCCGGTGCAGTATGCTCCAGTGTAGCATCAGCAGCGGGTTTTGTCTATACTTATTTACTAAATATACATTATCATCAATATATAAATATGTCAAGCTTAATCGGGTGCTTAATGGCACGTGTTTATAACAGAATTTGCAAATTCTGTCAGCCTTCAGCAATATCCGTCTGCCGTTCCTGGTTGGCAGATTTTACCTCCACCGCGTAGGGACCCGATTTATCGCGTCCGGCGCAATAAATTGCGCGAATGGAGTATCATATGCATCTCACGTCGCGGCGGATTCGCGCAATTTATTGCGCCGGACGCGATAAATCGGGTCCCTACGATAGATGGCGTTGGTTTCTATATGCAAGACATGTAACAAAACATGTGCAAACTATGGACTTAGCCTGCCGTCGTGTGGTATAGTTTTCTTATGCCAAGTACTAAGATACTATTGCCTTTCCCTGGGAGTCTGCGTTTATGAATGTGCGAGATGGACACATTGCCCGGCCCGACCTGGAGCGTTTTCCCGACAACCCTCTCTTTAATACCAAGGCTGTCGTACAGCAAACGGGTGTGCCCGCTCCCACCTTGCGCGCGTGGGAGCATCGCTACGCGATTCTCGCGCCTGAGCGTGCCAACAACGATTATCGCCTCTATTCGGAGCGCGATATCGTGCTGATCCGCTGGCTCAAAGATCGCATCGATAGCGGGATGGCGATCAGCCAGGCCATCGCCCTGCTGCGGCACCTGGATGAAGAATACCAGCAGGCGCACAAACTCCAGGAGAGGGGCCGCGACCGGCAGGGAAGCGGGCAGGTATTTCAAGTGACGCTGCCTCGCATCCACATCGAGAATGGACAGGCGCCGGCAGCGGAGCCAGGCGAGAGCGAGCCGGATGCCATGCAGGCACGTCTTGTACCAACGGCCCAAAATTCGCCCAGGTTGCCAGGTGACGATCCGACATTGAGTCGTTGGCCAGCCGTACATAATATGTATCTTGTACGCGAGCAATTGCTTGAAGCCTTCAACTCCCTCGATGAGCGCACGGCCCAGCGCTTGATGTCATCCATGCTGAGCATTCATTCTATCGAGCAGGTATGCAGCGAGTTGATCACACCCGCGCTCTGGCAGATCGGGCAGTTGTGGGAGAAGGGGCAGATCACCGTCTCCGTCGAGCACTTTGCCAGCAACTTCTTCCGCGGCTTGCTGGCGAACCTGCTCTACGTGACCTTGACTCCCGATAGCGGTCCCCTGGTTCTGGCCTGCTGCGCGCCTGGCGAGCCGCATGAACTGGCGCCGATGATCCTGGCGCTCCTCTTGCGCCGCACCGGTGTGCGCGTGGCCTATCTTGGGCAGAGCATCGAAACCGCAGGCCTCGTGCAGACCGTCAAACAGTTGCATCCCGCGCTCATCTGTATCTCGGTCACCATCCCGGCCTACCTGGCTACCCTGATCGACCTGGGACACCAGTTGCAGGCGCTGCCAGAGCCACGCGGTATCCTGGTCTTTGGCGGCCAGGCTTTTATACAACACACGCACCTCGCGTCGCACGTTCCCGGCATGTATATCAGCGGTGACCTGCAAACCACTGTTGCCCAACTGCGCCGCCTGGTGCTTGAACAAGCAGAGACTGGAGAGTAATATGGATGCTGCCCTCTCGGATGTGGTCGTCATTGATCTTTCGCGCGTGCTGGCCGGACCATACTGCGCGATGATGCTGGGGGACCTGGGCGCCACCGTGATCAAGGTTGAGCAGCCCGGCAAGGGTGATGATACACGTCAATTCGGTCCGCCATACGTGGTGAGCGAGAGCGCCTACTACCTGGGCCTCAATCGCAACAAGCGCAGCATCACGCTCGACTTCAACCGGCCGGAGGACAAGGAACACCTGCTGGACCTGCTACGCACGGCGACGGTGCTGGTGGAGAATTTCCGCCCCGGCACACTGGAGCGGCAGGGCCTGGGCTACGAGGACCTGCGCGCCCTCAATCCTGGCCTGATCTACTGCTCGGTCAGTGGCTATGGACAGACGGGACCGTACGCCCAGCGGCCCGGCTACGACTTCGTGGCCCAGGCCGAGTCGGGCATCATGGCGGTCACGGGCGAGCTTGATGGCGAGCCGATGCGCGTCGGCACGCCGGTGGCCGATATCACCGCCGGGATGTTCGCCTGCATGTCGATCCTGGCAGCGCTGCGTGTGCGCGACCGCACCGGCAAGGGCCAGCGCATCGATATTTCCCTGCTTGAGGCCGCCGCCTCCCTGCTGGGCAACGTCTCTTCCAACTACCTGATCTCCGGGGTAGAGGCCGAGCGCTATGGCAACGGGCATCCCAATATCGTCCCCTACCAGGCCTTTCGTACCCGCGATGGCTATATCGTGATCGCCTGCGGCAATGACCGCCTCTTCCAATCCTTCTGCCGCCTGCTCGGTCGCGACGAACTGGCCAGCGATGAGCGTTTTATCTCCAACCCCCAGCGTGTGCGCAATCGCCAGCACCTCGTCCCGGTCCTGCAAGGCCTGTTGATGGCGCGCGACACCGCCGACTGGCTCACCGAGTTGCGCGCGGCCGGTATCCCCTGCGGCCCCATCAACAGCGTCAGCCAGCTCTTCAACGATCCCCAGATCCAGGCGCGCGGCTTCGTGTGGGAGTGCGAGCATCCGACCGCCGGCACCATCAAGCTCGCCGGCTCCCCCATGCGCCTGTCGGAGACGCCCACGCGCCTGTACAAAGCGCCGCCGCTGCTGGGCGAGGATAACGGCAAGGTATAAGGGAAGAATATTGTGATAGCAAAAGATCGGGAGCAGATGCAAGGAAAAATCTGCCTGGTAACCGGCGCAACGTCCGGTATCGGCAAAGCCACCGCTCTTGCGCTGGCGCAGCAGGGCGCTACCGTCGTCATGGTCGCACGGAACCAGGCCAGGGGAGAGGCGGCACTGCAAGAGATCCGCGCGGCCAGCGGCAATCCCGCCATTGTTCTGCTGCTTGCCGATCTCTCGTCGCAGGCTTCTATACGCCAGCTTGGTGCCACCTTTGTGGAGCGCTATCCCCAGCTCCATGTGCTGGTAAATAACGCCGGTGTGTTCATGCTCAAAAGACGTGAAACTGTAGACGGCCTGGAAATGACCTTCGCTGTCAATCACCTGGCGCCATTCTTGCTCACGCATGTGCTGCTCGACCACCTTAAAGCCAGCGGTTCCGCGCGCATCGTCAATGTCTGTTCCGACTCCCACACCTCTGGCCGCATCGACCTGGACAATCTGCAACTCCTGAAAGGCTACAATGTCTGGCGCGCCTACGCCCAATCCAAGCTCGCCATGCTGCTCTGCTCATACGAATTCGCGCGCCGTCTGGCAGGCACAGATATTACCCTCAATTGTGTCCATCCAGGTTTTGTTTTTACCAACATAGGCATGAACAACGTCAGCCCTCGTATTCAGGCTCTGGTGCGACCTATCCTTGCGCGCCTTGGCTCCAGTCCTGAAAAAGGCGCCCGCACCACTCTCTATGTAGCCACATCCCCCGAAGTAGCGCAGGTTAGCGGCCAGTATTTCGCGAACTGCCACCCGATTGCATCTCTGCCTCGTTCCCATGATGAAGCTTTACAACAGCGCTTATGGGAAGCAAGTACACGCCTGGTTCATCTGCCAGATGCTATGAATGCCGGCTATGCAGGTGGATCAGGAAACTCATAGCTTTTCTACACATTGGGGTTGATACACACGCCTCATAACCGCTATACTGGTCTTATGAAAAGACTCCACTGTAGAAGGAATCTATAGGAGAAAGGAATCTGCAATGCTCTCTCGCCTTGATCTGCCCAGGCACTCATCATCAATGCGTACATACAACATCTGGCGGCACCGCTCGTTGCGTCTCACTATCGTCCTGGTCGGTCTCTTGTTCGTAAGCTGCACCAGCCCTTTCGCACATACCGTGTCCCAGAATACCGACGCCTGCTCCATCTTGACAGCCCAGGAAGTTGGTCACGTGCTGGGAACCACAGTGCGTAGCCAACCATCATCCGACAACGCTATCACATCCAAAGACATCAAGGCAACGCTGTGTCTCTACACGGCGACCGATCCGAATTCTCTTGTCCATCTGGCCCTCGCGCTCAATATCGCGACAGATGCATCTAGTGCTCAATCTGGGTTTACTAACGTCAAACAGTCCTCCCAGGCTGAATCGCCAATTGAGGACGTCGCTGGTCTTGGCGACGGAGCCTTTTTCCAGAGCGGGATTCTCAGAGTCCTCAAGTATAACGTTATCTTGAGCGTCTCAGCTCTGGTGACCACGGATAGTACAGACAGCAGCCTGCCGAAGAATGAGGCCGCCACGAAGCAACTGGCCCAGGTTGCTCTGAGCCATCTCTGAGAGCAACATGCCGTTCATACCAGAAAGCGTGTGACTAGAGATCAAGGGATGTCACGCACTTTCTAGTATGGGCGGACTTTCTGAGATCCCTGCTCTTCGAGAATGCATCTTTGCTTATATAATTTATGGTAATTTCTCCCTCAGTGAAAGCCAGAGCGGTAGTTCTTGATTTGGCGGGAGCATGTTGTTCTCATATAAGCCTTTCATGGCTGATAACTTATTTTTAATCTGGCGCAATGCTCGTATCTCGTCAATAGGCAGATCTCTCCAGGAGGCAGCCTTTTGCGCCGCCTGCTCAGGCCCAAGTTTCAGATCTCGGAAGAACCACTGTACAAGTTGATCGACATCTAAAAGTGGATCATGAGCCACAACGCCCAGCCTCACAATACAGAATGCCCTAAGATGCATTAACGAATACTCTAATGAATTGCGTCTGCTTGGATCAGCCTTCCTAATTAAATACTCATACACTTCCACCGCGACCTTCGCCCAGTCAAGATCTGGCGGGGAAGAAGTCAGTACGCACTGAGAGGTAGCATTGAAAGCCGCTCCCTTTGCCAACCCTAACCAGTTAAAGTCTTCTGGTACCTTCTGCCGGCCTTCCCACACACTTTGGAGCCATGCATACGCCTGGGCGCCTTCTTGTTGAATCACGTGATTCAATAACCCTGGGTGGCTCATAATCTCAGTCTCCCCTGAATGCCTTCTTTAAAAAATCACGTTTCTCTAAGCACAATCACATTACTTTCACGGTATTATACGCGCTTATTAAGCGGGTGCTATTTCTCGTGTGCTGCTTGATTGTACTTAGCGGGTCGACTAACAATTAGCTTGCCATTCAGATCGCTTCTGAATAAGGGTCAAGTTTCAATTGGTAGATGGATGCGGCCCTCCCTTGAGAGGGCCGCTACATCTTTGTCATCATATGAAACTTAACGAACTACAGACTATGGAGCCCAAACGCCTTGACTTTGGAATGCATTTTTCCCGATTTCCTCAGTCTCTGGACCGGGCAGATAATGACCACTTTGATTATCAATTTCCAGCAACATGTACTGACCACCAGAGCCGGCAATATCAGCTTCTCCAGCAGCTAATACGGGATTCCCTCCTGTTAGTACAGTATGGGCTATTTCTTCGCCGTTTACAGAGTGCTGAATCACATTTAGCTCCCCATCTTGCGTAACAGCCCATTTTACTTTACCGCTATTGATAACATCATCAAAACCAGGACCACCTACCTTTACTGGTTTTACCCCTAATTTATTTGCGGTCGCAAGTTCTCCAGGTAATTTTTCAGGCATAGTATTGGGGTAGAGTTCTCCTCCACAATTATGGACCACCCACTGCCCACTACCCACCGTAAAGGTGTGATCCTGGGCGACCTCCAGATTGTACATCGTCTTCGCGCCCGGCACAACTTTCCAGCCGGTGATCACGCCTATCTTGCCATCGGCCCGCAACATATGCATGCCCACCTTGATCTGGCTCACCGGCAGGAAGCCCTTCTCAATGGTCAGAAATGGGTGCTTCTGGTTGGTATGTACGACCTCGCTCGTGGTGTGAGCGCTCTTGCCATGCTGTACCTTCGTTGTCGTGGTGATGGTCAGGTCCACCAGATCGTTGTCAGTGTGGACCCAGACGTGTAGCACTGGCTCCTGTTCCATTGTGTGGGTCTTGGGGTTGTAGGCCAGCACCTTGGTGCCCACGTGCAGCGTACCAATGGCGTGCTGGCCATGATCGGTGGCCACCTGCGTCAGGAATGTGAAGCTACAGGCCGCGTGCTGCATCGTGTCGGCTGCCGTGTGATCGGCCGTACTGGAGACGGTGTGCTCAGTGGTATCGGCAACGATGTGCTCGGCGGTATCGGCAACGATGTGCTCTGTCGCATCTGCGGCTACGTGCTCCACCAGGGATGCTCCCACGTGTTCGGCCAGGTGGATCCCGGCTCGGATGCCGATGTCGACCATCTCTCCCACTCCGGTCAAGGCCAGTGCATCCATGCCCGCGTTGAGCAACAGGTCTCCGCCCGCCAGCAGTTTGTCCTGCCGACTGCTGTTGCCATTACCCACCGCCACCTTAGGTGCTGATCGTTATATTTCTTCTCCTCCTACCTTCAAACTAAACTCACTCATCCCAAGGAAGCACACTCCAGCGAGCAATACTAGCAAACCCCACCCCTTCTGGAAGGTGGATATGCGCAAAGTGGTCAGGGATTGAGAAAAAACGAGTGCCAAGAGCATAAGGGATCAGGGCCGCTTCAAATTCCTATATTTTCTCCTGGCCAGTCAATAAAGCGTTCCAAGGAAACAGCTTCTAGGAGATCTCGGTCATTAGAAGCTAGGTAGGAGGGTTCTCAAGCAAGGTGCCAAAAAAGATCACGAGCGGCTGCTTTGCGCGGGCGTAAAATGCTGTCTCACTCCGGGGTGGTGGGCTTTCGACCAGAATGAGTCCAATATGGCAGCCATACTCTTCCACGAGTTGGGCCAATATGTCCCTCGCGCTCTTTTCATTCTCAGGTATAGCCCCCTCGTCATCCAGCGAGACTCCCAGGACGAGTTGATCATCCGCAGTAAAACTCAGGATCACTTTCGTCAAATCGGCCCGCCTTGGGGTCAGATAGACGGTAAAGGCGCGCCGAGGAAAGGCAAGACCTCGATCAATGATGTGTGACAAAGTCAGTGCTGGTTCCGACTCAAAGGCATCAAACCCTGTCCCTGGTTGTGTGGGGAGGAGTGGTTCCATCAGCAATTCTTCGTCTCCACGGTCGTTGCTGGCTGCCCGATCCACATACGTATCCAGGAATCGGTTAATGGTGATAGCATCGCGATTTTTGGTCAGGCCATAGATGTCCAGATCAGGTGGCATAGTCCGCTCCCTCTTTCGCTCCGCCACTGACTCGCGTTTCTCTTGTTCGCTTAGAGTGTAGCATGTCTGGTGATCCCGGTTCAGAGACCCATCTCAAAATATACCACGTTCTGGCACCTTTTCACCGCCTCCACGATCAGCCGGTGTTCCACCACCTTCAGCCGTTCGTGCAGCGTCTCCTCGCTATCTCCTGGCTCGATGGGCACTTCCTGGCGGCAGATCACCGGGCCCGCATCAACCTCCGGGGTGACATAATGCACGGTGCTTCCCGTGATTGGCACTCCGGCGTCGAGCGCCTGCTGGACGGTGTGCAGACCCCGGAAGACGGGGATGCGTGCGCCGGAACTGGTGGTGTAGGTCGTCCCGGTGCCGTCGTCGGGGAGGAGCGCGGGGTGCAGGTTGATGACGCGGCGGGGGAACTGTGCCAGGAAGCCAGCGCTCAGGATGCGCATCCAGCCCGCCAGCACCAGCAGGTCTACCTGGAACAGGCGCAGGAGATCGGCCAGTTGCTCTTCGCTCTGGCCCTGACGCCAGGGAAGGTACATGGCTGGCAGTTTGTGCTTGAGCGCGCGTTGCAGGCCCTGGGCGCCGGCCACGTTGCTCACCACCAGCGCGATCTCGACCCCTGGCAAGCGCCCGCTCTCGCTGGCGTCGATGAGCGCCTGCAAGTTGCTGCCACTGCCGGAGATGAGCACTCCCAGGCGCAGCCACCTGCTGTCGCTAGCTTCGTTGGCATCGTTGCTAGCCATTGCGGCGTACCTCTTCGTCTGCCTGCGCCAGCTCGGCAGCGAAGTGCTGCCTGTAGCTGACCAGGCGCTCTCGCAGCCCGTGATCCGCCAGGGCCAGGATCTTCGCCGCCAGCAGGGCCGCACCGCCCGGCTCCAGGATCGTCGGGGAGGCGATACCGGATGGCAGGCGCAGCGATGAGAGCAGGTCCATGCCCCCGAAGCGCTCGCTATAGGGCGGGCAGGCGATGACGGGGAAGCGCGTGTTGGCGTCAACGACCGCCGAGAGCGCGTTCGAGCGGCCGGCGATGGTGATGTAGACACGCGGCGTGTCGCTCTGCTCATATTCGCCCAGGATCTCAAGCAGGCGCTGCGTGGCCTTGTGGGCCGAGCAGACGCGCATCTCGTAGTCGATCTTCAGCTCCTGGAGCGTCTTAACGACGGCCTCGGCGTGTGCGTGATCGCCTTTGCTGCCCATGATAATGATTACTTGCGCTGTCATATGTTATACCTTTCATTTCGTTAACATGTGTGATTCGCGTGTTCGTAGGGGCGCCGTTTACAAGCCCGTGTAGCGGCTACATACGCGTCTGGCTGCCACACGGGCTTGTAAACGGCGCCCCTACCCCTTGCGTGCCACATGAACCATGAAAAACGTTCCACAAAAAACCTCCTCTTGCGAAAAGCCATCGTCCTTATGAGACGCTCCAACATTATCGGGCTTGCAAGCCTTGATAGGCGATATCCCGGCGGTAGTGCATGCCTTCAAACGCGATCTGCATCACGGCTTCGTAGGCACGGCCGACTGCCTCCCGTAGTGTCTGGCCGGAGGCGGCCACGCTTAGCACGCGGCCGGCGGCGGTGACCAGGTGGCCGTTGTGGGTGGCGGTGCCCGCGTGGAAGACCTGTACGCCTTCCTGGCGCTGGGCCTCTTCGATGCCAGTGATTGGGAGTCCTGTACGATATTTGTCTGGATAGCCGCCGGATGCTAGCGTGACGCTGATGGCGTATCCAGGGCGCCACAATGTCTCATGCAGCGCGCGTGTATCCTGTGCTGGCGTCCATGTCAGGATATCCAGTAGATCGGCCTGCATGAGCAGCATCTGGGCCTGCGTCTCCGGGTCGCCGAAGCGTGTATTGTGTTCCAGCACCATCGGGCCACGCTCGGTGAGCATGATATTCGAGTAGAGAACGCCGGAGAAGGCGATGCCGCGCCTGGCGAGAGCTTGCAGGGTGGCGGAGATAACCTGGGTGTGGACCTGCGCCTCCTGGACCTGGCTCACAAAGGGCAGCGGCGTGAAGACGCCCATGCCGCCGGTATTCGGACCCTGGTTCCCTTCAAGTGCGCGCTTATGGTCCTGCGTCAGGACAAGGGGCAGGTAATCGCTGCCGTCGCAAATGGCGGTCGAGCCGATCTCTACGCCCTCCAAATAATCTTCGATGACTACCACGTCGCCGGCGGAGCCAAAGACGCGCTCAACCATCATCTGCTGGACGGCGTCGTGGGCCGTGGCCAGGTCAGGCACCACGATGGCACCCTTGCCGGCGGCGTTGCCATCGGCCTTGATGACGACCGGGGCGCCGTGCTCTTCCAGGTAGTCCAGCGCGCTTCGGGCCTCGGTAAACGTGCGGTGCTGCGCGGTAGGGATGCCAGCCTCGGTCAGCAGTTGCTTGGCGAAGGCCTTGCTGCCCTCCAACGAGGCGCCCGCCGCGTCTGGCCCGAAAATACGCAGGTCCCTCTGCCGGAACGTGCTGGCGATGCCTTCAATCAGGGGGAGTTCCGGCCCAACAACTGTCAGGTCGACCTGGTTCCGCTCGGCAAACTCGGCCAGTTCCGTGATCTGGGTGATGCCGAGCGAGACGCATTCCGCGTAACTCGCCATGCCAGGATTGCCCGGCGCGGCATATATCTTATCTACCCGCTTGCTCTGCGCCAGCTTCCATACCAGCGCATGCTCGCGTGCCCCTGAGCCAACCACTAACACACGCATACATACTCTCCTCGTTGCTTGATATGCAATGCTACCTACCGGAGGGTCCCTACTCCTCTATCAAGGTTCATTGCACAGGTGAGATGGCCCCAATCCGCGTAGGGATTCGGCTTGCCGCGTCCGTGCAAGGCACCCCTTGGGGTGCCTGTGGGGCCTCCCCTCAGACCTAAGGGCTTGCCACCCGGATGCGGCAAGCCGAATCCCTACGCGGGAGGGGGCATCGCCCTGGTACCCGTGCAATGAACCTTGACAGAGCATTACGACGAATTTGTTGGAATCAATGGGATAGGCGTTCGTCCCTGCATCCGAGCGGCTTCGTGTGGATCGAAGGGCCAACCACCGCGTTGCATACAGCCGTAGCAGAACTCCCTGTGTAGGAGCTCGCGCGCCGCGTCGTCGGTGGGGATAGGCTCATAGTGGGCGTTCTGGGATGTGATGGCGCGCCCCAGGCCGGCGAGGCTAAGGTAGCCCAGGCTGTCTACGCCGATGTAGTCGGCGATCTCCTGGTTGCTGCGTCCGGCGGCGATCAGTTCCTCTTCCTGCGGGATGTCGATGCCGAAGTAGCAGGGATGGCGCAGCGGCGGCGCGCTGGAGCGCAGGTGAATCTCCTTGACGCCCATGTGGCGCAGCGCCGCCACCAGGCGCTTCATGGTGTTGCCGCGCACAATCGAGTCGTCCACGATCACCAGCCGCTGTCCCGCGATCTTGGGTCTGACCAGGTTGAATTTCAGGTCTACCTCTAACTGGCGCAGCCGCTGATCCGGCTTGATGAAGCTGCGGTCGCTGTAGCGGTTCTTGATGATAGCCTGGCCATAGGGGATGTTGGAGGTCGTGGCATAGCCTAGAGCCGCCGGGATGGAGGAGTCAGGAACGGGTACCACCAGGTCGGCCTCTATGGGGTGTTCCCGCGCCAGTTCGCGGCCCAGGGCCTCGCGCACAAGATAGACGTAACGATCATTGAGGCGGCTGGTGGCGTCCGAAAAATAGATATACTCGAAGACACAGAGCGACTTGCGCGGCACCTGCATCAGCATCTCTGAGCGCATCCCCTGTTCGTCGATGGTGATGAGTTCGCCCGGCTCAACTTTGCGCACGAACGTCGCGCCAACGCGGTCCAGCGCGCACGACTCTGAGGCCACCATCCAGCTATCGCCGATGCGCCCCATACAGAGCGGACGCATGCCCCAGGGGTCACGCATGGCGTAGATCCGGCCTTCCGCCAGGATCACCAGGCTGTAGGCCCCCTTCAACAGGGGAAAGGTAGCGATCATGCGTTCGCGCAGGGTCTCGCCGTCGGCCAGCAGCAGCAGCAGGGCAATGGCCTCGCTATCGGTCGTAGAGGCCAGCAGTTCCTGGGGCAACTGCGCGCGCAAGGCGGCGCCGTTGACCAGGTCGCCATTGTGCGCGACGGCGATGGACCAGTTTTGCTTGTGGTGCTGACCCATCACGAAGGGGCCGGCGTTCTCAACACAGCTTGAGCCGGTGGTTGAGTAGCGCACATGGCCAATCCCCCTGTGCGTCACCGGCAGCCCGCTGCCGGTATCAGCAAAGACTTCGCGGACCTTGCCCATACTGACGCGGTGCGCAATATGCCCCTCGCTATCATACACTGCCATCCCTGCGCTCTCCTGGCCGCGATGCTGAAGGGCCGTGAGCGCGAGCGTGAGATAGCGCCGCACATCAAGGCTTTCGTCATGCTCTTTCGCATAGATCCCCACTATGCCGCACGCATCGTGCAGTCGCTTCATACCTTCTCCTTCTCGGCACATGCCAGAACGCTCATCCTATTTCGTGTAGGGGCGCCGCTTCGGCTCCTCTTGCCCGCCGACAAGGCCTGCGCCCGGATACAATTTTCCGGTCAGGTCGGCGACCAGGGCGTAGCGGTCACCAACCTCTTGCAGGTCCTGAGGGGTGACCTCTTGCAGGTTGCGGTACACCTGTTTGTCCAGC